>JAZRSZ010000032.1:0-11594 GCA_045651695.1 Candidatus Gastranaerophilaceae bacterium
GCTGAACCGTGAACGAATGGAATGTTGTCGCCATCGAATTCATAGTTAGATAACAATTCTCTAGCTTCCATTTCAACTAATTCTAACAATTCAGGATCGTCAACCATATCACATTTGTTCAAGAATACTACTAAGTTAGGAACACCAACTTGTCTTGCTAACAAGATGTGTTCACGAGTTTGTGGCATAGGACCATCTGTTGCAGCGATAACAAGAATAGCACCGTCCATTTGAGCAGCACCAGTGATCATGTTTTTAACATAGTCAGCGTGGCCTGGGCAGTCAACGTGAGCATAGTGTCTTGCATCTGTTTCGTATTCAACGTGAGCTGTAGAGATGGTTATACCTCTTGCTTTTTCTTCTGGAGCAGCGTCGATTTCATCGAATTTTTTTGCTTGCGCTTTACCAGCTGCAGCCATAACACCTGTGATAGCTGCTGTCAATGTTGTTTTACCGTGGTCAACGTGGCCTACTGTACCAATGTTAACGTGCGGTTTGGTTCTTTCGTACTTTTCACGAGCCATGAGATTAATCTCCTTTTTTTCTACTATATACTACTATTTTTGGGTTTTATTCCACATATATAATAATATCCGCTCAATTTATTTTGTCAATAATTTTTCAAGAAATATGCTAATTTTTTCGAAAATTTTTAATAAAAAAGAGGCATTCTCAGCCTCTTTTTTAAAAACTTGGAAAAACTAATTATTCTTCATCAAGATTTTCTTCTTCAGCATATTCTTCTTGAGTTAAATCTTCTTCGTCATATGCTTGTTGATTCATTTCTTCTTCGATTTCTTGTTGAAGTTCTTCTTCATCAACAATGTTTTCAACGGCTTCTTCTTCATAGTAGTGATTTGTTATATTTTCACTTTCTGCTCTTTCCATTTGAGAAACACTCTTGATATCTATTTTCCAACCTGTTAATTTGTGAGCCAATCTAACGTTTTGACCTTCACGACCGATAGCCAAAGATAATTGGTCATCAGGAACAACTACCATTGCTTCATTAGAGAATTCGTCATCAGCCAAAATATCAACTGAAACTACTCTTGCTGGAGACAATGCGTTTACGATATATTCAACAGGATCTTCAGAGTATCTAACGATATCGATTTTTTCGTTTTTAAGTTCAGAAACGATAGTTTGGATACGACTACCGCGAGGTCCAATACAAGCACCAACTGAATCAACTTCAGGGTCAGTAGACCAAACTGCAATTTTTGTTCTGTATCCTGCTTCTCTTGAAATTGATTTAATTTCAACGATTCCGTCTTCAATTTCTGGAACTTCTAGTTCAAATAATTCTCTAACGATTTCAGCATGAGCATGAGAAACAATTACTTGAGGAAGTTTTGTTGTTTCTTTAACGTTCAAAACAAATACTCTAATTCTGTTACCAGGTTTGTAGTATTCGCCAGGAATTTGTTCTTTTTGAGGCATGATAGCATCAGTTTTTCCGATATTAACGATAACGTTTCTATTTTCAACACGTTGAATAATACCGGTAACAAGAGTTCCTTTTTTATCCAAGAACTCGTTTAGAACAAGATTTCTTTCTGCTTCTTTAATACGTTGAGTAATAACTTGTTTAGCAGATTGAGCAGCAATACGACCGAATTGTTCAGGAGTTACTTCAATTTTAACTTCGTCATCAAGTTCAACGTCTTCACTGATTTCTTGCGCATCTTCTAAAGAAATTTGGATTTCAGGATCTTCAACTTCTTTTACAACAAGTTTAGTACTGAATACGCCAATTTCGCCTGCTTGTTCGTCAAGAATTGCTTCGATATTAGCGGCTTCTTTAACGTGCATGTGTTTTTTGTAAGCAGCAACCATAGCGTCACATAGAGAAGAAATCAAAACTTCTTTAGAAATTCCTCTTTCTCTTTCTAGTTCTTCGCATGCTTCAAATAATGCTGTTCCGATTTTAATCATTTTTTTCTCCTTTATAAAATTAATTGATTTAATCCATATACAATTTTGCAGATTGAATGTTTGATTTAGGGATTAGAAGTTCTTGACCGTCGTCGAAACGGAAGAATTTTAACCCTGTATTTGTGTCGTAATCCAAAATTTCACCTTTAAAAACCTTTTCAGTTTCACCAGGTAAAACCTCTTTGAGTTTTACACTAACTCTACGACCTTTAAAAATAATGAATTCTTTTTCTGATTTGAATTTTCTTTCCAAGCCAGGGGATGAAACTTCTAAGTAATATTTTACAGGGATAATTTCATCCAAGAAATCACTAAGACTGCGAGTAACGTCTTCACACAAATCGAGGGTGATATCTTGCTCTTTTGAATATAAGAATATACGCAAGAACCAACGATGATTTTCTTTAGCGAAATCGATTTCGATTGGAATAACGTTAAAACGCATAGCGGTATTTTCAATCAATGGTGTAATCTTTTCCAAAATTTCAAATCTGTTAATATCTTGTTTCATAACACTACCTCTATTATTGAAAAAAGAACGGAAGTTGTCCGTTCTTTTTCTGTGCAATACTGCTATGTAATTATTATACAATAAAACTTTTAAAAAGTAAAGGTTCTATGACAATTTATAAGTTAGTTCTATTGTAATCTGCATTTGCTAACTGTGTATATTCGTTTGCTTTAACAAAATTATCATTTACCATATAATACGTTTTTCCATTTAGGGTTTTGTGTCTTAAGACTGTACCATCAGAAAGTTCCTTTGCAGGTTCTGCTAGTACTGTTGCCTTGATTTGTGCTTCTAATTGTGCCTTGCGTTCTTCTAAAGTCAACCTTTCGTTTTCGTTATTTGTGTGTCTTCGCATTCTACCCTTGTCTGCAACGGTAACTTTATCATCATTAATTTTTGACCACAATGTACTATTCGTTTTATCTAATTTTGCTAAATCTTTATTTACGTTTTCTAATTCTTTTGCCTCTGCCTCTTCTAGTTTTGCCAATCTTGTTTTTTCCTTTTGAAGTGCAGCCTTCAATGTATCCCATTTATCCTGAGCTTCTTCATACGCTTTTATGGTTGCCTTTGCTTCATTTTGTTTTTGTTTGAGTTGTTGAAGTTGAGATTTATTACTATCATAATCCGTTTTCTTCGCTTCATAAGTTTCTATTAACGTTTGTTGTTTAGTATTTAATGATTCATATCTACTAATCATTTGATCTAAATGCACTTTTGCATCTTTTTCTTTCTCTTCAGCACTTGCTAATGCTGTCTTTGCGTTTCGTTCTGAATTCTTAGCATTCTGTAATTCGGTTTCAAGAGTTGTAACATTCGTTTGTAAAGTTTGATAATTTGGGTCGTCACTAGACGCATTTGCCAATGCTTCTTTCGCTGATTGCAAATTACCCTCTATTGTTTGTACATTATTTACCGCTTCAACATATGCTTGACCAGCGGCTGATAATTGTTCTTTATATTGATTCAACGTTGATATCGCTACTTTCTTCTCTGCAGCCACAATATCAACATCTTTTTTTGCTTCATTCATTGCTTTTTTTGCTTGAACTACGTTAGATTCCATATTTGAAATTTGAGCATCGTATTTCTCTGACTCTAATAATCTTTCTGCACCTTCTGCTGCAGTTTTCAAACTAGGCAACTGTGCATTTAAGGCATTGAACTCTTGCTTAGCATTATTAAATGCTGTTCTCAAATCTGTAGAATTATTTGCTTGTTGCATTTTTTCAATTGTTGTTGGCTCAGCAACTGTTGGAGTTACAGCACCATCAACAACTGGTGTAGTTGGTGTAGTCGGTGTAGTTGGGGTTACTGGTGTTCTTGGTGCGGTAGGAGTAGAATTAAAAATACTTCCCATAGAACCCATCATACCCATTGCGCCCATACCTAATGAACCCAATGCACCCATCGCATTCATGCCAGTATAACCAACGTTAGAACTATGCGAACAGCCGTGATCACAGCCTTCTTGACGTTCTCTAATACTTGGTCTTTGAGGTAAGCCTTTATTACTACGAATTATGCCCCTCGCTTTGGCTCTATTGTTTGCACCATTGTCATATGGATTCACTCCTCGACGAGCACCAACATAGTTACCAGCGGTTTGGCCACCGCCTAATGATCTATTAAATACTTTTTTGCCGCCTGTTACGCCGCCAAATTCTGCCATAATTCGCTCTCTTTTTTGTACTCTCTTAAACATATAAAAACATGTGAAATCGCCTAATTTCACATGTTTAGGAATAGTTTACAATTATTTACAATTAATATTACTTCTCTTGAGCAAGAATTTCTAACATATTATCGACAGATAATTTTTCACCTGTTGAAGAAACGTATCCATCACCTTGACGCTTATATTCAACACCTTTAATTTCTAATAATTTACAATCTAATGCCAAGATTTTACCGCTAATACCTTGCAAGTATTCATTAAATTCAGATTTTTTATAAACTTTTTTATCAACCATATAAACAACATTACCATCGGCATCCGTTGAAGTTCTAACCTCAGTCTTATCAACACGCATATATGGTTTTTCTTTGAGAATTTCTTTCTTATCGACTTCTTCTTTATGTTCTGGTTCTGGAGTCGCTTGATTAACCGCTTCAAACATATTGATTTTTGGAGTTTCTGTTTCAGTTTCAAACTTAACATCAGCAGGAATTTCTCTTTCCATATGTTTAATTTCTTCTTTTTGTTCTTTAATTTTAGCCATTTGTTGAAGTGCTAATTCCATGTCAGAAGTTAACTTATCAGCAACTTTTGGTGCCTCTGGAACAGGAACATCTTCTTTTTTCTTAGGCTTGACAAACTTAGGTTGAGCCTTAACTTCTGGTTGTTTTGCAGTCGGCTTATCGGCAGGAGTCGGAGATACTGGTCTGCGCATTTCTTCTGTAATATTAAGTTGCTCTTGTGTCGGAATCCAATTTGAATCAGCCTTCTTCTCTTCATAATATTGAGAATATAACTCCAATTTTTGTGTTGACGGCAAACCATCAACAACAACTTTTAATGTCGGATTTTTAGCATTAGTTTTTTGAGGTCTGGTGAACCCCTCTGATTTAACTAATCCCGGTGCAACATTTTTCTTATTTTTATTATCTTCTGCCATTTTATTTTCGCTCCATGTAAATATTATACAAAATATAAAAAAATTTTCCACTAAATCAATTGTTGGATTTTTCTTCGTTACAATAATTCATATTCTATTGAAAGTTATTCCTTGATTTGCATATATGTTAAAATTTTTCACATTTAAGATTCGGCCTAAAGCAAGGCACTACCACTATTACAAAACTCTGCAAGTAAAAAATTCAAATTGTTAAAAAATATTATGTAAATTTTTATTCAAAAAATTTTTATATCCAAAAACCGCCACAACTCATACTCTTGAATTTTGTTAAAAAATATTATGTAACGACTTTGGCATGCCAAGGATAAAATGTCTTCACTTTTTTTTAAATTAGACATATTATGAAAGAACAAATCGGAGGAGATTTGGGAGATATACAATTTACTCCGTAATTATCCATCCAAAGAACGATTAAATCTTTTGCAGTATCGTTTAAAATATGGATAGAGAGTTTAAAATCTTTAAATTTGGGAGATAGAAGTTAGTGTTAGAAAATGGGTACATACAAATCTATACAGGAGATGGAAAAGGAAAAACTACAGCATCATTAGGATTGGCTCTTAGAGCATTAGGTCACGGCTGGAAAGTTCTTATTATCCAATTTACAAAAGGCGATAGTGCAACTTCTTATGGGGAAATTGCATCTTCTGAATTTTTACCAAACCTTGAAGTAGTTCAATTTGGTATGGATAGAGTTTGTTACTCTCACAATGTTTGCTTGGATGATTACAGAGAAGCAAAAAAGGGTTGGGAATTTGCAAAAGAGGCTATCAACTCAGGTGAATATCAATTAATCATCTTAGATGAAATTAACATTTGTACTTCTATGAATATGATTAAAGTTTCTGAAGTTAGAGACACATTAATAAACAAACCTAAAAACTTAGAAATAGTTTTAACAGGTCGTTACGCGCACCCTGAACTAAAACAAATCGCTCACTTGGTTACTGAAATGAAACCAATCAAGCACTATTTCGATTCAGGCGTTATGGCTCGTCAAGGTATTGAATATTAATATTTTAAATTTGTAAAAAACTTCTTTAACATTTTTAAACAAACATTTGCAAAGCATTATGTTTATAGTATTATGTTAGTGGTTATACTAGTCCGATAGGCAAAGCCCTAGTCTTAAGGTTGTTGTAATTGGCTTAATACCCCGATTAAACCACATTAGATGGGACAGTTTAGCCCGTAGTACAATACATTAAACATAAGGAGAAAACCGATGCCAACAGCATCTATGATTGAACTTTTAGAAGCAGGTGTACACTTCGGACACCAAACACAAAGATGGAACCCAAAAATGAAACCGTATATCTACGGTGCAAGAAACGGTATTTACGTTTTAGATTTACGTAAAACTTCTGATTTATTAGACGAAGCATACGCAGTTGTAAGAGAATTCGCTGCTCGTAACAAAAACGTTTTGTTCGTTGGAACAAAAAAACAAGCAGCAGAAGTTGTTGCTGAAGAAGCAACTAGAGCAGGTGCTTATTACATCAACAGAAGATGGTTAGGCGGTATGCTTACTAACTTTGAAACAATCAGAGCTAGAGTAAATAAACTTAGAGAAATGGAATCTTTCATCGAATCTGGTCACGCAGAAAAATTGCCTAAAAAAGAAATCGCTCAATTAAACCGTCAATTAGGTAAATTAAGCAAAACTTTAGGCGGTATCAAAGAAATGAGAGGATTACCTGATTTAATCTTCATCGTTGACCAAAAGAAAGAAGACATCGCTATTAAAGAAGCAAACAAATTAGGCATTCCTGTTATTTGTTTGGCTGACACAAACGCTGATCCAGATGGTATAAACTACATTATCCCTGGTAATGACGATGCTATCAGATCAATCAAGTTAGTTACTTCTAAATTAGCTGACGCAGTTCTTGAAGGTAAAGCACTTAAAGAAGCAAACGCAAACGCTAAAAAAGTAGAAGCAATTAAAGCAAAAGACGCAGGCGTTGAAGAAACATCTGCTGAATAATCCGTAAAACTAGAAGAAAAGGAAAACAAAAATGAATATTACAGCTCAAATGGTAAAAGAACTTCGTGACAAAACTGGTGCAGGCATGATGGACGCTAAAAAAGCATTAGTTGAAGTTGACGGAGATATGGAAAAAGCAATGGAAATCCTACGCCAAAAAGGTATGGCTTCTGCTGATAAAAAAATGGGCAGAATCGCTGCTGAAGGTTTAGTAGGTGCATACGTTGATGAAACTAAAGGCGCTATCGTTGAAGTTAACTGTGAAACTGACTTCGTTGCTAAAAACGAAGAATTCAAAGCATTAGTTAACGGTTTAGCAGAAGCAGTTGCTGAAACAAACCCAGCAGACGCTGATTCTTTTGTTGCTTCTGTTTGCCCTAAATGTGGTAAAACTGTTGAAGAAGTTATCAAAGAAAAAATCGCTTCTATCGGTGAAAAAATCACTTTCAGAAGATTCGTTCGTTACGAAGGTTGCACAGCAACATACATTCACAACGGCAAAATCGGTGTTCTTTTGAACGCTGACAAAGCTGATGCTGAATTGTTAAACGATATTTGCTTACATATCGCTTCTAACGCTCCTGAATTCGTTACAAGAGCAGAAATCCCTCAATCAGTTATCGATGAAGAAACTAGAATTGAAATGGGTAAAGAAGATATCCAAAACAAACCTGAACAAATCAGAGCAAAAATCGTTGAAGGTCGTGTAAATAAACTTATGGCTGCTAGAGTTTTACTTGAACAACCATTCGTTAAAAACCCTGACATCACAATTCAACAATTAATCGAAGGTAAACTTGAAATCAAAGCATTCACAAGATTCGTTCTTGGTGAAGGTCTTGAAAAACGTCAAGACAACTTCGCTGATGAAGTTATGAGCCAAATCAATGGTTAATCAACTTTATTAAATAATATGAAAACAAGGCGGGATAAACATCCCGCCTTGTTGCATTTAAGGTCTTTTTTATATATAATACGGCTATGAGTATAATTAATTTAAACAATTTTGAAATAGGCGGTAATAAATTAACAATTCTTGCTGGCCCTTGTGCGATCGAAGACAAGGCTATCGCAGATGAAACCGCTTGCGGACTTAAAGAAATTTGCCAAGAATTAGGCATAAATTACGTTTTTAAATCATCGTTTGACAAAGCAAATCGTTCATCTATCACATCTTTCAGAGGACCTGGGATGGAAAAAGGATTAGAAGTTCTAAACGAAATCAAAACAAAATACAATTTGCCTATCGTGACTGATATTCACTTACCTGAACAGGCAAAACCTGTAAGCGAAGTCGCAGATATTTTACAAATTCCTGCTTTCTTATGCAGACAGACAGATTTGCTTGTCGCTGCTGCTGAAACTGGTAAAATTGTTAATATCAAAAAGGGTCAGTTTTTAGCACCAGAGCAAATGAAATCTTTAATTAAAAAAGTTGAAGATGCAGGAAACAATAATATCCTGGTAACCGATAGAGGAACATCTTTTGGATACAACAATTTAGTTGTTGATTTCAGAGCAATTCCTATTATGAAACGATTTGGATATCCTGTTGTATTTGACGCAACACATAGTGTTCAACTTCCTGGTTCTAACGGAACTTCAACAGGCGGTGATAGAACTTTCGTTCCATATTTAGCAAAAGCCGCAATGGCTGTTGGCGCTGATGTATTGTTCTTTGAAGTTCACCCAGATCCTGATAACGCCCTTTGCGATGGACCAAATATGGTTGCACTAAAAGATGCAAAACGTATATTCAGCCAGTGTAAAGAAATTTTTGAGATAGAACATGGAAATTAAAACTTTTGAAGCGGGACCTTTAGCCGCTAATAATTACTTATTAATAGACAATGGTGAAGCAGTATTAATAGACTGTTCAGAATATAAGCCTGACATTTTAGATGGTGTTAATGTAAAATACATTATTCTAACTCACGGTCATTTTGATCACGTTTTAGGTGTAAACAAAACTAAAGAGGCAACAGGTGCAAAAGTTCTTATCCATCAATCTGATGTCGAAAGAATGGAAGAAACTTCAGCGATTATGGCTACTTTCGGTTTAATGGGTGCTGAAACACCACAAGCAGACGAATTTGTTAAAGATGGCGATACAATCGAATTTGGAAATACTAAATTAAAATGTATTCACACTCCAGGCCACACAGAAGGAAGTATGTGCTACTTAATAGGCGAAAATCTATTCTCTGGAGATACTTTATTCAAAGATTTTTATGGTAGATGTGATTTACCAGGTGGCGACTTTGATAAAATCGTTGAAAGTATTAAAAATTTATTCACACTAGATGAAAACATAAATGTTTATAGTGGGCATGGCGAAAAAACTACAATAGGGTATGAAAAAAAATATAACGAAATAAAAGGAAATTTATGAAAACTCAATTAGAAACTATTTACAAAAATGCAAGCGCAGATTTAAAAAAAGCAACTTCAATAAATGATATTGAAGAAATTAGAAATAAGTATTTAAGCCGTAAAGGTGAATTTAATGAAATTAAAAAAGGATTGAAAGACCTAGCAGATGAAGACAAACGTGTTATCGGTTCTTTGGCAAACGAAATTACACAACAACTTGAATCTGGTTTAAAAGCAAAACATGACGAGTTTTATAAAAAAGAACTAAATGAAAAACTTCAAAAAGAAAGATTAGACGTAACGCTTCCTGGGAAATTTGTTCCAATGGGACATGTTCACCCTTTAACTTCAACAACAAACGAAATTGTTGAAATTTTCCAAAGTCTTGGTTTTTCTGTTGTACCTGATGAACACTCACCAGAAGTTGAAACAGAATACTACAACTTTGACATGTTAAATGTTCCAAAAGATCACCCAGCAAGAGATATGCAGGATACTTTCTATACTAAACTAGCACAAAATGTTATCTTAAGAAGTCAAACTTCAGGTGCACAAATTCACTCTATGGAAGGCAAAAAACCACCTATTAGAGTTATTGCTCCTGGTAGAGTTTATAGAAATGAAAATATCAATGCTCGTAAAAACAATTTCTTCCACCAAATTGAAGGTCTTTATGTAGATAAAGACATCACATTTGGAGATTTAAAAGGTGTTTTGAACGAATTTATCAGATTATATTTTGGAGCAAGCCGTCCAACACGCTTCAGAAGCAGTTTCTTCCCATTCACAGAACCATCTGCTGAAATCCACGTTCAATGTATTATGTGCGAAGGCAAGGGTTGTAGAACATGCTCTGGCACTGGCTGGTTAGAAATATTGGGTGCTGGCATGGTTGACCCTAATGTTCTTGAAGGTGTTGGTATCGATCCTAACGTATATTCAGGATTTGCTTTTGGGATGGGCGTCGAAAGACTTGCAATGCTTAAATACGCAATCGACGATATTCGCTTATTCTTTAACAATGACGTTAGATTCTTAGATCAGTTTTAATATAATCATTAATTTTATTTTTATATATAAACGAGGAAGGTATAAAACCTTCCTCGTTTGTTATAATTATATGTTTATCATAAACATGTTATTAGTTTTCTACACAGAAAACATGCGGAGCACTATAAAAGTTATTTCTTTCATTTGTAAAAATTTCATACGAACCAAGAGGACCCCAAGAAGAAAATAAAATTAACATATCGTTCTCCAAAACTTCATATCCATAGGGATTGTTGCTAAACTCATTACTATAAACTGTAACATTATTTCCACCTGATGTATCCAAATTATATGTTGACAAAAATGCGTCATTATCGACCACAAATTCTTCACCAATTTTTTCTAACTGAGAAATATTTGGCAGATTTTCTCTACCACCACAAGCCTTTGCTGCGCCTGCCCAATAGTCTGTCTCATATTGCGTTGTATCTTCTGTTGGACAATATTGATAATCAGGGCTTGTTGTATCTGTACAATTTACTGGTGCAATTAATTCAGGTGTTAAGATTTTGGTTACGGAAACCCCATTGATATTCATTGCAGTGCTTGATAAGTTTTTTACATTACCTGTTGTCATTAGGTCTTTGCCGTATTCGTTTGGGGTTGCGTTTGCGTTTAGGTCATATACAATTGCTACACAATTTAGAACTTCTGCTTGCATATTGAATGGGTCTGCTTTGCATTTTGGATTATATGCCATTAAGCCTGACATACCGTTTGCAAACTGTACACCTACTACGTTTGTTCCCCAGTCTTGTTCTTCAGGGCCATATTGTACCATATCTTTTGCTTCTTTAATGTTAGATAAATCTACTTCTTTATCGTTCCAAGTTACTGTTTTTTGGAAACATTGTGTTGGGTTATCTACGCATACATGGTTTATTTTGTAGTGTTTTTTAAACTCATCCATAAACGCTTCTGTTGTTGAATAACCTCTCAATACTTGTTGAGTATTCATTACTTTTAATGCTTCTTTTAATTTATTAGTAAATACCTTATTCCCTGATTCAAATTGTTTGTTAGTTACATTCTGCATCAATGTCGGAACTGTCAATGCAGCGACTACACCGATTATGCCTAGGGTGATTAAAACCTC
>JAZRSZ010000033.1:0-29639 GCA_045651695.1 Candidatus Gastranaerophilaceae bacterium
AAATATACTAAAGTCATATAGTAATAAATGGTATTATAATGTAATGTTTTTATTCTTTAAAACACAACCATTACTAATGAGAAAAAGGTTTCAAAATATCATAAAAACAAAATTTCTAAAGAATAACTCTGTTGACAAAGCATCTAAACCATCATTATTTTATGGAATAGATTATCCTCACAAGCATTATATACACGTATTTGATTATGAAACGGTATTTCCTCTTCAGAAAATTAAATATGAAGATATAGAAGTATTCGCACCAAACAATATTGAACAAATGCTAATAGATGAATTTGGTGATTATATGAAATTGCCAAATGATTGCTATCCTCGACATGCTAGTGGAGATCAATTACCAACAGATTTAAAAGACGAATTAGAAAAATTTATTAATTTATAAATAAATATTTAAGATTTGTAACAAAACCAATCACAAATAACAAAGAAATAAGTTTATAAGCCTTAAATTCCAAGTAAAGGGGTTTCTTATGCAAATTAATAAAATTGATAATTCAATAAATTTTACTAGTGTAATTCCCGTAAGAGTTTTTTATGATGGATTAGAAGCAACAGGTAAAACAAATATTATGAGAGGTTGCCAAAAGGCAATTAATGTAATGTGTGGACCGATAAAGCAAAATCCCGAATTTGATACTGCATTAAGATACTTACATTATTTTGATAAAGATTATAGTTATTACAGAGCAATAAATGGTTTCGATAAAACTGGTAATATTACTTGTTCAGTAATGTGTAATAAAGGTTATATTTTTACCGGAAATGAAGCCAATGCACTTAAAAATAATGGGAAAGAAATTGGCAGTCAAAAAAGAATTTGTAATGATTTAGGAATAGTTAGTTCATATGAACATAAAAATGCAAAATTATCATATAGAGGTCTTGTAAAAAGATTTATAAGTCAAAAATCAAGACATTTGAACACTAAAATTGAAGAAAATGGCAAAATTGTGAATAAACCTGTTGTGATGGAAATTCACATGTCTGAACCTAAAAAGAATAAATTCAAACTAGACAAAATATTATTCACTAAAGCTTAACATTTACTTCATAATATCTTTAAAAATTAGTTATTTTATAGTAGATTGAAAATGTAGAGAGAGGGATTAAGTATGTATAATGTAGCAATAATAGGAGCAGGCCCAGCAGGTATATTTGCAGCGTTAGAAATTGCGAAATTAAAACCTGAATGGAAAGTAGTATTAGTTGAAAAAGGACAAAAAATTGAAAATAGAAAATGTCCTTTGCGAGAAGGTTCTCCAATTTGTACAAACTGTAAAAGATGTGGTTTGCTATGTGGTTGGGGTGGTGCAGGTGCTTTTTCAGATGGTAAATTAACATTAACACCTGACGTTGGTGGCCACCTTGTTGATTATATGTCAAGAGAAGAAGCTGAACAATTAATTGATTATTCTGATAAATTGTATCTTGATTTTGGTGCTACAGATGAACTATTTGGAACAGACTTAAAAACATTTAAAGAAATAGAAAGACAGGCTGCTCTTGCTGAATTAAAACTTGTTCATTCCCCAGTTAGACATTTAGGAACTGAAAGAAGTTTAGATGTTCTAAAAAACATGCAAGATTATTTAAATGAAAGAATTACTATTTTAAACAATGTTGCTGCAGAAAGTTTAATTGTTGAATGTGAACAAGTTAAAGGTATAAAATTAAGCAACGGTGATACTATTTCTGCTCAATACACAATTATTGCACCTGGTAGAGAAGGAGCAGATTGGTTAACACACGAATTTGCTAAAAATAAAATTGGTATGGTGAACAATGCTGTTGATATTGGGGTAAGGGTTGAACTTCCTGCACCTGTATTCGAACCTTTAACTTCAAAATTATACGAATCAAAATTGGTATATTATTCACCAACTTTTGGTGATGAGGTTAGAACATTCTGTATGAATCCTAACGGAGAAGTCGTACAAGAAAATTACAGTGGAATTGCGACTGTTAACGGTCATAGTTATGCAGAAAAGAAAACTGATAATACTAACTTTGCCTTACTAGTTAGTAAAAAGTTCACAGAACCATTTAAAGAACCAATCCAATATGGTCAACATATTGCAAGACTTGCCAATATGTTAGGTGGCGGTATATTAGTACAAAGATTTGGTGATTTACTTGACGGTAGAAGATCTACACCAGATAGAATTAAATCTAGCATAATTCAACCGACATTGACTTGTGCGACACCAGGGGATTTAAGCTTGGTAATCCCTTACAGACAAATGACAAGTATTATAGAAATGCTATATGCATTAGATAAAATAGCACCAGGTACAGCATCAAGATACACATTACTATATGGTATTGAGGTTAAATTCTATTCGGCTAGAGTTAAATTAACTAACGAATTAGAAACTGAAGGTGTACAAAACTTATTCACAATAGGTGACGGAGCAGGCGTAACAAGAGGTTTGATCCAAGCATCTGCTTCAGGTGTACATGTTGCAAGAACTATTTGCTCAAGAGGCTAATTGGTGTTATAATTTTTATATGGTTAAAAAGGTTAGTTTTACAACACAAAATAGATTAATAATATTCGGATTGCTATTAAGTACTATTTTGATCATGGCAATAGCAATATTTTCTGTTTTAAATATTCAAAACAAACTCAATGAAGGTTACCAAAACTTTGGACAAGTTATTTCAAAAACACTTGCAATTGAAAGTAGTGTTTTAACGAATAGTTTACAAAAAAGTGAAATCTATACAACATTAAAAGAACACTCTGACTCAATTATCAAAGGCCATAATGATATTGTTTTCATTGAGTTCACTGATAGAGATGGTAACGTTATTTATTCTTGCCAAAATAACAATAGAAAAAGTATAAATAAACCTAACATTACAGTAAGTTCACCGTTAACAGGGAGCAAATTAATTGGTTCTGTTACAGTTGGACTTTCTGGTAATATCATTAGCCAGATTTCTTCAACGACAAGAGCATCCTTATTGTTTGTTTTTGCTGTTGCGTGGATAATATTTGCATTTGTAATCCTGATAAATACATATTTAATAACTCGAGAATTACACATTCTTCACGATGGCGTACATAAAATTTCATCTGGTAATTTCGGTTATAAAATCACAGGGGAAAATGTTAGTAACGAAGTACAAGAACTGTTTGATTCATTCAATGATATGTCAACTAGACTACACTTGTATGAAGAACAAAATATTGAACAACTAACATTAGAACGCAATAAGTTAGAATCTGTTTTAATGAGTATCGCAAACGGTGTTGTCGTATGTGACAATAACGATAATGTGGTTTTAGTAAATAGACACGCCAAAACACTTCTAGAACTTGAAGAAGGACAATTGCTAAACACTCCTATTCAAAAATACATCGATACAGAAGGAAATTATTGTTTCAAAGATAGAATAGAAGAATACAAAGAGAACAAAAACAAGAACGTTCTTTTCAGCATATCAATAGACAAAAAAATAATTAAATCAATTATTTCTCCAATGCATACACAAAGCGGCGAATATGTTGGCTACATTATTGTATTAATTGACGTTACAAAAGAAGTTGAAATGGATATGATGAAATCACAATTTATATCTAACGTTTCCCACGAATTAAGAACTCCTGTTACTGTTCTAAGAAGTTATATTGATACACTATACACAATGGGTAATGAATTTGATTATGAAACTCAACGTGAATTTATAGGCACAATAAATAATGAAATTATTAGACTAAATACAATGGTTAATGATATTCTTGATTTTTCGCGTCTTGATTCAGACGTAGAATTAGAAAAAACCTACAACAAACTTGATGTAATTGTTGAAAGTTGTGTTAAACATATTCAAATTTTGGCAGATGGTAAAAATATTAAAATAGAAATAAACAAAGAAACAGATATCCCTGAAATTTTATTCAATTACGACGGCATAGAACGCGCTGTAAGGAACTTATTATCAAATGCAATAAAATACTCACCTGACGACTCAAAAATCACTGTACGCTTGTTCTGTGATTCTAAAAACATATGTTTATCTGTAACTGATGAAGGCTGTGGTATCGCACAAGAACATTTGAAAAAGATTTTTGATAGATTTTATAGAGTTGAAAACGATACTCATACCATTAAAGGTACTGGTCTAGGATTACATTTGGTAAAAACTACAATAGAAAAACACCATAATGGTAAAATACTTGTTGCATCTGAACTTGGAAAAGGTTCTACATTTACCTTTATGCTTCCTGTTAATGTAAACGATGAGGCTCTAAATGTTTAGGAACTTTTGTTATGTTTGCCTTATTATAATGTCAATAATATTAATAAATTCACTGATTGGAGACTTATATTTTCGTTCACTATATAGTTTCCCACAGGTGAGTGAAAGATCTGAAGTATTACCGGATGCTATGAATAAACCAATTCAAAAAATAATGAGTAATGCTGACTTTTTTGAACACCAAGGAGAAAGATTAACACACACATTAAAACCAGTGGCTGAGTATTCTATAACTGGCTATGTCGTGGCATTAAACTCAAATTTATGGTTAAGAGATATAATGCGTAATAGTTTTGATGACATGGCACTCTTAGATATAGGATTAACTTGGGGCGAATTATCAAAACCTGAGGTAATTAAGGACTACGGATATACCTTTAAATCAAAAAAGACATTAGGACAAGCCAGAGCACTTTTCTTTAAATATAAAAAGAGTAATAACCTTTTATATAACTTTTCGCACACACATTTAGTTCCTGCAAATGCAAATGTAATGGGTGCATTACTAAAAATAAAAAAAGATACTGTTGTAAAACTCGATGGTTATTTAATTGATAAATATACTAATGACCGTAAGAGAATAATCACATACACCAGTTTGTCACGCACAGACAGAAATGGAACATCCAGAGGAAATAACAAAGGTGGTGGTGCATGTGAAGTTATGTACGTAACAGCTGTACAAATTGGGAACGATATTTACAGATAATAATTATTCAAACAATCCGTTAATTTTATCAATAATATCTTGAGGATCAATTTCGCCTGTAACTTTGTTAATATCTTGCGCTATTTGATAAAGTTTAGCGGCTTCAATTTTATCACCAGTAATTGCAATACAACGAGCCAAATTAAAATGAGCAAGCGCATAATTAGGATTACATTCAACTGATTTTTTGAATAATTCCATCGCTTTTTGTACACGACCTAAATCATCAAGATAAATTACACCTAGGTTGTTGTATGCAATATCATAAAGAGGATCATATTGAATTGCCAATTCATACTCTTTAATTGCTTCATCTAAATCACCTTTGCCCCAATATAAGAAGCCTAAATTACAGTGAATTTTAGCGTTTTCAGGTTGTAAATCCAAAGCGTTTCTATAAACAGTCAGAGCATTTGCATAGTCTTCTTTATCATAAAAAGCACTACCCAAATTTACATAAATATCAATGTCTTCTGGAGTTAACAAATAAGCACTTTGGTAAGAACTAATTGCTGCATTTAAATCTGATTTAGATTCTTGGAATACAAAACCTAAAGTTTGATTGATAATACTTGTCCATTGTTTGCTAGGATTCAATGTAACAGCCGTTTGGAAATGTGATATTGCAGCCTCTGGTTCGCCTTTAACATATAAAATATTTGCTAAATTTGAATGAAATTCTGGGATGTTAGGCATAATTTGAATTAACTTTTCATAAGTTTCAATGGCACTATCAAAATCACCTATTTCTTCATAAGCAGTACATAAATTTCTATATGCTGGAATATTCAAACAATCTAACCAAATAGCCATTTTATATTCTGTTATTGCATTTTCAAATTGCCCAACATTTCTATAAATATCGCCTAATAAACAATATAAAGGGATAAATCCAGGAGCCTTTTCTATAGCATCAACATAAATATCAATAGCATCAGCCAAACCTTTTGTTTGAACTTTCCAAAAACCTTTTAATAATACCGGCATAAATTTCAAATAAGAAATAGAACGGCAAACATTTTTAATAGCACTTAAATCAAACGGTAAAGTTAACCAAGAAAGAACCAACTCAAATTTTGATTTAAAAGCAGTTTTGAAACATCTAAAAGAAGAGACTTTATACAAATTATAAAGCAAATAATGAGCGCAAGAATTACGTAATGGAGCACATTCAATCGCTTTTTTTGCGTTAATGATTGCTTCGTGAAATCTAGCACGTTTTGTATAAGTTTCAGCCAAGAAATAATATGCTTTTGCATACTTGGTATTTTTTGAAATAGACATATCAAAATAATTGATAGCCTTGTCTAAATCACCTTTGTAAAACTGTGCTTTACCTATTTTGAAATAAATCTCAGGCGAGTCAATATAGGTTTCAAGTGCTCGTTGATATTCTGTTATTGCCTCATCAATATATTGGCACGAATTGTAAATATCTAAATGCCAAGCAAGAAACAAATCACCAAGCCTAACATGTAAATCTGCATTTGTAGGATCATTCTGTAAACCCAATTGACATAATTCAATAGCGGATTTTACATTACCGTGCTTAAACTCTTTATTAATCTTTTTCTCTAATAATTTATCCATATAACAACATTTTAAATAACTTCATACAAAAATGCAAGTTATTAATATTTTGTGTATAATAAAGAGCAGAAAGGGATACAAAGAATGCAGAAAATATATTTTGTTGACGTAACAAATAGAGATGGGGTTCAAACTTCAAGACTTGGACTAGCAAAATTACAAAAAACTATTATAAACTTAATGCTTGATGAAATGGGTATAACTCAATCAGAATTTGGGTTTCCAACAACAAAGCACGAGATAAATTACTTAAATGGCAACCTAGAATTAGTTGATAGAGGTGCTATTAAAACAACAAAACTTTCTGGCTGGATGAGAGCAATTGCCAGTGATGTAGATGAATCATTTAAAAATGTTTCGAAATTGAAATATGTAAACCTATCACAATCAACTTCTGAGCAAATGACAATGGGTAAATATCAAGGTAAAAAAACACTTGACGATATAATGAAAATGACATGTGAAGCCGTAGAATGTGCTGTTTCACACGGTGCACAAATAATAGGTGTTAATGCTGAAGACGCTTCAAGAAGTAATATTGATTACCTAATCAAATACGGAAAAGAAGCAAAAAGATGTGGTGCTACAAGATTTAGATACTGTGACACATTAGGTTTTGAAGACCCGCAGACAACATACGAAAGAATTTATAAAATAGCAAAAGAAACACAAATGCCAATTGAACTTCACTATCATAACGATTTAGGCATGGCTGTTGGTTGTTCAATTATGGGAGCAAAAGCGGCAGTAGATGCAGGGCAAGATGCATACATAAACACCGCTATAAACGGCATGGGTGAACGTGCAGGTAACGCAGATTTAGTATCTTGCTTACTTGCAATCCTTAAATCTGCAGGCTTTAAAAACAAATACCAAATTGATGAAAATATTGATTTAAGTAAAGCATGGCAATTAGCAAAATATACTGCTTATGCTTTTGGTGTTCCAATTCCAAAAAACCAACCTGCGGTTGGAGACAACGCTTTTGCCCACGAATCAGGCATACACGCTGATGGTGCATTAAAAGACAGAAGAAATTACGAATTATACGACTTTGAAGAATTGGGTAGAGGAGAACCTGAAATTATTGAAACAGGTCGTATGATTACAACAGGCGAATACGGTGGAATTAAAGGTTTCAGAAACGTATATAATAATTTAGAAATTGAATTTAAAGACGAGGATGAGGCTAGAAATATTCTTGAATTGGCTCGTTATGCAAACGTTCACACTCAACAACCTTTGACAAAAAGCGAGTTGAAATTTATATATTATCACCCTGATGTAGCAGCAAAGATAATGACCGTTTCTCCATATTACGAACCATCAGGAGCATTAAAAGATAGAATTGAAATAACCAAATAGGAGTTAAGAATGGGACTAACATTAGCAGAAAAAATAATATCAGAACACGCAGGGAAAGAAGTACACGCAGGAGAACTTGTAATAGCAAAAGTTGACGTATGTGCAGTACAAGACGGGACAGGACCATTAACAGTACAAGAATTTAAAAAATTAGGCAAAGATAAATTAAACAATCCTGAAAGAACAATCTTATTCATAGATCACGCATCTCCTAGTCCTAAAAAAGAACTTTCAAATATGCATACTACATTACGTGATTTTTCAAAAGAATACGGTGCTATATTATCAGAAGTAGGTTCTGGGGTGTGCCATCAAAGATTAATAGAAACCTTCGTTAACCCTTGTGAAATATTGGTGGGTGCGGATTCTCACACTTGCACATCAGGGGCATTAAGTGCATTTGCGACAGGTATGGGATCAACTGATATTGCTGTTGCAATGGCTCTAGGAAAGACTTGGTTAAAGGTTCCATCAACATTCAAAATTGTTGTAACAGGCGAGTTTAATGAAGGCATTTGTTCTAAAGACTTGATGTTACATTTAATTGGTATGATTGGTGCTGATGGTGCTACATACCGTGCTTTAGAATTTGCTGGAGACACTATCGAAAATATGGAAATGTCTGAAAGATTTACTTTAGCAAATATGGCAGTTGAGGCAGGCGCTAAAGCAGGATTATTTGTTGCTGATGAAAAGACAAGAGCATATTTAAAAGAAAGAGGCAGAGAGGACAAGTTCCGCTCATTAACACCTGATGAAGACGCTATATATGAAAGAGTAATTCATATAAATGCTAAAGACGTTAAGCACACAGTTTCTTGCCCGCACACAGTTGACAATACAAAAACTGTTGACGAACTTGAAGAAATAAAAGTTGACCAAGTTTTTGTTGGAACTTGCACAAATGGCAGAATTGAAGATATGCGAACTGTTGCTAAAATTTTAGATGGCAACAAAGTACATAAAGATGTAAGAATGCTTATATGCCCTGCATCAAAAGATATTTATTTAAAAGCACTAGAAGAAGGCTTGATAAAAACATTCCTTGAAGCAAACGCAACAATATTACCTCCAGGATGTGGCCCTTGTGTTGGTGTTCACGCCGGGATTTTAGCAGATGGCGAAGTTTGTTTAACTACACAAAATAGAAACTTCCAAGGGCGTATGGGTAACACTAATGGATATATTTACTTATCTTCACCTTATGTTGCCGCATATAGCGCTATCAGAGGATACATTTCTAATAAATAATTATATTTTAATAAAAAAAATATAGTTATTAAAAATGCAATAAAGAATGTGTAAAATACAAAAAATATTCCTTACCATTATGATAAGGAGTATTTTACTGTGTCGCAATATAAAAAAATTCCCGAACACGATTTAATCATTTTGGCTCAAAGCAATGACTTCAAAGCACTTGAAGAATTAATCCGCCGAGAACAAAAGAACGTTTTTGCTGCATTTTCATATCTAATAAAAAAACGTGAAAATATCGCAGATCTAACGCAAGAAGCTCTTTTAAAGGTTGCTAAAAACATTTCAACTCTAAAAAATCCAAAATATTTCAGACGTTGGCTAAATCAAATAATAACTAATCTTTACTACGACGAAATTCGTAAAAAAAACAGAAAACCAGATTGCGTATCAATAGATGAAAACCCTCTACCTATAATTGACATAAAATGCAAACCTCACGAAAAATGTTTATCTGGTGAACTAGAACAATTAATTAAAAACGCAATTTTAGAACTTCCTGAACACTTTAAACTACCAATAATATTAAGAGAATTTGAAGGGTTAAGTTATGAAGAAATAGCAAAATTAACGAACACAAACATAGGAACAGTTAAATCAAGAATAGCAAGGGCAAGAGAAAGATTACAATGTGACTTGAAAGCATATATTTAAGGAGTAGATATGAGTAATGAATTGACATGTAATCAAGTAATAGCACTAATTAGTTTTTATTTAGAAAATAAGTTAAATCCAAAACTGAAACAACATATTGAAAACCATTTGCAAATATGTCCAAAATGCAAAAATTTTTATATGAATTATGTTGGAAAAATAAAACAAAAAATAGAAAATTCTAATATTAATTCTGAAGATAGACAATATACTAATTTTAAAAACAATCTTTCTGCCTATATTGATAATGAATTAGACGCAAAAGAAAACTTGCGAATAAAAAAGATGGTAATAACAAATCCTGCTGCGAGAAAAGAAATGGAAGAAATATACAATCTTAAAAGAATAATGCACAACTCATACGAAAAAATAAAAAACGAAATGAAACAAGACTATACAAGAACAATAATGAATAAACTATTGATCGTTAAAACAAAAACAGAACCTTTTTACAAAATAGTAGCAATATTTTCCAGCATGATAATGCTAATTATAATTGGCTTTATTGTAGTCTTAAATCTTTAGACTACCTGAATTATACTTAACATTAGCCTGGGTAATAAATTGGTCAATAGTAAGACCTCTAGGACGTTGAAATTGATTCAATTCTGGTTTACTTGTTTCGATAACGTTCTTTTGTCTGTTAGCCGCAATATGATTACGAAGAATAGGAGTCACAATATTACAAGATAAAATAGAACCTGCAGTAGTAGCAATTACATCTAAACCATTTTTAAACTTGTTGTAATCAGGTCTGATTTCGCGAAAATCAGCAGTAAGAATTTCACCAATATCAGTGTTATATTTTCCAATAAAATCTTTAGTATTGTAGCCCTTGTTAGCCAAGAAATTTCTGACTTTTGGAGAAATAATTTTACCAGTAGAAACAAGTTTAGATGTTAACATTTTAAGAGATTGGGTAATAAGAAAAAATGAAAAAACGTTAACAGCACCATCTGCGATTTCTTGAGGAATAAGATAAGATTTTTGTTCTCTTGAAATATTGTTATTTACAGCAATAGCAACTACTTGAGCAGCAGAAGACAAAAACCAGCCATAAACACCTGTATAAATAAGCATTTTCCCAGGGTTTGAACTAAATTTTTCAAAAATATTATTTACTAAATTTTGAATAGGCTTAAGATTCATGTTTATCAGCCTCCTTCATAAATTTGTTAGTAAAATATTTTGTTAGTGGCGCATCAATTAAGAAGTTTGTAAAAAGCATAACACCAAGTGCCATAAGAGTTCCTAATGTATTCTTATGTTGTGCCAATTGTTCTGCGGTGTATTCAACAGTTGGTAGTAGTATAGATCTTAAATTTTTAAATCTAGCATTTGGCGGAATATCTTTCGGATATTTAGTAAAAGCGTCAATACTTTTTACACAAAGTTTTCTAATTGTGTAACCTGTAGCGGTACCAACAAGAATTTTTGCTAAAGTTCTACAAACAGAAACTTTACGAGTCTTTTCATCAACTTTTTTGTTATTAAAATCAATAAATGGTTGGGTAGCAAGGGCAGTAGCACCAAGTATTAAACGCTGATTATATGAAGAAGACAATTCATCGGCACAAAAATCAATAAATTTGAGGGTTTTCGGATTACTAATAATGCGTTGATTTTTATTAGGCATAACAAAATCCAACCAACGTTGCTTAACTTTATCCGTAAAATTAGCAACTTTGCTTGAATTCAAATAACTAGTATTAGAAATTGGACGAATCATAAACACTACTACCCGAATATATAAAGATAGTTAATGCTCAGAATTGCCTAAAATATATTAATTGTTAAGAAAATTTAAGAAAATTAGATAATTGCGCCTTTAGGTACTACAACAACACCATTAGCGGAAACTATAAAACCTCTACTTCTATCTTCTTCCCAATTGTATCCGATACGAGTATTTGGCGGAATTTTCACGTTTTTATCGATAATTGCTTTTCTAATTTTTGAGTATCTACCGACTTCAACATTTTCCATCAAAATACTATCAAAAATTTGCGAGTAAGAATTAATTCTTACTTTTGGGGACAATACACAATGAGAAAGCATACCACCAGATACGATGCATCCCTCTGAGACCAAAGAGTTAGTTGCCATACCAACGCGATCACCTTCTTGCCAAATAAATTTAGCAGGCGGGTAGTTATAATTAAAAGTTCTTAATGGCCATTCTCTTGAATACAAATTCAATTCAGGATTAGATTCTAATAAATCCATATTTGCTTGCCAATAAGCATCGATACTACCAACATCACGCCAATAGCCACGTTCTGCTTCACTCATCCCTAACACAGAATTATCATTGAAATTATAAACAAAAATGTTTTTTCCTTCATTTAAAAGCATCGGAATAACGTTTTTACCAAAGTCATGACTTGATTCTTCTATTTTAGAATCTCGATAAAGTGCATCTAATAAAACCTCTTTATCAAAAATGTAATTACCCATTGATGCCAAGCATAAATCAGGGCGTCCAGGAATTGATTTTGGTGGGGTTTGAGGTTTTTCAACAAAATTGATGAGTCTCCAATCATCATCAACTTCAATAATACCGAATTCTGATGCTTCTTCAATCGGAATAGGAATTGCAGAAATAGTTAAATCCGCATTATTATCTTTGTGAAAACCTAACATTTGAGAAACGTCCATTTTATAAATATGGTCGCCACCAAAAATACAAACGTATCTAGGATCTTCATCTTCTATATGAAAAATATTCTGAAAAATAGCATCCGCCGTACCTTTGTACCAATCATTACCTGTCCTCATCTGAGCAGGAGCCAAATCAATATATTGATTTAAGAATGGTGAAAGCATCCAACCTCTTGTGATGTGTTTATTTAGTGAATCAGACTTATATTGAGTCAATACTTTAATTTTAAAGAAACCAGAGTTAATGAAATTATTAATAACAAAATCAATAATTCTGTATCTTCCACCAAAAGGAACAGCAGGTTTTGCTCTATCTTTTGTTAGCGGATACAAACGTTTACCCTCACCACCTGCTAAAATCATAACTAAAGCATCATCAATAGACATGTAAACTCCTTTATAAAATTCTTATATGTTTAATTATACACCCAATTTTAACTTTTATGCAAGAATATTTAGTTAGCATAATTGAATATTATACCAATTGCTATGGAACAAAACATATTCACCATATTGATTATTTATTTAAAAAGTATAAAATATGATACTTAACTAGCAAAAAAAAAATTTACGTGATTTAATTAAAACAAGGAATTAAATTTCAGGAGAATTTATGCAAATAACAAAAGTTGATAATAAACCAAGTTTCAAAGCAAATTTTAATTACGATGCAGCAACACAACACGCATTATATAGAATTCGCAGAAGTGCATTAGAAAATAATTCACACCAAATGACAGATAGCATGTTTAATATTTTGGGTTCAGTTCGTAAGAAACAAACTTTAATGTTAAATATATCTGATGACGGTAAAAAAATCTCAGCAAAAACAAAAAGTTTTTGGAAAGATTTATTTGGCAAAAACGAACATTTTGAACGAGAAATAAAAAATAATGATGTTGCAGAAGCATTTGTAAGATTAGGTGCAGAGATATCAAGATTATGGTAAAAAAAAGGCTTCCTGTTAGGAAGCCTTTTTTATATTAGCATAATATTAACCGCAAAGAGCAAGTAAGATACCTGCAGCAACAGCAGAACCAATAACACCTGATACATTTGGTCCCATTGCGTGCATCAATAAGAAGTTTTGAGGGTTAGCCTCTAAACCAACTTTGTTTGAAACACGAGCAGCCATAGGAACTGCAGAAACCCCTGCAGAACCAATAAGTGGATTGATTTTTGTTTTACTGAACAAATTCATTGCTTTCGCCATTATAACACCTGATGCAGTTGCAACAGAAAATGCAACAATACCAAGAATTAAAATGAATAATGTTTGAACTGTCAAAAATTGTTCTGCTGATAATTTAGAACCAACTGATAAACCTAAGAAAATAGTTACAATGTTGATTAAAGCATTTTGCATTGTATCAGAAAGTCTATCAACAACGCCACATTCTTTAGCCAAGTTACCAAAGCACAACGCACCTAAAAGAGGGCAAGCACTTGGAACAAATATAGCACAAAGAATAAGAACAACTATCGGGAACATTATTTTTTCTCTTTTAGAAACTTCCCTCAATTGAGTCATTTGTATCTTACGTTCTTCTTCGGTTGTTAACCATTTCATAATTGGGGGTTGAATTACTGGAACCAAAGCCATATAAGAATATGCTGCGACAGCAATAGGTCCTAATAAATTCTCTGCCAATTTTGTTGTTACATAAATTGAAGTAGGACCATCAGCACCACCGATAATACCAATTGATGCTGCTTCTGGCATACTAAAACCAAATAGACAATATGCCATTAATAAAGCACCAAAAATACCAAATTGAGCGGCACCACCTAAAAGTGCTGTTTTAGGGTTTGCAATTAACGGACCAAAGTCTGTCATTGCACCAACACCCATGAAAATTATCAATGGGAATAATCCTTTGTGGATACCTGCTTCGAATATAATACCCAAAAATCCATTAGGACCTGCGATTTCTTCTCCAGGTATCATCAAAATATTTGATAACAAACCTCCAATAGCAATAGGAACTAAAAGTAATGGTTCGAATTGTTTTTTAATACCTAACCATAATAGGAATAAACAAATACAAATCATTGCAACTGGACCAATTGCTTGAAGGTATTTATCAGCACCAACTAAATCCGGATTGCTTAATGCGGCGTTAAAATGTCCATTAAACAACATTATGCCAGTTGAGTTCCAAAGTTCACGTAAACCATCTAAAATGTTCATTGTTTACCTCCTACTATCCTAAAGTCACCAATGGAGAACCATTTGCAACTTTATCACCTTGAGCAACAAGAATAGATTGAACAGTACCCGCTTGTGGTGCTTTAACTTCAATTTCCATTTTCATCGCTTCAAGAACAACAAGAACGTCACCTTCTGCAACAGTATCGCCTTCAGCAACTTCCATTCTTAATACAACACCTGGTAAACTTGATTTAACTTCTACACCACCTGCAGATGCAGTTGAAGGTGCAGCATCAATACCTGCTTTAAGGTTGAAATCGAATGATTTGCCATTAACGGTTGCTTTGTTATCACCATCAAGTTTAACAGCATAATTTTTGCCATTAATATTAACTGTGTATTCACCAGTTGAAGATGAAACAGAAGTTGCTTCAGCAGTCTTTGCAGTAGTTTTATTAACTGATACCTGACCTTTACCTAGCAAGAAGTCAATACCTTTATCTGCCGATTTATCTTTACAAGCGCAAGCGATAAAGATGTTTTCATCAGTTAAAGGTAAACCAGCAGCCTCTAAACGTTTTTTAGCCGCTTCAATTCCTTTTTCTGGGTCTTTATCGTTAAGATCAACAACTTTTTCAGTTGTAGGTTTAAGGCCTATTTTTTCTTCAGCCCATTTTACTAATTCTGGATCTGGTTCACAAGGTGTTTTACCAAAGTAGCCAAGAACCATTTTTGCATAATCTTCATTCGCTTTTTCCCAAGGTTCTGAAGTAATTGCATTTAGGAATGCTTGTTGAGCATATTGTTGCGAAACAGGAGTTACAGAAGTAGCAAAACCTGCTCTTGAAACAACATCTTTCATATTAGCAATAAGTTTAGGGAATTTATCTAACATACCCATATCTTTAAGTTGGTTAACTGTCGTTGCAGTTGCGCCACCAGGCAATGGAGCCTGAATAAGAATTGGGTTAACGGCCAAAGAAATTGGAGAAATAGGATAATCTTTCATACATTCTTTAAAGATTTCTTCTGTTTCCATAATTTTCTTAATATCTAAACCTAAATCGTATTCTGTACCTTTTAAAGCATGCCACATAGAAACAATATCAGGTTGACCAGTACCACCTGAAACAGGTTTCATAGCCAAGTCAATACCATCAGCACCACCATCAAGTGCAGCCAAATAAGCAGCCAAACCTGTACCTGCTGTTTCGTGTGAGTGGAATCTGATATGAGCATCAGCGCCCAACAATTCACGCGCCATTTTTATTGTTTCGTAAACTTTTCTTGGATTTGAAGTACCTGAAGCATCTTTAAATGCTAATGAATCAAAAGGCAAACCTGAATCCAAGATATTTCTCAATACTTTTTCATAGAAGGCAACATCATGAGCACCTTCACAACCATATGGAAGTTCCATCATTGTAATTGTAACTTCATGATCCATACCATATTTTTTAATAGAATTCGCTGAATCTACTAAATTATTAACATCATTTAAAGCATCAAAGTTTCTAACAACATTAACACCGTGTTTTGCAAACATTTTTGCGTGTAGATCAATAACATCACGTGGTTGAGAATTAAGACCAACAACGTTTACTCCTCTTGAAAGGGATTGTAATTTAACATCCGGCCCAACAGTTTCTCTAATTTTATCCATAGTTTCAAATGCATTTTCGTTGCAAAAGAAAATTGGTGCTTGGAATCTTGCACCACCTGCAGTTTCAAAATGTTTAATACCTGCATCAACAGCAGATTTTAGGGCTGGTATAAAATCATCTACCAAAACCTTTGCCCCGTAAATTGATTGAAAACCGTCACGGAATGATGTATCCATAACTTTAATTAGTTTTTTACTCATATTTTTATCCTCTCTAATAAATTAACCTCTTGATTTAACCACTGCTAATGCTAATGCAATTGCTTCATCATCATTTGCAGTATTTTTTGCAGTATTTTTTGTTGATTGTGCTGTCGCAACAACTTCTGGGAAAATTGTATTAACATAAGCTATAACTTTTGACATAATATTCATAGCCAAAATCAATAAGCATAAAAATAATAATACGAAACCCATACCAATAGCCATTGTAGTTAAGCCTTCTAATAATAAGTTCATAATATATCTCCTATAGTAAGTACAAATTCTTTTTCTTGATTTTCCAATACAAGTTCGCCAGTATTTGTAACACCTTTCACAAATCCTGTTTTAACATCATTTAAAACTTGAACTGAAATATCCTTATTTAAAACAACGAGTTTTGAAATATAATCTTCTTTTATAAATTCAAAACCCATTTCTAAAAACTTTTCGTAATTTTGAGAGAACTCTGACATCAATTTGTTTCTAAAAGCATAAACATCAACCGAATTAGAAATCTCTAAATTTAATGCAGTAATAACTTTATCAGAAACTAAATTTAAATCACAGTCAAAAGCATTAAGATTAACACCTATACCCAAAACCAAACCTTTAAAACAGCCACCTTCATTAACTGCTTCACAAAGAATACCCGCAATTTTTTTACCATTTACTAAAACGTCATTTGGCCACTTTATCTGCGGTTCTACACCAAAAGTTTCTAAAACTTTACAAAGAACAACAGATAAATATTGAGTAATATTCGGGAACGAACTACTAAATTTTGTTTCTGGTTTTAATACAAAAGAAAGAAATAAATTACCATCGCCTAAATCGACCCATTTTCTAGTAAATCTTCCTCTTCCAGAAGTTTGACGTAGAGCATGGATTACCGTACAATTAGACAATTCTCCAATATTATTCTTTGCATATAAGTTAGTTGAATCAACTGTTTCAAGTGATAAAACTTGCATCTCTCCCTCTTTAGTTATTACCATAATAATATAACAAACATAAAAAATTTGCCATGATTTAGAACATGTTATAAACTAAATAAAGAAGGAGAGTCATGCACCATTGGGTATATAATACAAATCTATTTGGCAATAGCGTATCATTCAATCTTGATACTATATTTACAATGTGGTTTGCAATGCTTGTAGTGATAATTTTTGCATTTATCGCTACACGTAATTTGGCTATAATACCTAATAAACTTCAAGCAATTGCTGAAAGTACTATAAAATTCTTTTGGGGAATACTTAACACTATGATGCCAAATGACAATAGAAAACATGTACCTTTGGTCGCTTCATTATTTTTGTTCATACTAACAGCAAACTTAATGGGTCAGTTACCATTAAGAATTATTCACCTAAAGACAGGGGAACTTGCATCTCCAACAAACGATATTAATTTAACTGCAGCTTTAGCAATAATTGTATTAATATATTATGTAGTACTTGGAGTACACAAAAAAGGATTTAAATTTTTCTTACCGCATTTAAGTATAAACGGAATTATCATGGGACTTGTTGAGTTACTAGAAATGATTACAAGACCTTTAAGTTTAGCTATCCGACTTTTTGCTAACATATTTGCGGGCGAAATATTAGTTACAGTATTATTAGGGGTATTTGCATATTTTTTACCTCTTCCAATAATGCTGTTTGAAATACTTGTTGCATTTATTCAAGCAACAGTATTTATGATGTTGACAATAGCATATGTTTCATCAGCAACAAATGATGAACATTAATAAATAAGGAGAACAAAATGGAAGAAATTAAAACACTTTCTGATTTAGCACAATTAGGTGGCGGTATCGCAATCGGTTTTGGCGCAATCGGTGCTGGGCTTGGTATCGGTTTAGCAACAAAAGGTCTAATGGACGCTGTTTCAAGACAACCAGAAATCGCTGGTAAAGCATTTGGGTTTTTCTTGCTTGGTGCAGCATTAGCAGAAGCATGTGCTCTTTATGCATTCGTTATCGCGGCTAAATTAGTAGGACTTATGTAATGGAATTTAACGCAACTTTTTTAGTATCAGTAATAAGTTTTATTGTATTTGTATTTATTATGAACACAATATTTTACAAACCTCTCGAAAAAATAATTACAGAGAGGGAAAAACTTGTTGCTGATACTTTAAACGATGCTAAAAATACCAAAGAAAAAAGTGAAAAATTAATTCAAGAAAGAGAAGAAAAACTAACAAAAGCAGCCGTTGAATCAAAAGAACACGTTGCTAAAAGTCTTGAAAAAGCAAACAAAAAAGCAAAAGAACAACTTAACAATGCCAAAACAGATTCTTTCAAAAAAATTGCTGAGGAAAAATTAAACATTGAAAAAGAAAGAGAGAATGCAACAAAAATTTTGGACTCACACATCCAAGATTTAGCAAACGAAATAGTTAAAAAGGTGACTGAATAATGGCAGAATTCTGGGACATAATAGTAAAAACCAATACATTCAACTTCGCAATATTAATGATAATATTTGCCGTGATTTTTGTTAAACTAAATGTTCCACAAATTCTTGAAAATATCAAAAACGACATTGCATCTACAATTAATAATGCTCGTTTTGAAAAAGATTTAGCAGAAAAAGAATTGCGAAAAACAACAAAACTTGTTAAAAATACAGATAACGAAGTTGAAGAAAAACTAAATATAGCAAAAACAAACGCAAAAACTCTTGTAAACAACATAAATAAAACAACAAAAGAACAAATCAAACACATCGAAAATAATATTGCAAGAGTGATTGATTCTGAAGAAAAAAAGGTAAATAGTGAGTTGTCAACAAAAACTGTAAATTCAGCAATACAACTTGCTAAAGAAACAATTATAAATAATCTTAAAAAAGACAAAACCTTACACACAAAGTTTCTAGACAAAAGTATTGAGGAACTTAGGAACGCATAATGATTACAAAAACAGCAAAAATATATGCAAATGCACTTATAGATGATAATTCTACAAATCATATTAAAGATTTGGAACTTGTGCAGGATATGCTTACTAAAAATCCTGAACTCAAGGAAGTTTTACAAAATCCAACGGTGTCATTAGAACAAAAATTAGATATTATAGAAGAAATTTTTAAAAAGAATATCAGCCTTGAAGTTCTTAATTATTTAAAAATTTTAACAGAGAAAAAACATATTTCTGAAATTCCAACAATTATTGAAATCATTAAAAATACCATTGATGAAATTAATGGCATTAAAGCAGTAACAATAATTTCCGCGATTAAATTAACTAATGAGTACAAAGAAAAAATAATAAAAATTTTAGAAACAAAATTCGAAAAGAAAATAAAACCAAATTGGCAAATTGATGAAAACATTATAACGGGTTTGGTTATAAAAATAGATGATGATGTAATTGACACAAGTATTAGAACAAAATTAGATAAAATAAAGGGGAACTTATGATACAACCTGAAGAAATTAGTTCTATAATTAAGAACAAAATAGCGAATTATGATGTACATACACAAATTGCAAATACCGGAAGTGTACTTGAAGTTGGTGATGGAATTGCAAAAATTTACGGGCTAAGAAATGTTATGGCCAGTGAATTAGTCATATTTGATGATGGGAAAGAGACTCTTGGTATAACAATGAACCTTGATGAAGATAGTGTTGGCGTTGTTATCCTTGGAGAATACACACAAATAAAAGAAGGTATGACAGTTCGTACAACAGGTAGAATTGCATCAGTTCCTGTCGGCGAAAACCTAATTGGAAGAATTATTGATCCAACAGGAAAAACTCTTGATGGTAAAGGTGAATATGAATACACAAAAACTCGTCCAATTGAAAGAGTTGCTCCAGGTATAGTTGCTAGAAAATCTGTTCACGAACCGTTATTAACAGGTTTAACTGCAATCGATGCTTTAACACCAATAGGACGTGGGCAACGCGAACTTATCATTGGAGATAGACAAACAGGTAAAACTGCAATCGCTATTGATACCATAATCAACCAAAAAGGGAAAGATGTAATTTGTATTTATGTTGCTATTGGGCAAAAGGCTTCTACTGTGGCTCAACTTGCTAAAACATTAGAAAATCACGATGCAATGGATTATACAATTATTGTATCAGCAACAGCAGATGAATCAGCACCATTACAATATATTGCTCCTTTTGCTGGTGTTACCATCGGTGAAGAATTTATGGAACAAGGCAAATCAGTACTTATAGTGTATGATGACTTATCAAAACACGCTCAAGCATACCGTGCAATGAGTCTGTTATTAAAACGACCACCAGGACGTGAAGCATACCCTGGTGATGTATTCTACTTACACTCAAGATTGCTTGAACGTGCAGTTAAATTAAGCGATGAACTTGGTGGTGGTAGCATTACTGCATTACCAATTATTGAAACACAAGCAGGAGATGTATCTGCATATATTCCAACAAACGTTATCTCAATTACAGACGGACAAATTTTCTTGGAAACAAATTTATTTAACTCTGGTGTAAGACCAGCGATTAATGCTGGTATCTCTGTTTCTCGTGTAGGTGGTGCTGCACAAACAAAAGCAGTTAAACAAGTCGCTGGTAAATTGAGATTAGATTTAGCCCAATTTAGAGAACTTGAAGCATTCGCTCAATTTGCGTCTGATTTAGATCAGGCAACTAAAAACCAATTATTACGCGGACAAAAATTAACGGATGTATTAAAACAACCTCAATATAATCCATTGAGCGTTGCTGAACAAGTAAGTATTTTATTTGCAGCAAATGAAGGATTACTAGACGACGTAAATGATATCGCAAAATTCAAAAGAGAATGGTTTGTACACCTTAAAGCAAACCTAAAAGCACTTTCTGATAATCTTGATGACGGTAGCGCTTTATCAGACGAAGATAAAAATGAACTTAGAAAAGAATTAGAAAACTTCAAAAAAGGCTTCTAACATATGGCAAACTTGAAAGACATTAAAAACAGAATAAAAAGTGTTGAAAGCACTAAAAAAATAACCCGAGCAATGAAGATGGTTGCTGCGGCTAAAGTTAAACGTGCTGAAAATTCAGTAAAAGCTTCAAGACCATTCACAAATGAATTAAATTTGATGTTTTCAAAACTGATAAATGCAACAGGTGAAATTGCAGAACAAGACCTACACATCAAACGCGCGGTTGATAATTATCCTTGTCTTTTGAAACAAAGACCTATTGATGAGGTTGGCATATTGGTTCTAACGTCAAATAAAGGTCTGGCGGGAGCATATAATGCTAACGTTGTTAGAAATGCAATTAAAATAATTGAAGACTATTCTAAACAAGGGATCAAGAGTAAACTTTTTGTAGTTGGACAAAAAGGTGTTTCTTTATTAAAGAAAAAATGTAAACACCTTAATTGTGAAATTGTCAAAGAATATTATGCCGTAGCAAACAATCCAAGTGGAGAAGGCGCAGGCATAATTACTGAAGATATTGCTCGATACTACGTAGAAGAACAAATTGATAAAATTGAAATTGTTACTACTCGATTCAAAAATATGATGAGTTACTTTGTTGAAGATTGGACAGTCTTACCAGTAAAAAAACCAGAAGAAAAACATTCTATTGATCCTTTAATGGAATTTGCACCGAACAAGGAAAGCATCTTACAAAAAATAGTTCCAATGTACATCACAAACATCATCTACCAAGCACTATTAGAAGCGCAAGCTAGTGAATTAGCATCAAGAATGACTGCAATGTCTGCCGCAACTTCAAATGCTGAAAAAATGCTTACAGAACTTTCCATTGAGTACAATAAGACTCGACAAACGGCTATCACTCAAGAACTTATCGAAGTAGTTTCTGGTGCTAATGCACAAACTTAACGATTGATAATTTTACTTGTTGAAGAATCGTCTATCTCTTTGCTTAAGAAAGCCAAATTTACAGGTTTGTACATTGCATGTGCTGGATTTGATACTCTTTCTGCAGCACGTTTTTGTTCACTGCGTTTAGTCATGTAGATATTTAATTTAGGAATACCCACACCAAGAACGATAGCAGAGAATGCATAACCAGCAAGTTGTGCAATATTGAATTTTTTCAAACTGCCTCTAGCCGCATGGTCTTTTGGTAATTTAGCGAGCAATTCCTTAAATGATAATGCTTTACCATCTTTAATTGTATCAATACCTTTTTCTTTTAAGGCTTTAAATAATATTTCATCACGTGTTTTGCCTACTAAATTTTTATCTAATTTTTTCAAAGTAAATTTAGAAACAACATTACCAAGAACTAGCCAACTACTAAAACCAATTGTATCTTTAACTAGACCTTCACGCAATTCGTCTTTATCACGAGCAGCCAATAATCTTGAAGCAATAGTTAAACCATAAACAAGTTTGAATTGATCCATTGTTGGGTTTAATGATTTATATTGAATTTTATTTAAAAACTCTTTACCGTTTTTAGCAAACTTTAATGGATTCATTATTGTTGAAATCGCAAATGTCGTAAATGCTGCTGCAGAAGCAATTTTTAATGCCTTAAACTTCGCAGAGTTGTCTTTTGTACGGCCTTCAACACCAACGAAACCATCACTACCTGTTTTCTTTTTAGTCAAATAAATATTCAAAGGTTGAATTGCACAACCAATAGCAGAACCAATTAGTAAACCAACTAAAGAACGTTTTAAACCAAAGTTCTTCATTGCTTTTACAAATTTAACATCTGCAAATTTTTCTGTTTGCTTAAATGATTCTACCGCTTTATCTTTAAACATTTCAGATGATAAAGAAGTAATATTTTTCAATAAAGTATTTGAATCTGCTTCAAGTTGTTTGCCACCACGTTTAAGCATTAGATTAGTTTCTTCGCCTAAATCAGAAAGAATAACGTTTTTCATTAACTTAACATTTTCTTCGTCATGGGCTTTAATTTCTTTATCTAATGCATTAGCAAATAATTCTTTTGCTTTATCTGACAAACCTTTTGCTGGAACTTTGTCATCACCTTTAGTCATAATACTTTCGGCAATTTCTTGAGCATAAGTTTTATCAGACTTACCATGTAAAACATCATGGTGCGCTTTTGCTAACAATTCAACTGCTTCGCCATCAGCAAAAACGTTTTTAGCATTGATACCATAAGCCCTATTGATTGCTCCAGCAACAAGCATACCTGCCAAAGTACCATAAATAGGACCTACAGAAGCGTGGTTAACTGTACCTGATGCTTCCCTACGCATTGTTTCAAAACCTGCACTAGGACCTCTAGAAAAGTCAGTTATAGTTCTTGGAAGAACCATACAACAAAGGTCAACTGCGCAAGCACCCCAAGCCTGATTTGTATCTAAAAATCTTAATGCTTGTACTGCACCATCTGCTAAACCAGTAAACTGTGGCTGGTTATTGTTTTTACTATTCAATTGTGGATTAATTTTTTGTATTTGCATATCTATTACCTATTAAAAAAAGATTTGAAAGTTGGTGAACCGTTTTTGATTTGGTCTTTAAGAAAACCGTCCGTCGAGTTTATCGAGGCTGCCAATTCCTTTAACTCCATTTCTCTTTTTTTGTTAGTTTGGGTTCTTGTATATAATGGGATAAATAAACCTAATACTACTAATGAGAAAGCAAGGTTTCCAAGTTGACAAACTGAACGTAAGTTCTTAGCTGCCTTTCCTACCACTTCGTCTGATGATTTAAGACTTACATCTTTAATCCAATGTAATGCCTTCTTAAATACATTAGCACCTTTTGGCTCAGGTTTCAACCTATTTAACAATTTTACATCAGAATTCTTTTCTATGACTGTTGCCACACCTTTTGCAGCATAGTCACCTAAGAAGTATAAACCTGAATATGTTGCGATGTCACGAATTGTTGCTTCCCTCAATTCGTTTTTATCTTCAGAAGCTAACATTCTACTTGCAAAAGTAGCAGTAGAAATTAATCTTGCTTGATCCATAGTCGGGAAAATGCCTTTAAATTGCATTGTTTTAGCCGTAGGTAATTTACAACCCATAGACAAGAATGTTACGGCTAACATTGAACCAACAGAAATTAACTTCTGTTTAAACAATGCTGCTTTTTCTTTTGGTGATAATTCAGCATTATTATTTTTATTAGTAGTGAAATCTTTATAAATTGGAGCACCTTTAACACCTGACTGCTTTGCAGTAATCCATCTGTTAATAGGTTGCATCGAAATAGCAAGCGGAATAATAACGGCTAAACCCGCAACACTCTTCAAATTTACTAACTTTGTTGCCTTTTTAATATATTTGCCAAGATTATCTGCTGTTTTAATTCCTTCTTTTTCAACCGCATTATGAATTTTAACAAAATCATCTAAAAATCCTTCCAAGTTCTTTGGAAGAACTTTACCATTGATTTCCAAATGTTCTGTCATATGAGTTTGTTCTGCAATTTTTTGGTAGCCTTGTTTAAATGATTTTTTATCAATTGATTCTGCTACATCTTTAATGCCTTCTTTCAATTGCTCTTTAAAAGATTTAAATGATTTCTTTTCTGCACCATCAATACCGGAAACATCATCTAAAAATTCAGAAATCGCATTTTGTAACTTTTGAGAACCCTCTCCTTTAGCCTTACCTAAATATTTCCCAATAATATCTAATGATTCTTCATTAGCCCAAACATTAGCCAAACTAGCCTTGTTAAAACCTTTCATAATAGGTTTTTGCAATAAAGACGCTGCTCCCATAACAATAAAACTAGGAAGCAAGCAGTTAACAATTAGCCCTGATGATTCTCGTCTAAATGCTTCCATACCAGCAAAAGCATTTGACTGTTTAGTTTCAATAACAGTTCTAGGAACAATAGCGGTAGATAAATCTAAAACAGAAACATTAAGCATAGGGTTACGTTCGCAAGCCTGAATACCTTGCAAAACGAATTCTCCCAAACCTGTAAAATTAGGCTTTGAAGCCCAGTTTGGGGTATACCTATTCTGATTGTTTCTTTCACTACCTATTTTTTGAATCATATTTTGGCTATTTTTCCCGAATACCCCCATTTTAACAGGAGCATATTATATTTAAAAGCGAAAGAAAATAAAAATTGACAAGATTACACTAAATGTAAAGTTAATGTTAAGAGAAATTTTTGATTTTTTATTAAAAATAAAAAACTTTAAAATATTTTTAGTGTTTTTTGAAAGAAAAATAATCAAAAAATACATTTTTTTAGTTAAAAAATACAATTTTTAGTAACAAAAATTTTGTAAATTTTTATGAAGCAAACCCTAAAATTTACTTATAATTAGCCAAAACAAAGTCAATTGCATCTTGTTTATTAGTTACCTCTCCTGAAATTTGTGCTTCATGTAACGCATCCATGACTTCTCCTAATTTTGGCGATGGTTTTATATTTAAAATTTGCATTACGTCGTTTCCATCTAGCAATTTTGGCAACGGCTCTAGGTTTTTAGATTTTTCTAAATAGAAATTTAATAACATATCTAACGAATTTATGTTATTTGCAATTATTTCAGGAGTAATTTCAGGACCTTGTGCTGATAGCCTATCGGCAATCGCCAAAAGGATGACATCAATCGCATTATCCATCATTTTTCGAACAAAACGCATCATAATTTTTTCATTCAAATCTGGTGCTGATACAACATTAGACGGGTAAATATGATACTTAATCATGGCCGAAATATATTCTATTTGTTTATTAGAAAAGAGCAAGTTTTTAAGAATTTTAACAGATAACTTTGAACCAACATCATCATGTTTTATAAATCTATGCCTATTACCTTCAATTGACCAAGTAGAAAATTTACCAATGTCATGCATAAAAGCGGACAACTTCAAATGTGCAAGTCTAGAAAATCCACCAAAATCTACTTTTTCCAAGTGTTCACGAACTGCAGCAGAAGAATTTTCATATATCAGTTGCACTTGTCTGGCAGTTTCGATTGAGTGATTATACAAATCTAAATGATGATGAGTATTTGGTGGAATTTGTTTTAATTCTTTTACAAATGGAAAAATCAATTCCAATAAACCACATTCATCTAATTTTTGAAGTGCAAATGAAAAATATTTACCATTTGCGAGTTTCATCAATTCGTATAGAACCCTTTCCTTAGCAGGTCTTAATATAAGATTTTTGTAAGTTTTAACTAACTCAATAGTATTTTTATCAATTTCAAAACCTAAAGTTGAATAAAATCTAAAAACTCTCAATAACCTCAAAGGATCATCTAATAAATTTTTTTCAGAGATAACTCGAATAACTTTATTGTCAAAATCACTTAAGCCATTTGTATAATCAACCACTTCCAAAGTTTTTAAATTAACTGCAATCGCATTTATTGAAAGATCTCGACGTTTTAAATCATCTTCCAAAGAATTATTGATAGGATTTGTTATATCCAAATAATTTTCTTTATCTGGCAAAACAAGACGATAAATTTTGTTAACTTCGTCTAATGGAACAAACACTGCATCAAGTTTTTCTGCCAAATTTAAGGCGAATTCTCTTGCATCAACATCACAAACAATCAGATCTCTATCAAAAATCTTTGTTTCCATTAAAAAATCACGCACCGCACCGCCAACAAGATAAATCTCGTTATCTAATCTGGAAATTATATTCAAAATCTCATCATTTTTAATTTCTTGACGTAAATTCATATATAATATTCCCTAATCCAACAGTAACAGCCGTTTCAGCCTTTAGTATTAAATCACCAAGTGTAAGCATTTCAAAGTTATTTATCTCAAAAAATTCGAATTCTCTTTGAGAGAAGCCTCCTTCAGGACCAATAACAACAAGTAAATCTTCATTATTACTTAGTGATTCAATATCCTTTAATGTTTTGGTTGCTATTCTTTCGCAAAAAACAATTTTACGCCTAAATTTTGCTGAAAGATTTTCCAAAGTTTCTATATCAAAACAAGTTGGGATATCAGCCCTTTCACACTGTTTAGATGCTTCTTTCATAATCTTTTGCCATTTTTCAATTTTTTTAGAAACAATATCTTTGGCTAGAACACAATTATCTGTACAAACAGGATAAACACCTTTCACGCCAAGTTCAGTTGCTTTTTCTATAACAAAACTTTGGGCATCACTTCTCAATGGACTTTGAGCCAAATACAAATTAAAAGGTAAAATTCTATTAGACAAATAGGTGTTTTTTATTTCCGCTGATATTGTATTATTGGTAATATCAACAACAACAGTTTCATACTGCATTTTGTTTTCATCAATAAATAAAAGTTTTTCGCCCTTTCTGACTCTCAACGCGCGTGCGATATGCTTATAGTTGTCAGCATCAGAAACGGTTAAAACGTTATTAACAATATGATTTGATGAAATAAAAAAGTGTGGCATACAAAGATGATACAACAAAATTGTAAAAAATTATATTATTTATGGCAAAAAAAAATATGTTGATGTATTATTAGTGTAGTAGGATATGAACATGAAAAATCTATTTAGCAAAAAAGAATCAGAAGAAAAAGTTATAGGCATCCCTAGAGCGATGTCATATTATAACAATTACCCATTTTACTACGGATTTTTCAACGATTTAGGTATTAAAATTGTTTTATCCGATGTTACAACAAAACAGACAATTTCAAACGGTTCTGCACTTGTAGTAACAGAAACTTGCTTACCTATCAAAGTATTCATTGGACACATTTTAAATTTATTGGATAAAGGCATAGATAAAATTTTTGTACCGTCAATCCAATCAATATCACCTAAAATTTATAACTGTTCAAAAATCAGAGGGTTACCAGATTTAGTAAGAAATGTGGTAAAGCGACCATTCACAATGATTGAAACAACCTTAGACAAATCGGAAAAAAATCAAGGGTTATATGAATTTTTGGCAGATGCAGTTAAAGAATTTGGCATAACTGATAAAAACTTAATTTATAAAGCATCAAAAGCAGGCTGGAGATGCTATAATAACTTCCATATAATGACAAAATCTGGAATGAGTTACACAAAGGCATTGAACTATGCTCTTCAAGGTAAAGTCATTATAGAAGAGAACACAAAAGAATACCCTATTTCAGTTGCTCTTGTAGCACACGGCTACAATATTTATGATGATAGAGTTTGTATGAAAATATTAGAAAAACTTGAAGCGATGGATGTAAAAGTTTACACATCACTTCAATTATCAGATGAGCAACTTGATAGCGGTATAACATCGCTTGGAAACGAACAATATTGGGCAAACGAACACGATATGACTGGTAGCGCTGGGCATTATCTTAGAGATGCAAAAATTGATGGTATAATTTCGCTTACAGCATTTGGTTGTGGCCCTGATTCATTGATGATCGAAAGAATTACAAGAAAAGCAAAACGCTACAATAAACCACTATTAAACTTAACAATAGATGAACATACTGGCGAGGCTGGATTTATCACAAGACTAGAAGCCTTTGTTGATATGCTATTCCGCAAAAAGCGTGCAAGTTTAATCAACAAAATGAATATATCTGATACAAAATCAGAATTCACTCCGAATACAGATTTTATTGAAACAAAATAAATTATTTATTTATTTTTAATTTTTTAATTAACTCAGGAATAACTTCAAACACATCACCGACTATTCCGGTATCAGAGATATCGAAAATTGGCGCATTTTCATCATTATTTATACAAATAATGCAATCTGATTTATCCATACCAACAGTGTGCTGAATTGCGCCAGAAATAGCACAAGCAATATAAAGTTTAGGGGAAACAGTCTTACCTGTTTGACCAATTTGTTGTTCTCTCGGTGCGTAACCCAAGTCTGCAGCTAAACGTGTTGCTCCGACAGTTCCACCTAATAAATCAGCCAATTCTTTCAACATTTTGAACCCTTCAGAGCCTTTCATGCCTCTACCACCTGCTACAATCACTTGAGCAGAATCAAGTTCATTTTTCAACTCTTCAAGGCGTTCAACAAAGGTTTCTATTTTAACATTATTGATAATATCCTTGCTTTCAACTTTTCTAAATACGTATTCTGTATTTTTTTTAATAATTACATCTGCAGGTCTGAATACATTTGGACGAACAGTCGCCATTTGTGGATTAGTTTTGCATAAAATAGTTGCCATTAATTCACCACCAAAAGTCGGACGAGTA
>JAZRSZ010000034.1:0-75875 GCA_045651695.1 Candidatus Gastranaerophilaceae bacterium
GGATCAGCGTTGAAGACGAAAGTAGCAGCGCAGGGCGCAGGCTTACTCAAACAGATGGTAGCGGAACATGGAACGGACTTTGTGTTATCTGTATTGGGTGATATGGCAATGATAGGTGCTATGGATTATGACCAAAGTATTGGCGAGACATTACGTCAAAACGGAGTTGGCATAATGATATCTACGATAACAGGTATCGAAGTTGGTAAAGGTGTTTATAAAAACAACTTTGACCCATCAATAAGAACAGAAGTACCAAAAACAGATGTTCCAAGAGTCGAAACACCAAACGTAGAAACTCCAAAAGTCGAAACGCCACGAGTTGACATCGAAACGCCACGAGTTGACACCGAAACTCCAAAGGCAGAAGTTTTTAATATTGAAGAGCATGCTCTTTATGCAAGATTTGCAAATATGGATGAGGCAAATTTAATGCGTTATTTTAATGCGATTTTGGATACTTTTGAAATTAGTGAAATGAAAAAATCAGTACGAAATATGTATAAAGATGCGGACATTGAACAAATACGACATTTTGTTATAGAAAATTCTGATAACATTTCTTCTTCGCCATATTTCAGAGAAAATGTTCTTAATGCAAAGACAGGAAAAGAATTTTTTGAAGTAATACAAATTGTATATTTAGATGCTGCGTGGGTTCAAAATTTAAAAGAATTATCAAAAGATGAAATAATGATTATTAGAGATATTTTTAAAGATGTTTGTAACACAACGAATGCTCCGAGCCAACATTTCTATAATTTTGAATTCACAATTAAAGAATTACAAACACGTGCGGAAATAAATAACACAACATTATCTGAACAATTAAAATTAATCGAAAAAGTTTTAAAAGCACCAAAACCTGATGAAAATAATCTTATTGATTGTTATTTAATGACAAGAGTTCTAGTGAATCACCAAGAGTTGGATATCGTTGATAGATTGTTCAAATTACAGGAAACTTGTGATAACCCATTATTAAATGTTGATAATATTTTAGTTTTAGCAGATAAATGTAAAAACTATGATGTTATTGATCGTTTAGTTGAAAGATTTGAGGCTAAAAACCCTGATGGTTCATATAAATATTGTGGGCCTAAAGATTATGATATTTATTTTATTAATCCTGAATTAAGAGCACAACATGAGTCTGAAATATTGAACAATGTAAAAGATCATCCTTCAATATATAAAGAGTACAAAGAGTTTTTAGAAGTTGCGGAGCCAGAAGATTTAAGGACGTTATATAATCGTAAAAATATGTTATTAAACAAAGAATCTTTAAATTATGTTAGATCTGCAAATTCAAAATATATTTTATCTTGTATTAATGATGGATTGAGTCATGTAACTGATAAAAAATTAAAGAAAATTGTTTTAGATGAAATTGCAGCAGTGGAAAAGAATACTGATTTAAACCCTCGTGAAAAAGCAAGAAAATTAGAAGAAACGCAATTAATTGTTGATATGTATAACAATTTGATGGGTAATTATTATACATTAAATTCTAGTTACACAAGAGAATATTTGACGTATTTAAAGAATAACGAAGAACATTTATACAATGTAATAAATGACAAAGGTTTTGAAATAAAATTACCAAAATTTTTGCAAGGTAAAATTAATGAAGAGACAGTTTTAAAAATTAATAAATTTTTAAAAGATACTTTTGGTCTTAATTCTACAAAACAAGAAAATTCGACAAAAATTAGTGATATGAATGTTGGAAGGCTTACGGCAGAATTTTATGAATCTCAACGAGTTGAGTTGTTTGTAGATTATTGCAAGAAAAATAATACAGAAACAACTAAATATTTATATCACGAAGTCTATTTGAAAAATAGTGATTTTTCTCCTGAAATAAAAGAGAAATTAACAGAAATTTCAGATAAATATGGTATAAAAATTTTCCCTAATAAAGAATTAGGAAATAGTGCTAAATTAGGATTAGAGTTTATTGAAAAAGAACTTGTGGCATGGACAAAAGCAAGTGGTGGAAATATTAAATATCCACCGGTTATTGATTTTACAACAGCAAAACAAGATTATATTGATAATACAAGTGCATATGGTAAGAGTGTTTCTTCAGGATTTTGTGAATCACGAACTTCTGGTTCAATTTCTTTGAATGGAATGACTTATTCTCGAATTGATTGGGCATTCAGGCATGAATTAATGCACACAAATGACTTGAAATTGCTTACAGAGTTTGAAGATGGATTTGTTGTAAAAGATAAAGATGGTAAAATAGTAGCAGAGCAAAGCAAGTTTTATGATGATTTTGTAAAATTAGGAATACGATTAACACATATTCCTTACGCGTATAACAATCCAAAAGAATTTATTGCAGTTGCTGCTGAAAGTAGAAAGTTGGCTGAATGTTCACCTGAATTCAAACAACAATTAATCGATTTTGGTATGCCGGAATGGATGTTTAAAGTTGATCAACCTATTGAAAAATTTGAAGCACCACCTGCTCCTAATGTAGCACACCCAAAAACAGGACATTCAGATATAGAAGTAGAATCATTAATTAATCCTAAAGCACAAAGGACTGAATCCGAACTTCAAAATCAACCACAACAGGGTAAAGTTTTAGAAGGTGGAATTTTGGATTCCGAATTAACAGAGGTTGCACCATTTGCAAGACATTTAGTCGAACCAGAAAATATTGCTATTGAAAGTAAAATTATTAACGATATAGAAACATCATTAAAAGAGAAAATGCTTGATGTTACATCAGATGCTGAAAAACAAATTGTTCAAGATATTATTGATAAAGTTACGCCTGAAAATGTAGATATGATAAAAACAATGATATCTGATAAATCTATAAGTAATGATTTGGCTTTGAAAATTCTTAATTCATTAACAAAACCTTATAAAGTCAGTATGCCAAGTATGTTTTATAACTGGGTAAATTTGCCAATTTGGTGGGCACAACATTTTGGAATTATTGGTGATATTAAAGTAAAAGATTCTTTTAAGTTAGATTGTGCAAATAAGATGTTACAAAACGAAAACATTCCAAAAGATATAATCCCAAGCGTTTTACAGTACTTAGAAAAAGGGAATTCTAAAGTATTAGAATTGGCTTTGCAAAAAGAGGATTTTGATTTTAAACAGTTGCCGGCAATTCTTAGAAATACATTAGTAGATAATGGATTTAAAGCAATGAACGGTGTGCTTAGTGCTAATAAAAACAAAGTTGATTTTGCTGTATATTTGATGCAAAAAGAAGGTTTTTCGGCTGATGCGATTGCAGGTGCCCTTAGTCGCTATGGTCATGATGAAATCCATAATGCTTTTATCAAGGAGTTATGTAATAATCCTGATTTCCCACCAGCAGAAATTGAAAGTTTAATACGTAGTATCGATACAGATCGTAGTGGCAAATTTTATTTATTTAATACAACACAACCAAATTATAAGTATAAACTTGCAAAAAATTTAATTGCTGATCCAAATTGTCCAAATGAACTAATTGCAGATATTATTGGTTCTATTGATAAATCTCAAAGCAAGTTGTTTGATGAATTATATGCAGATATTGATATTCCTAAATCTTCACTGCCAAGTATTTTATTTGTAGATCATGTATTAAAAAAAGGTATAGATAAATTGGAATTTGTTGATAAAGTCAATTTCTTGATGAATGCGATAACTCTTGATGAAAATTTGCTTATTCACTTAAAAGAATATGGTATTGATGCAACTAAAATAGATGAAATAATAAATAAAGTTTCGCTAGAAATGGGTATGAAAAAAGAAAGTATGCCGGTTTCTGCTGAAAATAAAAAAGCACTATTCAGCAATTTTATAGCAAATAATTCTAATGTCGAAGAAATAATCAAAAACATTGATCTGACTAAGTTTAAAAATGGAATTCCTTTAAAATATTCTCGTTCAAATTTTGTTAAAGATGTTGATAATATTTTGAAAGGTTTGACAGCAGCAGAACGAGATGAAGTATTGGTTCATTTTGGCTTTAAAATTGAAGATGGCAAGATGGAAGGGTTTCCTCTGATACCGGATAAAACTACTGTTATTTCAGAAGAATTATTGGCTCGTATTGAGTTAATACAAGAAAAAATTATTGATTTCACTCAAAATAATGAAATTTCTATCGCTGATCCACAATTGAAACAGTTATTTGATGCCGTAATAAAAGGATGTCCTGAATTCGCAACAGTAATGGGTAAAGTTCAACATGGAACTCATCAATATACGGTTGATATTCACACATTAAAAGTTTTACAAAATATTTTCAACGATCCTGAGTATCAAAAGTTAGATGATGAAAGTAAAACAGTTTTGAAATTTGCTACTTTATTACACGATATTGGTAAAAAAGAAGGTGTTGTTGATAAAGAACACTACAGCACAAGTGCTTGTCTGGCAGTTGGTATATTGGATAAATATAACTTAACACCAAAAGTTAAGAGCAGAATTATTGAAACTATTTATAACCACCATTGGTTTGAACAATATAATACAGGTAAAATCAATGCGGAAATGGTGAATGCTATGCTAAGATCTCCTCAACAATTACAAATTGGTATGTTGATGGCTAAAGCCGATTTTGCAGGAGTTAGTGACAATTTCCATTTCAAAATAACCAAGACCCATGATATTGATTCTTATGATGAATTCTTTAATAAAAAAATGGAAGAAATTTTGGTATATCAAAAAGCAAAATTTTCGAATGCAAATTTAGTTATGGATACTAAATTTGTACAAACTGAAAATGTAAAATTCCCAACACAAACATATATGTTAAAAGGTAAACAAGTTGAAATTCCGGTGTTGAATTTGACTGATGAATCTTTACCTGCTGATTTGTCAGTATATGGTTTTGCAAAAGGTGTATCAAGAAAAGATGTAAGACTTTTTGCACACTTTAATGATCAAATTAAAGGTCTAAAAACATTTATGGCTCTATCTTCCAGTCCGGTTACTGAATCAGTTCAATCTTTATCGATGATAAGTGTGGATGATTCTAGAAGTTATAAAAAACGAATATATGGTATTGTCGCAGATCTTGATATGGCAAACATTTCTCAAGCGTCTTGTGTTAATACAGGTTCAGGTTACAAGAAAAACTTGAAAAATTTCTCAAAAGAATTATTCTCATATTTTGAAAGAAATACCTATGTAAAAGATAGTTTTCTTGCCGAACTCAAAAATAATTCTATTGAATTGACAAAAGATGAATATGCACAATTAGTAAAACAAATTATAGATTTCCAATACACAACTCAAATTAATGAAAGTATCAAAGTTGGTGATAAAATAATTTCTATGGACATCCTTCAATCTGCCTTAGATGCAGCAAGAGATAAACTTTTTGAAGGTGATTTCCATAGCGAAATCGTTGCAATTAATCCTAGGGCTAAAGCATTAGTTGCTAAAGTTAATTCTATTTCAGAATGTAGTCCTGAATTTATAGAACTTGCAGTTCAGTATAATTTGCCAATAATTTTGATAGGAAACAATAACTAAATTTCAGTTAGCATTTCATCAGAAAAATACCCCATTTCTTCATGGTAGTTGATTTCTGTTGCTATTTTTTCCATTGGTAATTTTATGTAATTTGTTAGGGCTTCAGAATATATTACACCATCTCTATCGGTAATTAATGTTCTGCTTTTGAAAAATTTACTTGTATTAGAAATAACTTCACCTTTGCCAATTAGTTCAATATCATAAGGAACAGGCTTTCTGAACTTTGTTTCCATTGAAGTTGTTACGCCAAAAATTTCTTCTCCCACAGCCCAGTATGCTCGCATTGCTAATTCATCAAGCATAGTTGTTATTAATCCGCCGTGAACTCTTTGCGGAAAACTTTGGTGTTCTGGTAAATATTTAAAAAGTGTCATTACACTGTTATCTTCCATGTTATAAAATGTTGATTTAAGTCCAATAGGATTATCAACCCCACATATAAAACAATATCTGCTATTTTTTTGTTTACTGATTACTTTCATTTCTCTCTCCTTACATGTTAATTATACCCCAAAATGTAACAAAAAATTAATAAAAGTTTTTGTTTAGGCAATTTATTTTTTGTGGGTAGTTATGAATTTTAGAACAATAATGGTAGTGAAAGGATTACGAATGACGATTTCAAATGTAAACAACTCACAAAATGTTAAAACAAAAAATAGGGGTGGCTTTGGGGCATATATGGCTTATGGTGGTGTTGCAGCAGCAGCAGCGTCTTTGCCAAGTGTTCCTATTTTAACGGCGATGCAAAAAGCATCAAAAATTTCACAGCAAGATTCAATAGATTTGGGTCGTGCTGCAAAAAAAACGCTAAAAGAAACCGGTTTAGCAGATAAAGGTTATAAAATTATCAAATTAAAAGAAAGTAAAATAGATCCGAAAATAACTACAAATCCGAATGAACTAATAAAGTTTTTGAAAAATATTTTCGTAAAAACAGACAAAAAAGAAAGACAATTGACAAAAAGTATTACAAATTTATTAGAGGAAACTCCTTTATTTAAAAAATTCTCTAATGATCCGAACCTTAAAGAAGGGATGACATTCGCTAATAAAATCAAAACGAAAATAATAACAGGTCAGGTAAAACTTGGTGGTAATGCATTTTGTTCTCCAGAAATAAAAAGGATTATAACTCCTAACAAATCATTACAAACATCTGTTTTCCACGAAATGGGTCACGCATTAAATCATGAAAATAAATTATTGAAATTTGTACAGAAAAGTAGACCAATTGCTCAAAAAGTTTTACCTCTAGCCATTTTGCTTACTGCAATCACAAATAAGCGTAAGACAACAGATGTTCAGTCTGAAAATGATAGCAAAAAGCAAAAATTCAAAGATTTTGTAAAGCGTAATGCAGGCAAATTGACATTGTTATCTTTCTTGCCAATGGCTGCGGAAGAAGGTATTGCATCAATCAGAGGTAGCAAACTTGCAAAACAACACGTTTCAGCAGGTGCATTGTCAAAGAATGTTCTTAAAAAGATTAAAATAACAAATGCGTGCGGTTTAGCATCTTATGTGTTGACTGCTGCAGGAACGGCATTGGCAGTGAAGGTTGCAGTGAATGTTAAAGATAAAATACAAGCAAAACATGAACTAAAACTTGCTCAAAAAATGCAAACAAAATAATATTTGATTTGAAATAATTTTTATAATACCCTTAATTTATTAAAAATAAGGGTATTTTTATGAGAAAGATTTTTTATACTTGCGCTATTTTAATAATTTTATCTTTGTTTTCTTTAAATATAAGTGAGTATATATATGGTTTGGAATATCTATTTAGACCCTCATATAAGTTGTTTGTAAAATCAGATTTGGATTATAAAAATCAAATAATTAAATTGTCCAAATTGCCAGAATTGACAATTGAGGATCTGGTGTCTATCGTTGGACCTTATGAATTAGAAGAATTTATTTCTAAAAATACAAATAATCCAGAAGTTTACACTCCGTCAATAGAAAATAGAGAGAATAAGGTTTTTCAAGCAAATTTTCATTCGCATACAACAAAATCTGATGGCAAATTAACGGTTCAGCAGATGCTTGATTTAGCAAATGATTACGCAAAAACAATTGCACCAAAACCTTTCTATATTGCGATTACAGACCATAATACGGTAAATAGCGGCAAAGAAATTGTTGAAATTTTAGATAAAAATCCCGATAAATATAAGAATTTGAAAATAGTTATTGGTATGGAAGTTTTTTCTATGGTGGAACCATTAAAAAATTTAGGGAACAATCGTATGGATACTCATATTGTGTCTTTGGCTATAAACCCATATGATAAAGAATTGAATAAAGTTTTTTATGTTCAAAAATTTATGCATAATAATTATTCATATAGAACATTTGACAATGCAATAATTTTGTTAAATAAAAAGGGTTTGGTTGGACTTGCACATCCTGCTCGAAATGTATATTCTAAAAACATTCCAGATTATAAAGATTATATTTCATTTTTGTTTGAACGTTATAAATATTTAACGGTAAATTCTTTTAGTTTTGTAGAAGCGTATTATCAATCTTATAAAAAAGAAAAACCTGATGTAATAAAATATATAAATGAAAAATGTATAGAATTAGATATAAAAAGATCGGGTGGTATTGATAATCATGGAAATAATTTATTTCAAAAAAAAGGATTTGATTAATTTCAAATCCTTTTTTTTAAACTAATTTTTGTGAGTTTTGTGATAATATATGCTTTGCTTAACATATATGTGATTAGCAAAGGCCAAAACTGCGGAGCGAACTGTTTTTGTTAATGGGGTTGTTTTAGTAGGTTGAGTTTTTTCAATTTGTGCAAAATCTCTTTCTTCAAAAACAACATGTAAAGCCTTTTCTAATTCAATACAGAAATAATTGTATGCAGTTTCAATAGAGTATTGTTTTGTTTGCATTTGCAATAACTCTGTAATATCAGAAAGAGACATAACCTGTTTTAGAATACCAATTACTAATAAATACACGATGTGGTATTTTGAATATTTCTTTTGAATCGGAGCATCAATAACTTGTTTAAAAACGTAGTTGTTAATCATTGATGGCGTTAAATATTTTGCCTCATCTGGAACGATAAATATTGATAAATATTCGTCCAAAATCGCAATTAATTGGTTCATAAAGATATCAAACTTAATTAAGTCTTCAAACTTCGGTAATTTATAGTTCGCAAGTTTTTTTGCTATATCTGATTCTTCAAATGTCTTTTCCATAATTCCTTATTTATCAAACATGTTAGTAACTAAAGTTTTGTATTTTTCAAAAATATTGTTTCTTTTCATTTTTGCAGTGTGGCTTAATAAACCATTGTTCATGTTGAAATCTTCTTTAATAACTTCAAATTGTTTTATTTGTTCAAATGGTTTTAAGTTTTGTTTATTTTTAATATATGTAGCCAATTCCTTTTTGATTAAATCACGTAACGTTTGGTCTTTAATTTCTAAGTTAGAACCTGATTTAAGGTCTTTTGCCAAAATACCACATTTTTCAAGCGCTGCTTCAGATGGAACAACTAATGCACCGATGGATGCTTTATCTTGACCAACAAGCATAATTTGGCTGATATATGGGCTACCTAAACACGCTTCTTCGATTGGTACTGGTTCAACATTTTCTCCGTTAGAAAGAACGATTGTTTCTTTTAAACGACCAACTAAAACTAAATTGTTATCACCTGTTAACCAACCAATGTCACCGGTGTTAAACCAACCATCTTCGCTTAATACTGCTCTAGTCGCTTCTTCATCTTTGTAGTAACCCTTCATAACTTGGTAGCCTCTTGCGTATACCAAGCCTTTTTGGAAGATACCTAAATCTTCTCTAGTGTCGATATCTACAATTTTTACTTCTGTAGCATCAAGTGGACGCCCGCAACAGCCCAAGAAATTTGGTTCGCTAACGTTTCTTAATGTTAATACTGGTGCTGTTTCAGTTAAGCCATAACCCTCTCTAAGGTTAACGCCGATAGCATCATAGAATAATTGATCTTTCATTGATAGTGCGCCACCGCCAGAAATAGATGCACGGAAATTGATACCAGCAGCATCCTTTATCTTTTTGTATAAAGTTTTTGTAAATAATATATGTAATGGTTTTAAGAATGCTCTTACAAATTTGTGATACAAGTTTGTAAGAATACGGTATTTTGTTTTCTTGTTTGTAATTCTACGTTCAGAATACATTTTGTGTATTTTGTAATTGATACTTATTTGTACAGCAGAATCAAAAATTCTGTACATAATATGAGATTTTTGTTTTAATTTTTGGTAAATACCAAGACGCATTGCTTCCCAAATACGAGGAACAGACATCATTGTACCGATGTTGTATCTTACTAGGTCATTTTTTAGACCTGCAAGTGTTGTAAAGTGAACATGGCAACCAGATATGAAATAGTAATTTTGTACAATATGTTCATATGAGTGCCATACAGGTAAAATTTGGAGAGTATTTTCTCCTGGAGTTGACATAAATCCTCTCGCAACGGCAGGAATTTGAGCCAAGATGTTTTTGTGAGTAAGTGCTACACCTTTTGGATTTCCAGTTGTACCAGAAGTGTATAGCATAATACAAAATTCTTCTATATTTTGTTCTGGTGCTACAAATTCGTGTTTTTTACCCATTTCTAAAATATCTTCAAAATAATAAATTGGTAATTCAACTCCGTTCAAGTCGTCGTTTTTACCTTTGAACATTAAAACAACAAATTTTAAATTTTTATGATTAGATAAGAAAGGTTTTAATGCATTTAATAAAGTTCCGTCTTTTAAAATAACCCCTTTTGCTTCGCTGTGTCCTAATATGTAATCAAGTTCTCCTGCTGGGGCATTAGAACCTCTTAGAGTACAAACAGCACCAGTTCTCATTGTACCTTGATGACATACACACCAACGACCGTTGTTTTCAGTAAAAATGCCAACGAAGTCACCTTTGTTTATTCCTAGAGATTGGATACCAGATGCAAAAAGAGAGATCTGTTCTTCAAGTTCTTCATAAGTCAAGTGTATATTACAGTATGTATCGGTAACGGCATTTAAGCCTTTGTGCTTGGCAATGTTATCTTTAAAATAATTATTCAAAGAAGTTTTTGTAGATAAAAATTCATCTAATTTTCTTCTATCAGATAGAAGTTTTCTTTTAAGTTTTAATTGTCTTAATTTTTCTTGTCTTTCTTTGTTCATACTCGTACCCCTATTCCCACATAATAATTATACGTTTTCATAAAAAGCAAAACAACTACTTTCAAAAAAGATGTAACAAAACGTAATACATTTATAACCTTTTATAAATATTTTAGATTTTTCTAAACTAAACCTTCTTTAAGGGCTTTAACTGCCGCTTGAGTTCTGTCATCAACAACGAGTTTTTGTATAATATTACAAACGTGAGCTTTTGCTGTGTGCTCAGAGATTGTTAATTCTGTTGCTATTTCGAAGTTAGATTTGCCATCGACAACTAATTTTAAAACTTCATATTCTCGTTGAGTGAGGTTTGCGTGTTGTTCTTTAAACATTGCTCGAGACATTTGTCTAGGTGGAATTACTCCACAGTTTTTATCTCTTAAGATAGGAACAACTTGTGGGTCAAGCCACATTGCTCCATCTTTTATTGTTTTTATTATCATTTGTAAGATTTCAATATTTATGTCTTTCATTACATATGCTCTAGCGCCGGCATGTAAAGAATCTATTACTTCTTGTTCGCTGATGTGCGAAGTTAGCATTATTATTTTTGCTTGACTATGAGATTCTATAATTTTTTTTGTTGTTTCAATACCTGTAATATCAGGTAATCCTATGTCCATCAAGACAATTTCTGGGTGAGTTATTTTAAATTTTTCTATTGCTTCTTTGCCACTTTGCGCTTCAGAAATTATTGCGATATCATCCAATTCTTCGAATAATGATTTTAGCCCAACTCGCATCAATTTGTGATCTTCAACTAATAAAACATTTATCATGAATTCTTCTCCTCTATAGTATTTATAAATGTTTTTTTAGATAAAATAATTCCGAAGAAAGTAAAATTTAGGGATAATATTTTGAATATATTTTTTTTAATATACATTTAATTATTGATTTAAAATAAAACATCAAATCTTTTTATATACAATCTTTGAATTTAAAGTGGCATTTTAAATTTATTTGTTTTAAAATACACAAAAGAGGTTATACAATGCGAGTTATAAATTCTTCAACAGTAATTATAGGTAGCGGTATCGCGGGCTTGTATGCGGCATTAAAAATAGAGCAGCAGACAGCAAGTCCAGTTATGCTTATAACAAAAGGGACTTTGGGCGAAAGTAATTCAAAATATGCTCAGGGTGGAATGGTAGCAGTATTAAAGGAAAATAAAAAAGATTCAATTTCGTCTCACATATCTGATACTTTAAAAGCAGGGGCTGGTTTATGTGAGATGAATACGGTTAAATTCATTTCTGAAAATTCAGATGATGTAGTTAAGGATTTATTGAATTTTGGAGTGAATTTTGACAGAGATGAAAATGGAAAATTAACCTATACATTAGAAGGTGCGCATAGTGTAAATAGGGTTTTGCATTCTGGTGGTGATGCTACAGGTAGAAAAATGACTGTGGCGTTAGCAAAAAAAGTTTTGGAAAATTCTAATATTAATATAAAGGAAAACACGATTGCAGTTAAACTTTTAGTTGATGATGTTTGTAATGGGGTTGTGGTTTTTGATAGTATTACGGGCGAACATTATGTTATAAAATCATCAGTTGTTATATTGGCAACAGGTGGATTAGGGCAACTATATAAATATACTACAAATCCAATAGGTGCAACGGGAGATGGAGTTGCATTAGCGTATGAAGCGGGTGCTGATTTGCAAGATATGGAATTCGTACAATTTCACCCAACGGCTTTGGCTATTGATGGTATTGAAAATCGGTTTCTTATTTCTGAAGCAGTTAGAGGCGAAGGCGCAAAACTTGTTGATAATAATTCTCAAGAATTTATGTCGAAATATGATGATAGATTAGAACTTGCTCCAAGAGATATTGTTACCCGTGCGATTTGTAAAGAAATGTTTGATAAAAATTTGGATAATGTTTATCTTAATGCAACAATTATTGATAAATCTCTTTTGGCAAAAAGGTTTCCAACGATTTCGTCAATGTGTTCGAAATATGGTATAGATATTTCAACTGATTATATCCCTGTTGCTCCAGCGGCACACTACTTTATGGGTGGTGTAAAAACTAATTTGAATTCTGAAACAAGTATAAAAGGTTTGTTTGCAATTGGTGAAGTTGCTTCAATAGGTTTGCACGGTGCAAATAGATTGGCAAGTAATTCATTATTAGAATGTGTTGTTTGTGCAAAAAAAGTTGCTGAATATGTAAATGAATTGGAGATCTCTAGTGTTGATAATAAAACATTTGAATTTGATGATAAAGAAAGCATAGGGTATAATTCAGACATATTGTTTGCTAAAAATGAGTTAAAAAATATAATGTGGAATGGGGCAGGTATTGTTAGAAATAAAACAAGTTTAGAATATGCGCTGAAAGAAATTGAAAAATTAAGTAGTGAATATCCAAAAATTATTTGTAATTCTATTGATGAATATGAATTTAGAAATATGTTAACTGTTGCAGAACAAATTGTGAAATCTGCATTACTTAGAGAAGAATCAAGAGGTGCGCATTATAGAACTGATTTTTTAGAAACTAAAGAAGAAGCAAAGCACAGTATAATTAATAAAAGAATTGGAGAAAGTATCTATGTTAAATGATTTATATGTTAATGAACACATAAAAAATGCGTTAATAGAAGATATTGGTTATGGAGATATAACAACAGAAAATATAGCAACCGAAGAGGATTATTTAAAAGGAAGTTTGAATACTCGTGAAGATGCTGTTTTGTGTGGTGCAAATATATTCAAAAAAGTATATGAGACATTGTCAAAAGATGTTATTGTAAAATTTTATTTTAAAGATGGAGATTTAGTTAAAAAAGGTGATAAGATTGCCGATATAGAAGGCCCAGCAAAATACATATTGATGGGAGAAAGAGTCGCATTGAATTACATTCAAAGAATGTCAGGGATTGCAACAGAAACAAAGAAATATCAAGATGCAATTGGCGATAATAAAGCGAAAATAGTTGATACAAGAAAAACGACTCCAAACTTTAGACCATTTGAAAAATATTCAGTAAAAGTTGGTGGCGGTGCAATTCATAGATTTAATTTATCTGATTGCGCAATGATTAAAGATAATCATATTCGTCTAGCTGGATCATTAACAACTGCGGTTGAAAAAGTTAGAGCGAATATTTCGCATGCCCATAAGATTGAAGTTGAATGTGATACATTAGATCAAGTAAAAGAAGCTTTGAATACTGATGTAGATATTATCATGCTCGACAATATGGATACAACAACAATGAAAGAAGCATGTGCATTGATAAATGGTTCTAAAATTGTTGAAGCAAGTGGTAATGTGAATTTAAATACAGTCAAATCAATTGCGGAGTGTGGAGTAGACATCATTTCATCAAGTGCAATTGTAGCAAAAGCATTAACAATAGATTTCGGATTAGATATATAAGTTAATAATAATTGTTAAAATTACACCAGATTGTAAAGTGCTAAAACCCTTATCTCTTAAGGGTTTGTAATTTTTGAAGGTTAATATTGTAAATTTTTGTATTATTACTAGCAAAAAATATTTTCATTTGCATTAGAATAAATGTATAAGATAAGTTGATTGGTGGAATATGAAAATTCAAGCGATAAATTACGAAACGAAATCAGGCTTCCCGTCAGGACCAAGTGGGTTTAAGGTGGGAATGCAAGAGAATAGTATAGTAGCACAAGGATATAATGCAAATTTAGACGGCAGCAGAGCGAGTAAGAGTACAAGCAAAGCTGCCGTTAGTTTTACCGGTGGTGTCGCAAAGTTAGAACAATTTGGAGAGAAACTTTTTGATAAAATAGCAAGATCTGAAGCAGCAGAAAAGGCTCTAAACTTTTTTAATGATAAACCTGTTGTAGGGCAATCCTTAATTTCCTTGATTGTGGCGGGTGCTATAAGACCAGCGACAAATATTGCAATGGCCGGTAAGGATGACAAAGAAGATAGTTTATATGCTGCATCACACGCTATTTCATCAGCCGTGATAGGTTTCCTTGCTTCTTCCGTTTTGATGGCTCCATTTGATATTGCTGCGAAGAGATTGGCGAAACGTCCACAAAGGTATATAAAAGGTGCAGAAGAAAATCTCGGAATTAAAAAAATGGGTGCAAGACAACTAGAAAAATCTAGCCGAAATGGTATAATTTCAACAATATTGAAAATGGGTCCAGATACTTTTGTATTTGGTATTGCAAAAGCGATGTTAACAATTGCTTTAATTCCACCTATTTTGAAATATGTTTTCCATGTTGAAAAGAAACCTAAAACAAAACCGGAAACAGTTACCCCAAAAACAAATATTGATTTTTGTGATAAACCCGTATTCCAGCAATTTAAAGGAGGGTTGAAGTAATGCAAGTTAGTTCTATAAATAATATTTCATATAACAACCATATAAAACGCAATAATGCTCAACCTACTTTTACTGGTATAAAAGTAACTCCAATTGCAAGAGAATATTTTAACGCTATTGATTGGCTAACAAATAAGTATTATGCAAAATTTTATAAGAGTAAATTAGCAGGCAAATTTCTTGAGAAAACTAGTAAATTTGCTGACAATATGACTACCCATATGATGGTATTAGGTTCTACTGTTATTTCTGGCATGTATATTATGAGAACCTTGCAAAATGACAAATTAGATAAAGAAAAACGTAAGACATTAGCAATTAATGATACATTGACTTGGGGAGTATCTACTGCGGGTACATACATTGTTGATGGAAAGTTACGCAATTTGTTTGATAATAAAATGGCAACAAGGTATGCTGCTAATTATCTAGCTAAACACCCTGAAGATATGAATAAAGAATTATTGGGTGAATGGGATCCAGCAAATATTCGTCAAGTTATGCAAGAAGCACCACAAAGAGCACTTGCAAAATATGCAGAAATGAAAAAAACTCTAGGCGAAAATACTCCTGAATTAAAAGAATGGATGAAAAGAGTAAGATTTAAAGAAGATCGACACTTTAAAGAATTAGAAGAAATTGATGGATCAAAATTAAAAATAAAAGATTTCAATATGGATATTTTAAAATCACCAAAATTATCAAATCAAATAAAAGGTATAAGTATTCTTAAATCATTATTTATCGGAACAATGATTTACAGATATTTAGTCCCTGTGTTGATTATGAAACCTGCTAACAAACTTGGTGCATATATTCACGCTAAAAATGCAGAAAAAGCAAAAACTGAACAAGCTGACGCTAAAAAGTTAGAAAAAACTGCGTAATTATTTGTAATAAATAGGCAATTTTAGACTTTTACGAGTTTTGTAACGGTATGAAAGTTTCTTATGCTCCATCATTTACATCGAATTGCAGAGTTGTTAATTACGGATATTCGAATTTATCTGGCGAACAACCGGTAAAACATCGTAATACAACGTGTTTTTATCGTAGCGATTTGGATTGGGATTCACTAACTTCTTTTTTGGATAAGAAATATGCAGATGCACATAAAGTTAACACATATTGTTATGCTTGTTCTGATGGCTCTGAACCGTATTCATTTGTTATGAAAATGATTAGTTCACTAGGAGAATCAAAAGCAGAAAAATTTTTCCCAGTGAATGCAAAAGATTATGACTCGTTTATTATAAACAAAGCTAAATCTAAGAGAGTTGGTTTAATTTCATATGAACCAGAGATAATAAACCAGCAAATAAAGGGTTCATTAGATAACTATATGGAATTTTTGGGTAAGAATAGAAAATTGCATTATTTGGAATATATGTATGCAGTAAAAGATAAATTATTTAATAAGGTAAATTTCCAAAGGGCAAATGTATTGAGTGATGTGGCAAATATTAAATCCGATAATGCGGTTGTGTTTTGTAGAAATTTTTGGCCATATTTAAGAGATGGAAAAAAGATTGATAATTTGGCACAAAATTTATATGAAAGTTTAGGTAAAAATTCTTGTGTTATTTTGGGCGAATATGACCAAGGCGATGAAAGAGTATTTAAAGCCATGAAAAAAGCAGGATTTGCATTGGCAGACGAAAAGTTACGAATTTTTGAAAAAATATCTGATAGCAAAAAACCATTTATGTTTGTGCGCAAACTGTTTTTATAGTATATTATAATCATAATGATGGATTTTGATGAAATAGCAAATTCGTGTGATTTATTTGGAGAGAGTTCAATTGCCATTAATCATCTAACGGCATTGGATGAGCAGTACTCTAAAGAAGATTTGGTACAAATTTATAATCATTTTCTATCAATATCTCAAAATCCTGATGTTATCATGTATCTTATCAAGTTGGCGGATAGATTTAGGGATAAATCAACGTTATCTGTTTTAACAGATTTATTATTAATTAGAGTTCCATTAGAAGACAAATCTTTAGAAGAAAAATTTGTAAGTGTTCGCTCTATGTGTGCAAAAGCAATTGCTAATTATAAGGATAATGATACCGTTACAACTCTTTTGTATTGTTTAAATAATAAAACAGAACATTACAGAGTCAGATTAGCTTGTGCTGATGCATTAGGTAAGATAGGGAACAAATATGCAGTTGCACCTTTAATTGAAATTGTTCAAGATGAAGATGAAAAATCGATTTATTTGCGAGAAACTGCAGCAACGGCATTGGGTTTTTTGGGTGATGCCAGAGCAGTGGATTCTTTAGTTGGAATTTTAGAAACAAAACAGGGGATTATAAATAAATTTACTTTTTTAAAAGAGCGTGTTATTGAGGCATTAACAAAGATTATGCCTGCCGATAATGAAAGAGTATTTCGTGCTTTGCGAGCATCTTTATTAGATGAGTCCCCACAAGTAAAAATCAATGCAATAGAAGCGTTGATGGAAAGTGATTATCCTAAAGCCTATGAAACAATAAAAGATTGCTTACGTGATGAAAATCTTGAAGTGCAAAAAAATGCTTTAATTGCTTTGTATAATATGAAGGGTAGAGATATATTGGATGAAGTTGTTAGTTTGCCAACGTATGGTCATAACCTAAAAGAAGAAGCAAAATTTATGATAGAGGAGTATGAATCCGATGAGGAATAAAGCCATAGTTCTTTTATCTGGAGGCTTGGACTCCCTTGTGAGTTTAGATATCGCTCGAGATGATATTGATGTTTCTTTTGCTATAACATTTGACTATGGTCAAAAATCTTTACTAAGAGAAATTCAAGCATCCAAAAAGATTTGTGAATTTTATAATATAAAACATGAAGTTATAAAATTAGGTTGGTTAAAGGATATAACAAGTACATCATTGGTTTCTGATAAAGAAATCCCTCAAGGGATTCAATCTAGTTCCAATTCTGTTTGGGTTCCGAATAGAAATGGTTTATTTTTGAATATTGCAGCGTGTTTTTGTGATAGTTATGGGTATGATGCAATTATAATCGGTGCAAATAAAGAAGAAGGGCAAACATTTCCGGATAACTCGAAAGAATTTATAGATAAAATAAATGAGGAATTTAAATACTCCACAAAGAAACAACCAAGTGTAATTGCACCCTTGATAAATTTGGATAAAAATGATATAGTAAAACAAGCAATTTTACGTTCAGTTCCGTTAGAGTTTATACACAGTTGCTATAATGGTAATGATAAAAATTGTGGTCATTGTGAGTCTTGTACAAGGCTGAAAAATGCATTAATTGCAAATAATGATAAAAAATATATAGGGATTTTATTTGATGAAAACAATATTAGCGGATAAAGAAATTAAATATGAAGGTTGGCAATTAGCACCACGTTGGATATATAAAACATTTCACGTTTTAGGTGATGCAATCGTTGCTTTTAGAGGGGAATGCGAAGTTAAATTAACAGAAATGGTTGATATTGAAGATGTTATTAACAATGAACCTATTTATAGCAAAGATATGCTTAGTTTTATCACAGAACAGTTTAATGTTGATATTGTAGAAGGTGTTTTTAGGCAAAGACTTTTGATATGTGTTATAAAAGAAGTTTTGGAAAATCGTGGTTTTAAAGTTATAAGGAACGGCGACGATTTGATTATTGATGGCAAAAAATTAACAGTTTCAATTGCAACTAAAACCCTTACATCTATTTTAATCCACACAGGTATTAATATTGATTCTACAGGAGCGCCGGTTGCCGCTTGTGGTTTGTCAAATGATTTAGGCATAGTTGATATTGAAGATTTTGCTAATGAAATTATGGAAAGATATAGTGAAGAAATTGATGATATAATGTTGGCAGCAGCAAAAGTGGAGTGCAGATAATGATATACGAAGACGACAAAAGAAACATCAAGGAGGAAAGACCACCTCATATAAATTATAGAGAGTATAGAAAACAACTAGAAGAAAAACCCGCTTCGAACGAAAACTTAATATTATTTGTATCGGCGTTCTTTGTGATGCTTTTAGTTTTTTTAGGTGTCGTTAAACAACTATCGCCAGATGTGGATGTTTCAATTGCTGATCCTGATGCTCCACAGATAGAAGATGTTGAAAAAGGAAGTGTTGATAGCAGATTAAAGACACTTCAAATGGAAGATAATTCATATGGTTCTTATGATAGTACGTTTTCACCTGAATTGGAAGAAAAGGTGAGACTTCCAGAACCTAAAGTTAGAGTTATTGGTGAGGATAGTGGATTAAATTCTATTGTTTTGGATGTTAATAAAGATGGTAAACCAGCAACAAAAAAACAAAACATAGAATCTGAAAAAAATACTAATGTGTCAGCCCCAGTGACATCAGCACCTACTGTTTCACCACTAACACCTCCAGTTACTTCTATGAGTGCAAAAGTCATTGTTGGGTATTATGCAACTGCTGAACAAGCAGAAGTTGCAAAAGGTATTATTTTAGATTCGGGTATAAATGTTCAACCATTTGTTAAAAACATTGGTGGTGCATACACATTACAAGTAGGCTCTTTCTCATCAAGAGAAAAAGCCCAAAGTGTTGCAAATGATTTGTTGAAAAATAATTTCCCTGCAAGAGTTATTTTTGAATAATTAAATCCAATCGCATTGGTTTTCTTTGCATAGGATATTATTTAAATCTGCCATAGTTTCTGTTCTTGTCATTTCGTATGTAACAGGAGTTATAGAGATTTTATTGTTTCTAACTGCAGCCATATCAGTATTTGCAGTTGATGGTTCACTAATTAGTTCCCCAGCCATCCAATAGTAAATTTTACCACGAGGGTCAACTCTTTTTTCGTAATCGTCTGTGAACATTTTTCTACCAAGTTCTGTGATTTGAACCCCGATAATATCATCATCATCAAGTGCTGGAACATTAACGTTCAATAACATTTTTGGTGGGAATTTAAAATCTTTTAATTTTTTCAGTAATGCTGCAATAAATTTTGCAGTATATTTAAAATCTTCGTATTCAGAGTGCATACTTGCTAGTGATACCGCAATACTTGGAACGCCTAACATAGCACCTTCCATAGCACAACTCACAGTTCCTGAATATAAAATATCCGAACCTAAATTTGGGCCGTGATTGATGCCAGATACAACAAAATCAGGTTGTTCTTCTGGCGCTAAAATTGCGTTGATACCTAATTTTACGCAGTCTCCTGGTGTACCGTTTGTAATCCAAGTTCTTTTTGCGCCTGTTTTAACATCTTCAAGTTCCTCAACTCTTAATGGAGTATGAAGTGTTAAAGAATGCCCTGCGGCACTTCTTTCTCTGTCAGGTGCAACAACATAAACATTGTAATGTTTTGCCAACTCTTCTGTTAATGCTCTAATACCATTAGCCGCGATGCCGTCATCATTTGAAATTAAAATATTCATCTAAATCTCCTAATAATCTACAATTTTATAATACCCATTTTTTTAATAAATTCAAAATGTTTCATGTAAGTTTATTAACTTTTGTAACGAAAACAAAGTTTTATCTAAAAAGTATAGCAATAATATATACTCAAAATTTTTTATATATATGTAACACGAGGAAAGCTTAAAATTGAGGAATCAAAAGAAAATTTTAAGCACACACTACACTTCACACTATTTACGAGGAATTAACGAAAGTTTATTCCAAAGGGTCTTATTACAAGGCTCTTTTTTTTGCGTTTATTCAATAAAACGTAAAAAATTATTTTTTTACAGTTAAAGCAATTGTTGCCAAACAACCTTTTTTGTTGGTATTTTTGAATCTTATTTCTTTTTTAGTTTCTTGAGGTTTGAAATCATCCTTTTGATAACCCATAAGAAATTTCATAAATTCTTTACTATACATAACTAACCAACCCTTTCTACATATATATAAAAACAATTTGAAAATAAATATTGCGTGATGGTTAAAATAGTTTACAAAAATTCAAATTAACTGCTATAATATAATTATGAAAGAAACATCAGTCCTAGATATAATATCACCCGTAATGGTTGGCCCTTCAAGTTCGCACACGGCTGGCGCTGTAAGATTAGGTTTGTTGGCAAGAAAGATTTTTGGAGAACAACCAGAAAAAGTTACTTTTAAATTATACAATTCTTATGCCCAAACGGGTAAAGGACATGGGACTGAAAAAGGACTTTTGGCAGGTGTTTTAAATTATTCCATAGACGATAGAAAAATAAAAACGATTTTTGAACAAGATTTACCTATAAAATATAAATTTGAATATTATGAAGATTATAAAAAACATCCGAATGGTGTTGACTTTATATTCGAGGCTGGGAATCGTAGAATGAGTGTTTATGGAGAATCGGTTGGAGCAGGAGAAGTCTGCATCCGTACGATTGATGGTTTTTCAGTTAAATTGACTGGCAAGTTAAATACATTGATGCTTGTGTATGATGACATCCCGGGTATGATTTCAAGGGTAACTTCTATAATTCAGCCAATCAATATCGCATCATTACATTGTGATAGGTATGCAAAAGGAGAAGGTGCTTCTATGTGTATTTGTATTGATGGAGATTTGGAAGAGAATAAATTAGAAAGTTTAAAAGAAATAGATAGAGTTTATTTTGTAAGTTACATAAGGAAGTTATGAATAGATTTGAACAATTAATTAGAGAATGTGCTTTATATAATAAAAAAATTTGGGAAATAGCATTAGAAGAAGAGAATGCAGATAAACTTTTATCTTGTGCTCAAAATAGTTTAAATGCAATGAAAGAAGCAATAGAAACGGGGTTGAATTCATCAGAACTTTCTATGAGTCAAATGTGTGGAGATGATTGTAAAAGATTACAGGAACATTATGCAACAAGACCAGCCTTATTTGGTAAACTTTATGAAAAAATAGTTACTTATGCATTAGCGACAAGTGAAGAAAATATCAGAATGGGTAAAATTGTTGCTTGTCCTACAGCGGGTTCTTGTGGTATTGTCCCTTCTGTTTTAGTTGCAGTGGCGCAAGAATGTAATATTCCAGAGGAAGAGCAAGTCAGAGCATTAATAACTGCAGGAGAAATTGGAAAAATAATTTCTCATAAGATTGCATTGGCGGGTGCCGTTGGAGGATGTCAGGCCGAGTGTGGTGTTGCTTCGGCTATGGCAGCAGGAGCGGTTACTCAAATGCTTGGTGGCAATGTAGAACAAATTTTTAATGCAGTCGCATTAGCGTTAAAAAATATTTTGGGATTAACTTGTGATCCTGTTTGTGGTTTGGTTGAAGTTCCTTGTGTTAAGAGAAATCCATTTTTGGCAATTCATGCGATTACAGCTTGTGAGTTGGCATTGAGTGGTATAACTTCAAAAATTCCATTAGATGAGGTTGTAGATGCTATGGAAGAAACGGCACAATTAATGTCCCCTAATTTAAAAGAGAACGCAAAAGGTGGCTTAGCAAGGACAAAAACTGCATTGAAATTACATAAAAAGATATTTGAGGAGTCGTAAATATGGAAATTTTTAATTTAACTAACAATATTGAAGTTTTATACAAACAAAATATTAACACACCAAGAGTTGCGTTATGTTTTAATATGTCATTAAACAATCCAACAGTAAAACCTGGAGCGTATACTTTAATGTCTAGATTGTTTATGCAAGGTACAAAAAATCGTTCAGCAGAACAATTATCGGAAGAGTTAGATAAATATGCAATCGAGTTTTCTGCAGATTTAAAATTAGATTATCTGAAAATGAAATTTGTGTGTTTGAATGAAGATTTTGAAAAAGCACTTGAAATTTTTGAAGATATCGTTAAAAATACGACATTTGAAGATTTGGAAAAAGAAAAAGTAAAATTGGCGGGTGAAATAGAGGCTACTTTAGATTCTCCTAAAGCAAAAGTTACGGATAATTATTTTAAAAACATTTATGTAAATCACTATTATGGATATACAAATACTGTTGTTTTGGAAAATCTTCAAAATATTACAAAGCAAGATGTTTTAGATGCTTATGATAATTTTATTAATGACAGTAAAAAAGTTATTGCATTTGTGGGAGATTTGGATTTAGATTATGTAAAAGATAGTCTTAATAAAAGATTAGGTGATATTGCGAAATCAAATCCGGAATTACCAAAAATAGATGCTCCACAATTAGATGTAGCAAAAAATCTTGAAATCCTAAAGCCAGATGCAAATCAAGCGCATATTATTCAAGGTTGGCTTGTGCCTAGTCACAAAGATGTTGATTATCCAGCATTGTTGTTATTGAATATAATTTTAGGTGCTTCTGGCTTGTCATCTAGGTTGTTTTTGGAGTTGAGAGATAAAAAAGGTTTGGCATATACGGTTAGAAGTTCATACGATTTGGCAAGATTATGTGCTAATTTTTCTATATATATTGGAACCGAACCTTCTAATATCGAGATTTCATTGAATGGGTTTAAAGAAGAATTAGACAAAATTAAAAATATTTTGGTATCAGAAGAAGAATTGCAGAATGCTGTAAATAATTTGTTAGGTAAATGGGCATTTTCTCAAGAAGATAATAATCAACAGGCTAACGCTTATGCACATTATGCAGTATTGGGTTTAGGCTTTGATTTTGTTGATAAAGTAAAACAAATGATTAAAACAGTTACTCCGGAACAAATTATGGCTTGTGCTAATAAATATTTTAATGATAAATATGTTGTTTCTATAATTAGGCCGTAGTTGGTGATGAGAAAAATTTAATAATATTAAATAATAATTTTGATGAAAACATTTATCAAAATTATTATTTTTTTTACTGTATTTTTTAACGTTGCTTTTGCTAACGAAGCAGAGACTTTGTTTAGGCAAAATTTACTAATACCAATGCAATTTACTTATGTGCCAAGAGGATTGATAATAAGTATTTATGATAATCAGTTTTTTGATTCAGGGAGTGAAAAAATAAACTTAAGAGGAGTTTATAATCTCAATATGATTGCGCCTTTATTGAATAAACTAGATAAAGATATTGTTGTAGAGAGTCATTATACTTGCAAAAATTTTGCAGGATATACGGATTTATGGGAATTAACATTGGCAAAGGCAAACAATATAACTCGATATTTAATGCGTTGTGGTGGGGTTAGACCAGAAAAGATATTTTCAATCGGCTATGGTGAAATCGCACCGCTAATCAGTAATCCCAAATTTACTGACAGGGTTGATTTTGTAATTCTAGACTATAAGGCTACACGTTAGGCTACTATGGATTGTCTCATTCTTTCGGAACGATTTTCGCTAAGGATGTTTTTCAATTTCATAATACCTTGAGCATGTAATTGGCAAACACGTGACTCTGACATATTAATAGTTTCACCAATTTCTTTAAGTGTCATGTTTTCCTGATAGTAAAGAACCATTATAATACGTTCTCTCTCCGGTAATCTTTGCAATGCCCTCTCCAATTCCTGTTTAACATTTTTTTCTTCTGCTTCTTCTTGCGGATTTAATTTGTTTGTATCTTGAATGGTATCTATTACTTCAAGACTATCTTCCGCATTTCCTTTCTTATCGTAAAGTGATGTAATGGTTACATCTTCAGCCAATAGTTGACTAACCTTATCTGGTTCCATTTCAACGTGGTCTGCTATTTCTTTTGTTGTTGGCATTCTGCCAAGTTCTTGTTTTAAATATTCTTGTGCTTCTTTTAGAATTTTAATTTTTTGTCTTACGCTTCTTGGCAAGAAGTCTTGTGATCTAATTCTATCTAATATTGCGCCTCTAATTCTGATAAGTGCGTAGGTTTCAAATCGAGTATTTTTTTGTGGGGAATATCTTTCGATTGCGTTTATTAAACCTTCAACACCATAGCCAGCAATATCTTCAAGCGATATAGTGGATGGTAATGTTACTTTAACACGACCAACAACGTAACGAATTAGGTAAATGTATTGAACAATCAAGGCGTCACGAGAAGCCTTATCTGTTTTGTCACTCAAATATTTATCCCAAAGAGCAATCAATTCCTCTTCAGGTATTCTTTTGATGTTATTATACGATGTAAAATCGAAATCTTGACTCATTAATCCGCCCAATTCCTTATATATCTATTCTATTTATTTTGGGCGAAACTACATCAACTAAAAAGATGAGTTCAGCAAAATATCATCATTTTAGAGGATATGCACAAAGAAAAAGCGGATTTATTATCCGCTTTTTCTTTGTATTAATTCTATCTTATTCGTTTATTGTTTCCGTTGCTGACGTTTCTTCTTTAACAATTTCTAATTTAGTTATTCTTGCACCGTCTATTTCTTTTACGGTATAAGTTAAGCCTTTGTCTGAAACCGTATCTCCGACCTCTGCGATTTTTCCTAATAATTTAACAACCAAACCGCCAATAGTATCAACGTCTTCATCTTCCAATGCTTCGTCTTCAAGCCCAATAAATTCCGCTACTTCATCAGTTCTTAGCATAGCATTTGCTAAATAGATATTGTCTGTTATTTGTTTGATTTCGCATTCTTCTTCTTCGTCAAATTCATCTTGAACATCACCGATAATTTCTTCGATAACATCTTCAAGAGTAATTAAACCTGAAGTTCCACCAAATTCATCTACAACAACAGCCATTTGAACTTTGTCTTTTTTAAATTCTAAAATTAATTTATCCATAGTAATTGTTTCTGGAACTAAAATAATTTGTCTTTGAATTTTGTTGATAGGACAATTTTCGGTGTCATCAACGGATAGTTTATACAAATCTTTAACGTGAATCATACCTGTAATGTGATCAATGTCTTCATCATAAACAGGGTATCTTGTATATTGATTTTCTGTTGCTATTTTGTTTAATTCTTCTAATGACATATCTATAGGAACACAAAGCATATCTGTTCTTGGAATCATAACTTCTCTTGCAGTCAAGTCAGAGAAATTAAATACATTGTGTAGAATGTCTTTTTCGGTTTCGTTTAAAACTCCACCATTATAACTTGCGTCAATAAGCATATCTAATTCTTCTGATGAGTGCACTAGAGATGATTTTTGCGCTTGAGGAATTCTCATTAGTTTTAATACCAAATTACCAAATCCATTTAGTAGCCAAATAAATGGATTGAAGATTAAAGTTATAAAGTTCATAGGTCGAGCAATAACGAGTGCCGTTTTTTCAGGATATTCTAGCGCTATAGATTTTGGTATCAATTCGCCAAGAACAACGTGCAAGAATGTAATTAATGCAAACGCTATTGAAACGGAAAGAGTGTGAGTTGCGATAGTTTGACCTGTGCCTGGTAAAAAGGCAAACAAAGGTTCTATAATTCTAGCGAGAGTGCCTTCGCCAACCCAACCTAAGCCGATACTTGATATTGTTACGCCTAATTGTACTGCTGCGATGAATTTGTCCAAGTCTTTTATTGCAACTAACGCTATTTTTGCGTCATAATTGCCCTCTTTGACTAACTGTTCTATTCTGGTTTTTCTAACCTTTACCATTGCAAATTCTGCTGCAACAAAAAAACCGTTTGAAAATAACAAAAATGCTATTACAAATAAATTAAATATTAAATTTCCCGACTCACCCATTTATATAATCCTTTTATCTTTCCAATTATAATATTTTTTACAACAAAATGCAACTATTGTACATCTATTTCTTTTAGTTGCGTATAAATGATTGGAGAAAGTCCATCCTTTGTAATTATATCTATAATTTTATAACAAGACGGTTCGGCAAGTAATGTTGGTGTGTTAATATGATATATTCCGTTTTCCATAATCTCGCTATTAACGTGTAAGTGGCCAGAAACTATGGCTAGAATATTATCATATTTATTTATTACATCATAATATTTTTCGACTTGATAAACTTTGTGAGTTTTATATCTTGATTGAGGGAAGGTCTTACTTTCAATAACAGGATAGTGCTGGAATATTATAACTGGTTTGTCCTGATTTTTTTCTAATTGTTGGTCAAACCATTCCAATGTATCTGCCTTGTAGTAGCCTGCTGGGCCTGGGATAACTTCTTTTGCTCCATCAAGTACAATGAAAGTGTATCCTTTCTTTTTAAATACATAATTCCATTTAAGGTGGAACCAAAAATAATTATTGAGTCTAACTATTTGATTGTATTTTTCTTTTGATAAACCTTGTCCTTTAAAAACATCATGATTCCCTAAAACAATATAATAAGGAACCTTTAGTTTATTTATTCTTTTTATAAATCCCGTTAAATCGTTTTCTCTTGCATTTGAGATATTATCGCCTGTGAAGATAACAAAAGAAACCCCTTTTAGTGTGTTAATATCCTTAACGCATTTTTCAAGTTGCTTTACAGAGTTTTCGTTTTTTAGATCAAAGTGGGTGTCTGTAACCTGTACAAACTTTATTGAACTATCCGCAAAACAACTGATTTGTATTAAAAATAAGGTTAATAATGTAAAGAATGCCTTTTTCATAAGAGTATTATAACACAAATATGTTATAATAAATTTATGAGATTAGATAAATTTTTAAAAGTTTCAAGATTAATAAAGAGAAGAACTGTCGCGAATGAGGTTTCTGATATGGGAAGAATATTGGTTAATGGTAATGTTGCTAAGCCTTCCAAACAATTAAAAGTTGGCGATATTATTGTTATTGAATATGCCCATAAAAATTTAGAAGTACGAGTTTTAAGAGTTCCAGAAAATAATGTAAGTGTTCAAGAAGCATCTTCTTTATACGAAATTATTGAATAATTTTATTGACTTTTTTATAAACATCATTAATTATCATGCAAAACCCATACAAATGGATGATTTTTTATTATCCAATTGAGTAAATACTAATAATATCCGAAACTATATGTAGAGGTATAAGCGTATGAAAATTAACGGTGGAATAAGATTTATTGAAAACGGCATCACGGCGTCAATTAGAGCCATGCATGTTGATAGTGAGTTGATTGCGATAGCGAACGAAAACGTAACAGGTTTCGATAAAGTCGGTTATCAACGAAAAGAACCTGTTGTGTCATCATTGACAGAGTTTTTGGGAGTACATGGTTTATCAACAACAATTGATGATAAAATTGGTCGTATGAATGTTTCTGAAAATCCATTGGATATTTCTCTAGCTTCAAAAGGATATTTCCAAATTGAAAGTAAAGACGGTATAAAAATCACTCGTGATGGAAGATTTAAGTATGATAAAGAAGGAAATCTTTTAACACTTGATGATTCAAAAGTTTTATCCAATACAGGTACTCCGATAAAATTGCACGTAGTACCAGATGAACCAAGGCAAGTTAGGATAAATGGGAAGGGGCTTGTTAGTGTTTTCAATAAGGAAACAGGCAAGTTAGAAAATGTAGCGTATTTAGGAATCGTTGACACAAATGGTGCGTTGGTTATGGAACCGCAAGTTAAACAGGGTTACAACGAATTTTCTAACGTTGCATTGCAAAATGAATTCGTAAATATGATGCCTGTAATTAAAAACTTTGATGCGAACAGACAATTATTTATGATTCAAAACTCAAACTTACAAAAAGTTATTAGTCAGTTAGGATCAGCAACATAGGAGGCTTATGTACACAATTCAAGGCATAATTAGAAAAAGTGTTGACAACTCTTTCACTCAATGGGAGAGACTAGGTCAAGTTGCTAATAATTTGGCTAACTTGCAAACACATGGTTACAAAAACGTTAGTTTTGAACAGATGTTGGGTGAAGATGGTTACTTAAAGGGTGCTTTAAGAACTAATTATTCCCAAGGTTCAATTAGAATTACTGAAAATCCTTATGATGTTGCGATTGATGGTGTAGGCTTTATTCCTGTAACATCTCCTACTGGTGAAGTTCAATACACCCGTGATGGTGGATTTAAGCAAGGTACTAATGGATATTTAGTTACTAATGATGATTGGATTGTAGGTGAAGGTATTAAAATCCCTACTAACTGCTACAAATTTGAAATTAAACCAAATGGTGAAGTTTATTCATATGATTATGCAAAAGCAGAACCAAAACACTTGGGTACAATTCCGTTGGTAAGATTTGCGTCACCTGAAGGTTTAAGACAGGCAGATATGAACAGACTTTCAGCGACAGATGAAGTTGGTGAAATTACATTGGTAAAAGATCATAAATGTTTTAAACAACATAATATAGAAATGTCAAACACAAATGTATATAATTCAACAAGTGAAATGTTGAGGTTAAACGCATCAATGCTTGCGAGTATGCAGGTTTTGAAGGTAGTTGACCAAATGTACAACAAAGCAATTAACTTAAGAGAAGGCTAGGAGGATTAGTTAATGTACACTTCATTAGGTAGTATGGGTAAAGTTTCATTAATGATGGATTTGATATCGCAAAGACAAAGGGCGATAGGTTCTAATATTGCTAACGTTGATACTCCGGGTTATGTTAGAAAAGATATAAATTTTGCGACATATTTGGGTTCAATGAATAGTCCATTAGAAACAAAATTATCAGAAAAACTTGGGCCATCTGCTGTAATTGAAGAGAGAGTTTACGAAGAAATTAATCCAGCACAAGAGTTAATTGCATTACAAGAAAACTCAATGCTATATTCAATGGCAACAAGAAGAATGTCAAATATAATAACTGAAATGAAAACAGTTATAAACGTTGGTAAGTAGAGGTAAATTATGAGTATATTAGAATCATTCAATATCGGATCAAACGCATTAAGAGCACACGGTTTAAGACTTGATGTTCACGCAAAGAACGTTGCGAACTTGGATACTCCAAATTATGTTAGAAAAATTCCTGTGTTAAACTCTACTGACGACATTTCATTTCATGGTTTGATGAATACAATGAAACAAGATGTTTTTGGTGTTGGTACATTACCTTATATGCAAGGTGGTGTAACATTTTCTGGTTGTGTTGAAGATCCAACTATGGGTGAAAAGATATATAAACCAGGGCACCCGGATGCAGATGAAAACGGTTATATAAGATCATCAAACGTAAACGCAATGGTTGATATTGCTGATGCTGTAACTGCTCAACGTGCATACGAAGCCAACTTGGCATTGGTTAATATCACAAAATCAATGGCTTTAAAAGCAATTGAAATTGGTAGGTAATCATTTTCTTTGTATTATTTATGTTTGGTAGTAGGTTGGTGTAATGTTGTTATTCACATGTCTTTTTACAATTATAGTAGCAGTATGTCTTGTAGCGGCTGTTAAGCGGGAGTTTATTTTTGCAAAAAGAGCCAACTCTTATAGCGAGTTTCATTCTGTGAAATGCAAAGACGATGAAATGTTTTTAGGTAAAAATGCGATTAAGTATAGCGATATTGTTGATATTATAGTTCTACGTGATCAAGGTGGTGCAAAGTATCAAGAGGAGTATTTTCTTGGCTATCCAGGGAAATATAATTATACAATTGTCCTCCGATTAAAAAATAATATAGAAAAATATTTAAGAGCATATGATAGGGATTCTATAAGATATTTTTTTCGTAAGTTAAAGAAAAAAAGAGGAATAACTGCTTTCCCTAGTACAGATTTAGATAAGTGGCTAAGTTTTAGTCCTACGATTGCGCTTGTATTAATTATTATTTTAGTTTTACTTTTTCTTACTAGAGTTATTGAGTTAGGATTTTGATTATGATAGAATATATTTATGCGAGACTACATTACTTTGTAGAAAAGTATTGAAAACTTAATAAAGTAGTTGTTCATGTCGTAGTGGCACTGTGCCGCAGAAAAACGATTGATAATCGTTTTTCGAGAGGGTTCCCCTTGAGGGAACATCCGCCGCGAAGACATACAAAATTGAAAATTTAATAATAGGTTGTTCATGTCGTAGTGGCGGAATGGTATACGCGCACGTTTGAGGGGCGTGTGGAGAGATCCGTGCGGGTTCAAGTCCCGCCTACGACAATTAAAATAATATGGAGTAAGAAGTTACAGGGGTTTATGTGTAAGATTTATTATTTATTGATTTCCTTTTGTGTAGTTTTTATAGTATGGCAAATTCATGTTTGTTTAAAATATTTGAAATATGATTATTGCAAAGTTGATTTGAAGGCAAAAGTCGTATGTTTAAAAAATGAAAAAATCCCTTTTGAAAGTATTGAATATTGTACTTTGGTGGATTGCCCTATTCAGCCGACTAAAAATGAGTGGTATTTGTCTAAGGGCGCATATGGTGTTCAATTAAGAGAATTGATTTTGCACTTGAAAAATGGCACCGAAAGGAGAGTCCTTTTTAATATGCCTTCTCCTTTATATAAAACTTTAAGTGAACTTAAACCCCATGTCCCAATTAATTTTGATATAGAAATTATCAAAGCGAATTCTGGCAAACGAATTGAGGTTTTTGAAAGGTTTTAACTATTATGCTAGCAAAAAATATTTTATGAATTTTCTTTGGTTATTGAAAGGTCTTATGTTATGGAATTATTTCAAGTTTGTTTTACATTAATATTTTTAATTATAGGTATATTGTTTTGTTTTTATCCTATAAAACCAAGTACAGAAATTGTAAAAAAATATGGTGTCCCGAAAGAGTTTTTTGTGAATTCTAAATGTTATAAAACATTGTTCATCAGAGGTCAAAGTTTGCAAGTTTATGTCTATGATAATTTAATAGTTGTTTTAGATCATGGTCAAGAGTATGTTTTTAGTAAAGATTTTAAGGATTATAAATTTTATGATTCTTTTACATCTCGAGTTTTTGGATTTATTGCAGAAGGTTCTGAAGTCCAGGTTGCATTATCAAAAAAACAAAAGCGAATCTTAGAAGATTTTTTCTGTCGAAAAAATGATGAATAATAATCGATTATTATTCTTGTATTTCTACGAAATATGCTAGCAAAAAATATTTTTACGAGTTTTGTATAATTATTGTAAAGGCATGTTTGAGTTAAGAAAGGATTATCATGCAAGTAAATAGAGTAGACAATAATGTATCTTTTGGAATTAAAATCCCTAATAGAAAAGCATGGGATAATAATGTTTTAAAAGCATTTGAAAATTCAGATTTAGTTAAACAAATTGATAAAAAATATCCTAAAGCGACAGCAAGTTATAATAAATTTTTTGATTGGGAAGATGAAACTTATACTGTAGTTTCACAATTAAATTTAAATAAGGATAAAAAATTTAGATGGACACTTTCCAGTCACAGTGAATCTTTTCCGGATAATCAATTTGTGAAATTTCTTAAATCTACTAATTTAGAAGAAGTTGAAGATAAATCAGTTCGAACATTAGAACCAGTTGCGACTATTGAAATTACTGAAGTAAAACCTTCATTAAAAGACAGAATTAAAAATATTTTTAAATTCTAAATAATAATATTTAATAATTATAGATAATAAAATTAACATGACCACTTTTGACGTGGTAATAAGATAAAGTTATTATAGAACTTGAAAGGATAAAATTATGAAAAAGTTTTTAACTTTATGTATGTTATTTTTGATGTCAGGTGGTTTTTGTTTTTCAGCGAATATTGATTATGGCTACAATGCACGTGGGCAATATGTCCCAAAATCTTATGGGTCTGAACGTATAGACTACGGTTATAACGCTAAAGGCGATTATGTCCCAATGTCTATTGGTGGACAAAGCATAGATTATGGCTACAATGCAAAGGGCGATTATGTACCAAAATCAATTGGTGGACAAAGCATAGATTATGGCTATAATGCCCAAGGCGATTATGTACCAAAATCAATTGGTGGTAATCGCATAGATTATGGATATAACGCCAAAGGTGATTATGTACCAAAATCAATTGGCGGTAATCACATAGATTATGGTTATAATGCAAAAGGGGATTATGTTATTAAGGGAATAGGGAACTAAAATAGTAAAACAAGTTTGCCATTTGATTTTGACTTGTCAAGTAAGGATTTAAATAAAAAATAGCAAAAAAAATTTTTTTTGATTTTAATTATAAGCAAGTTAAAATTAATTTGAGGGAATAATAGTGCAAATAAATAAAATAGATAACCAAACAAGTTTTGGAATTAACTATCAAAATATAAAAGATTGGAATCCGGGTACCCTAAAAGCATTTAAAAAATCAAAGTTGCTTAAAGGTATTGATAAGAAATACCCAGATGCTTGTGTTTCGTATTTTAAACAAAATAGTATTGATTTTTTCGGGGAAGAGGTAGGCTACAATACATTAAGTGCATTTTTTCATTTAGATAATAATAAAATATCTAAATGGGAGGCTATAGATAAGAAGCGTGGTATTGTTGAAAAGAAGTTTATTGAATATTTGAAAAAAGCAAGTGTAGAAGATTTAGAGCAGAAACTAATATAGTTAATAGTGATAAAAACAATCATTAAGTGTTAAATAGTGCAACCTGTCACGATTAATTATAGAAATCGTGCTACAGTATCACAATATAAATCTCCTAAAAATCAAGTGAGACAAGGACTTGACTTTATTTTTTTATGTACTAAAATTTTGATTAGGGAATTTAATCACAATTTAAAAGGAGATAAAATTATGCCGAAAGTATTGGAAAAAACAGAAGAAAAGAAAAGCGTTAAGCCAACCGGTTTGGTTGATACACTTGATGCTTTAAACGCATTGTTAGAAAGAGTTAGCAATGCACAAAGTGAATATGCTAATTATTCACAAGAACAAGTGGACAAAATATTCAAAGCCGCAGCAACTGCAGCAGATAAGGCTAGAATTCCTCTAGCTCGCATGGCAGTTGAAGATACTGGTATGGGTGTTTTGGAAGACAAAATTATTAAAAACCACTTTGCATCAGAATACATTTACAACAAACACAAAAATGCAAAAACTTGTGGCATTATTAGTGAAGACAGAATTAACGGAACAAAAGTTGTTGCAGAACCTTTAGGTATTTTGGCTGGTATTATCCCAACAACAAACCCAACTTCTACAGCAATTTTTAAAGCGTTATTAGCATTAAAAACAAGAAATGGTATCGTATTTTCACCACACCCAAGAGCAACTAAGAGTACAATTGAAGCAGCAAAAATTGTTTTGAATGCAGCAATTGAAGCTGGTGCTCCAAAAGATATTATCGGTTGGATCGATACTCCTTCAATGGAATTATCAGATGCATTGTTACACCATCCAAACATTGCTTGTATTTTAGCAACAGGTGGTCCAGGTATGGTTAAAGCAGCATACTCATCTGGTAAACCAGCATTAGGTGTAGGTCCTGGTAATACAGCAGCAGTAATTGATGAAACAGCAGATATTAAAATGGCAGTTTCTTCAATTCTTATGTCAAAAACATTTGACAACGGTATGATTTGTGCTTCTGAACAATCAGTAATCGTTGTTGAAGATATTTACGAAGAAGTTAAAAAAGAATTTGTATACAGAGGTGCATACTTAGTAAGTAAAGAAGAAGCGAAGAAAATGATTGATTTGCCATTCATCGATCCTCAAAGAGGAACAGCGCACCCATTAATCGTTGGTCAACCAGCAGCAAAAATTGCAGAATTGTCAGGGTTTAGTATCCCTGCTGATTCAAAAGTTTTATTATGTGAAAGAGCAGAATTAGATTGGGAAGATCCATTCTCAAGAGAAAAATTATCACCAATCTTAACTATGTACAAAGCAAAATCATTTGAACAAGCGTCAGAAATGGCATACGAGTTGGTACTAAAAGGTGGTGCAGGTCACACTTCAGTATTATACACAGATGAACGCAGAAACGAAAGAATTAATGCGTATGCAGAAAAAATGCCATCTTGCCGTGTGTTAATTAACCAACCATCATCACAAGGTGGTATTGGGGACTTATACAACTTCAAATTAGAGCCATCATTATCATTGGGTTGTGGTTCTTGGGGCGGCAACGCAGTATCAGGTAACATTGGAGTAGAACATTTATTAAATTATAAAACAGTAGCTGAAAGGAGAGAAAATATGTTATGGTTTAGAGTACCTCCAAAAGTTTATTTCAAACGTGGTGCAATTGATTTAGCACTAAAAGAATTACAAGGTAAGAAAAGAGCATTCATTGTAACAGATAGATTCTTATTCAATTCAGGTGCTGTTGATACTATTACAAAAACATTGGATGAAATTGGTATTGATCACCAAGTATTCTTCGATGTAAAACCAGATCCAACTCTAGCAACAATTAAACAAGCAATGGAAATTGTAAGACCATATGAACCAGATGTAATTATTGCATTAGGTGGTGGTTCTCCAATGGATGCTGGTAAAATTATTTGGTTACTATATGAACAACCAGAAACAAACTTTGAAGATATTTCAATGAGATTTATGGATATCAGAAAAAGAATTTGCCAAATCCCTGATTTAGGTAAAAAAGCAACAATGGTATGTGTACCAACAACATCAGGTACTGGTTCAGAAGTAACTCCATTCTCAATTATTACAGATGAACAAACACATTACAAATATGCAATTGCGGATTATGCATTAACACCTAATATGGCAGTTGTGGATCCAAACTTCGTTGACGGAATGCCAAAAGGTTTAACAGCAGCATCAGGTATCGATGCTTTGGTTCACTCAATTGAAGCATATGTATCTTGTATGGCTACAAACTTTACTAACTCAAATGCTTTGGAAGCAACTAAATTAATCTTCAAATATTTAGTACGTTCATACAACGAAGGTGCAAATGATCCTATCGCAAGAGAAAAAATGCACTATGCAGCAACAATTGCTGGTATGGCATTTGCAAACTCATTCTTAGGATTATGTCACTCAATGGCTCACAAATTGGGTGCAATGTACAACATCCCTCACGGTGTTGCAAACTCATTATTGATCCGTCAAATAATCAAATTTAACGCAACAGATAAACCTACAAAACAAGCGGTATTCCCACAATACAAATATCCTTGTGCTAAAACAAAATATGGTCAAATTGCTGACGAATTAGGTTTAGGCGGCAAAAATGATGACGAAAAAGTTGAATTATTGATTAAAGCGGTAGATGAATTGATGACAGAAATCAATCTTCCAAAATCAATAAAAGACTTTGGCGTAAAAGAAGAAGAGTTTATGGCAAACTTGGATTTATTGGTTGAACGTGCATACGATGACCAATGTACAGGTGCTAACCCTAGATATCCATTGATGGATGAAATTAAACAAATCTTCTTAGACGCATACAACGGTATTGTCTAAATTAATTCAGGGCTTTGACTAGTTCAAAGCCCTGTCCTTTCTTTATAATTGATTAGAATGGAAATATAGAAAAAGGTGATATTAGTATGAATATTCCAGACAAAGTAGTAAATCGTTTAACATTATATCATTTTATACTAGATGATTTAAAAGAAGATGAATGTTATATTTCTAGTACGAAAATCGCAAATTTTTTGAATATAGATAATTCTCAAGTTAGAAAGGATTTAAAGTATTTGGACAATCCTGGCAAATGTCGTGTGGGATATGAAGCAAAAAAATTGAAGAAAGCAATAGAAGAAAAATTAAGTTTTAAAAAACCTAAAGATGCTTTTATTGTTGGTGCAGGTAATTTAGGTTCGGCATTAGCAAAATATAGTACATTTAAAGATTATGGGCTGAATATACTTGCTATGTTTGATAACGATGAACGAAAAATTGGTACAGTAATAAACGGTAAAGAAGTTTTTGCTTTATCAAAAGTAGAAAATTTAGTAGACAGACTTGGTGTTGAAATCGCAATATTGACAGTTCCTAGTGAATTCGCTAAGAGCGTAGCCAAATATTTAGCAGAAGCCGGAATAAAATATATTTGGAACTTTACTCCATGTATACTCGAAGTGCCGAGTGGTACAAAAGTTTGGAACGAGAATTTAATCGGTAGTTTTTTACAATTTACAAATAATGAAGAGGTAACTGATAATAAAGATGACAATTGAAATAAAAGTATGTATGGGAAGCGCTTGCTTCGCAAAAGGTAATCAAGAAAATCTTGAATTTATAAAAGAATATATAGAAGAAAATAATTTAGATACAGAGGTATCAATAATTGGTTCTTTGTGTGAAAACAAATGTGACAAAGGACCAAGAATAATTGTTAACAATGAAGAATATGTTAATGTAACGAAAGAAGATATTATAAAAATATTTGAGGCACATAAATAATAAGGAAAAGCAATGGACAAACAATATCCGGTTTATACTTTAAAAAATGAATGTAATGACTGTTATAAATGTATTAGAAGTTGTCACATAAAATCTATTAGAATACAAGGTGGTAGCGCCTCTGTAATTAATGATAAATGTATTGCATGTGGGCTTTGTGTACAGATTTGTCCAGTAGGCGCAAAAAGAGTAAGACGAGATATTGAAATTGTAAAATCGTTGTTATTAACAGATAAAAAAGTATATGTTTCATTGGCACCAAGTTGGGCTGGTTTATATGATATTTCGAAAGAAAAGATGGTTGCTGCTCTTAAAAAACTTGGCTTTGCAGGTGTTTCAGAGACGGCCTTAGGTGCACAAGAAGTTTCAATACAAACAGCAAAAATGTTAAATGAAGCGGATAAAGGTTTGTTTATATCTTCTGCGTGTCCTGTAATAGATGATTATATAAGACTTTACAAGTCTAATTTTGCAAAATGTATCACACCTGTTGCATCTCCTGCATTAACTCATTGTGGTTTGTTGAAAGATACATATGGTAGTGATATAAAAGTAGTTTTCATTGGACCTTGTATAGCGAAAAAGAATGAAGCCGATAGAAATCTTGATTTGATGGCTGCAGCATTGACATTTGATGAATTGAACTACTGGTTGAAAGAAGAATTTATAGACTTAAAAAATATAGAAACAGATGAATCTTGTAAATTCGTTCCAGAAGCGGCTTATGAAGGTGCGTTGTATCCATTAGAGGGTGGAATGAATGAGACTATAAAAAGGGTTGGAATAGACAAAGATGACGTTACGTTTATTTCAGTAAGTTCTTTGGAAGCGTTTGATAAGTCTTTGCAAAACGTGAATCCAGATAAAATATATAATAAGATTTTCTTAGAGGCTTTAGGCTGCCCAGGTGGTTGTATAAATGGGCCTTGTTTATCAAGTGACAAATCTAGATTATTTATAACCTCTGATATTTACTCAAAAACACAATACAGGAATGATATTCCTAAAAAGCCTAAAAAAGTTGTTGAAATGGAATATTTACCAGAACCAATTAAAAAAGTGGAATATTCTATCGAACAAATTACCAAAGCCCTTAAAAAGATTAGTAAACACACACAAGAAGATGAATTAAACTGTGCTGGATGTGGTTATGCAAGTTGTAGAGAATTCGTAAATGCGTTAATTGCAGGTGATGCAGAACCGTCTATGTGTGTGTCATATATGAGAAAAATTGCTGTTCGAAAAGCTGCTGCAATGTTAAGATGTATGCCATCAGCGGTAGTTATTGTCGATTCGAATATGGAAATTGTAGAAGCGAATGATTCTTTCGCGCATATGTTTTTATCGGAAGATATGTATGATATCTTCTCTTCTCGTCAAGATGGGCTTTCTGGTGCATGTATAGATAGAATTGTTTCATTCCCAGAATTATTCAAATCAGCATTAGATACGGGAAAAGATATTCACCAGGAGCATTATGTTATAAAAGATAAAGTTTATGATATTAGTATTTTTACTATTGAAGATAATGAACTTATTGGTGCTGTTATATCGGATGTAACTAAATCAGAGATTGATAGAAGTAAAATAGCAAAACGTGCGAGAGATGTTATTTCCAAAAATATTACAACAGTTCAAGAAATTGCGAGTTTATTAGGGGAACACATGGTAGAAACTGAGTTACTATTGAGTTCTATTGCAGAGGGCTTTGACCCTAATATAAATGAGGGTAATGATGTTCATTGATATAGCGTGTTCACAAAAAAAGAAATATAATCAAAACGCTTATGGTGATTTCTTTGCTTCAAACAGATTTCCAGAAATGAAGAGGGTTGTTGCTGTTCTTTCTGATGGTTTAGGAAGTGGAATAAAGGCAAATATATTGGCTTGTATGACTTCTACAATGCTTTTAAAATTTATGGAAAGTAATTCTGATATTGAAAATTCTTGTGAAATTATAATGAACTCACTTCCAGTTTGTAAAGTAAGGGGTATAAGTTATTCAACTTTTTCTGCAATTGATTGTTTTGAAAATGGAAAAGCAAAGATTGTAGAAGAGGGAAATCCTGATTTTATTTGGATTAGAGATATGCAAGTTTTGAAGCCTGAATATCAAGTGATTCAATCTAAGGATTTTAAAAATAGGAAGATGAAAGTTTATAACATTTCGTTAGAAAAGCATGATAGGATAATATTTTGTTCTGACGGTGCAACGCAAGTTGCTATGGGTTCTAAACAGTATCCATTGGGATTGGAAAGACGTGGGCTTATTAAAATTATTTTGAAAAAATTACAACAACAACCGGATATATCATCTCAAGATTTGAGTGATTATTTGATTCATCAGATTGAATTGATTGCACCGAATAGAGAATTAAAAGACGATACGTCTATATTATCAATTTATTGCAGAGACCCTAGAGAAACATTAATATTTACCGGTCCTCCATATCACCAAGAAAAAGATAATTATTGGGCTAAAACATTTATGGAATTTAAAGGTAAAAAAGTTATTTCTGGAGGAACTACTGCCAATATAATTTCAAGGGAATTAAATATTCCTGTTACAACAGATATTTCAGTTAATGCTGGGAAGTTGCCAAGTCCTTTAAAGATGGACGGTGTCGATTTGGTAACAGAGGGAATTTTGACATTAACTAAAACCGTAGAGTATTTAGAAGGTGGCAAAACAGAAAATGATGCAGCAAAAATTTTAATGGATTTCCTTCTTGATAATGATGTGATACACTTTTTAGTAGGAGCCCAAATGAATAAAGCGCATTATGATCCTAATTTACCAGTTGAAATTGAAATAAGGAAAAATATAATAAAGCAAATGGCAAAAATTTTAGAAGAAAAATACTTGAAAAAAGTGAAGGTACAGTTTATATAAAGGAGTTAACTATGGAAAAAATTTCAGTGAAAGTATGTTTAGGAACAACATGTTTTGTTATGGGTGGTAACAATTTACAAGAATTAAATGACCTTATCCCACAAAGATATGGAAAAAAAGTAGAAGTTTCTGGTAGCCCATGTTTAGGTCTTTGTTCAATCAATTGGGAATATTCTAAAGCCCCATATGTAAAAGTTGACGAAGAGATTATTTCAGAAGCGACCGTAGAAAAAGTATTAGAGGCAATTGAGAGAAAATTAGGAAAGTAAAATGAACAAAGTAGGACAAGCAATACACATTAAAAAAGAAATTTTAGTAAGAGTTATTAAAGCATTTTTATCTGATGACTTTGAAGAGCAAGCAAGATTAATTCCGTATGATATGCGACCAAAGGGAATGGAAGTTCCTTATAGATGTTGTGTATATAAAGAACGTGCAATTATCAAAGATAGAGCAATCGCAGCGTTAGGATTCCCTATAGAGGAAGATGACGAAACGGTTTCTTTAGCAAAATATGCTAAAAAGGCATTAGAAAGAACAGAAATAAGTGATAAAAATTTAACAGTTTTACAAAATGCTTGCAAGGGTTGTGCAACAAACAGGATATATGTTACAGATTTATGCCAAGGTTGTGTAGCAAGACCTTGTCTTTCAACATGTAAATTTGGTGCTATATCAATTGTTAACGGTAAATCCGTAATTGATGACTCAAAATGTAAGAAATGTAAAATGTGTGTAAATGCTTGTCCGTATGGTGCTATTGTAAAAATTTCGGTACCGTGCGAAGATTCTTGTCCTGTTGGGGCAATTAAAAAGGATGAAACAGGTTTTGCTAGTATTGATTATGAAAAATGCATAAATTGTGGTAGATGTACGGCTGCTTGTCCTTTTGGTGCTGTTCATGAAAGAAGTCAAATTGTTGATATATTAAAAGCATTAAAGTCTGATAAAAAAGTTATCGCAATGATAGCACCATCGATTGCGGGGCAATTCCCAGGTACAATTTATCAATTAAAGACTGCTATATTAAAATCAGGATTTGATGATGTGTATGAAGTAGCGCAGGGCGCAGATATAACAGCACATAACGAAGCAGAAGAATTTATGGAAAGAATTTGTGAATCAGAAAGAGAAGCAGAGGCTCATAATTTCATGACAACATCTTGTTGCGCAGGTTATAACCAACTGATTAAGAAACATTTACCAGAAATAAAACCGTATGTTTCAACAACACAAACACCGATGTATTACACTGCAGAAATTGTTAAGAAAGAATTTCCAGATGCGATAACAGTTTTTGTGAGTCCTTGCGTTGCTAAACGTGCGGAAGGTTATGATAATGAAAACGTTGATTATGTAATGAATTACGAAGAATTGGGTGCATTATTTGTCGCTCATAAAATCCAAATAACCGAATTAGAAGAAACAAAATTTGTAAAAGAATCTTCTAAACAGGCTCGTAATTTTGGTTACACAGGTGGTGTTGCAGAATCAGTGAAAGCATCTTTAAAAGATGAAAGTTTAGTTAAACCTTGCGTGATTAATGGTTTAAATAAAGAAAGCATAAGACAATTAAAGAAATATGCTACTTGTGGATCTTGTGATGAAGGATGCAACTTGATTGAAGTTATGTGTTGTGAAGGTGGTTGTATTGGTGGAAATGCGACTATTAACAACTTAAAAACTGCAAAGAAACAAATAGATATATTATCTGATGCAAGTCAAGATATTAAAAAAATAGATTAGTTAAATAAAATTATTTTATAATTTTTTCACAGGTAAAGTCGTTTTCGAACGACTTTACTGTTTTTTTTAGTTCTAAATTTTCTTGCCCTGTGTAATTAATGAATTTATAATAACCTTGTTTAAAAGGAGTAATTTCTTTTATATTTTTGATTGATTGTTCTATTTCTTGTTTGAAATTGGTGTTTTTATAAATAGAATTCTCGCTGTTTAAATATTCAAGTAGAATTTTTTTGTGTTTTGGGACATTATTCCTAAGTTCAGGTGCATCTATATTTTTTGCTTTTGTGGCTAATTGTTCTATGTTGAAAATAATAGAGTCGTTTCTAGGGTAACCTAATGTCATACCTAAAAGGTCATCATAGTCGTTTGTTTTAAGAGCCTGTTTTAAATTTTTATAGATAATTTCATCACTTGTATTAGGTTCTAAATTTAACCTACTAGTGAAAATATCTTTGTTTTCTTGAATGATATTTGTTATTAATTTTTTGTTTAAGATTATAGATTGGTGAATTCCAAAACGCTTATAACTAATTGTTTCAAGAGGGATATCTTTTGTGGATTTTATTTTTTCTAAATATTTTGTCGATTTTTTTGTTGCTATTAAACAGGCTGGTTTATATCCTGAAATAGTTGGATAGAACTCATTTATTTGCCCGTTATTGATTACATTTTTTAAATTAATTTTTTCAAATGTATTTAAATTTTCGAGGCATTTTATATTGATAAAGTTGTTTAAAATATTTAGTTTATCAATTTCTTTTTCTGCAAAAGTTTTACAGTGTTCAAAACTGTCAGGCAAACTTTTGATTTGCTTTGGCTGGACACTGGTTATGCTTTCTTTTACTGCATTTATTGGTTTGATTGGGCTGATCATATTGATAATAAAACATCTAAAAAGAAAAAATTGCGTATTTGAAATTAATGTTTTATATGTCATAATTATGTTATGAGAGATACAATAAAAATAAAAGGTGCAAAAGAACATAATTTAAAAGATGTTTCATTAGAAATTCCTAAAAATGAGTTAGTTGTATTTACAGGAGTTTCAGGAAGTGGTAAAAGTTCTTTAGCATTTGATACGATATTTGCTGAAGGCCAAAGACGCTATATAGAGAGTCTTTCAACATATGCTCGTCAATTTTTAGGTCAAATGGATAAACCAAATGTTGAATATATTGATGGTTTGTCTCCTGCTATTTCAATAGATCAGAAATCAACAAGTAACAACCCTCGATCAACAGTTGGGACAGTTACTGAGATATATGATTATCTAAGGCTTCTTTATGCAAGGGTTGGTGTACCTCATTGTCCAAAGTGTGGTGAAGAAATTAAACCACAAAGTTTGGATGAGATAGTTAATAATATTATGTTGCTTGATGAGGGTACAAAAATTCAAATTTTATCTCCAATTGTCAGAGGCAAAAAGGGCGAATTTCAATCTGTACTTGAAGAATTACGTCAAGAGGGATTTGTTAGAGTTAAAGTTGATGGTGAAATTTATAATTTAGATGAGGATGAAATTGAGTTAGCCAAGACGCAAAAGCATACTATTGACGTTGTTGTAGATAGAATTGTCGTAAAAGAAAGTTCTAAATCGAGAATTGCAGATAGTGTTCAGTTGGCTATGCAAAAGGCTGATGGGATAGCCGTTGTGGATATCGTTGGGCAGGAAGAAAAAATTTATAGTGAAAAACTTGCTTGTTCAAAATGTAATATAAGTTTTGAAGAGTTATCTCCACGTATATTTTCATTTAATAACCCTTATGGTGCGTGTGAGAGATGTTCGGGTTTGGGTGCAGATTATGTTGTTGATCCAAGTTTGGTTATACCAGATAGAACAATTTCATTACAAGATGGTGCTATTTATCCGTGGAAGAAGACTTCAAATACGTATTATGATGATGTAATAAAATCGGTGTGTGATCATTATGGAATTGATATAGCAAAGCCATTTGATGAATTGCCACAAGATCATCAAAATATTATTTTGTATGGAGGAGATGATATTGTAACTTTGCATGTGAAAAAGTTTGGTACAAAGCGATATCATAATGAACATAGAAGATTTATGGGAGTAGTTCCATACTTGGAAAAACGTTATAATGATGTGAATGGTGAATATTGGCGCGAAGAACTTGAAAAATATATGACAACAACACCTTGTCCATCTTGTAATGGTGCAAGATTAAAGCCGTTTCCACTAGCAGTTACTGTAAATGGGAAAAATATTTTTGAATTTACACAAATGCCTGTTGATGAAGAATTAGAATTTGTGGAAAATTTATATTTAGATTTGACCGATTATCACATAGAAATTGCTAAACAAATTTTAGATGAAATCCGTGCAAGATTACGTTTTTTGAAAGATGTTGGTTTAGGTTATTTAACTTTGGCAAGAAATGCCGGCTCATTATCAGGTGGCGAAGCGCAAAGGATTAGGTTAGCAACCCAGATTGGTAGTGGTTTGTCTGGCGTTTTATATGTGTTGGACGAACCGTCAATTGGTCTGCATCAAAGAGATAACAGCCGCTTAATCAAGACACTAGTTAAGTTGAGAAACCTTGGTAATACATTGATTGTTGTTGAGCACGATGAAGAAACCATAAGGAGTGCTGATTATATTGTAGATATTGGCCCAAAAGCAGGAATAAATGGTGGTAAGATAGTTGCCAAAGGTTCTGTTGAAGATATTATTTCTGCAAAGAGTTCTGTGACCGGTAAATATTTAAGTGGTGAAAAATTTATTCCAATACCAGATAAGGTGCGAGATGGTAATGGTAAATATTTATCTGTGAAAAACGCACACTTGAATAATCTTAAAAATATAAATATCGATATCCCGTTAGGGAAAATAGTTACGTTTACAGGTGTTTCTGGCTCGGGTAAATCAACGTTAATGCAAAATTTGATTTATGAATATGCAAAACATAAATTGCATAGAAATAAACCAAAACCACAAGGTGTCGATGAGATTTTAGGATTTGAAAATATAGACAAAATTATTGATATAGATCAGTCGCCGATAGGTAGAACGCCAAGATCAAATCCTGCGACATATACAGATGTATTTACAGATATTAGAGATTTGTATTCAAAGACAAATGAAGCAAAAGCGCGAGGTTACAAGCCAGGTAGATTTAGTTTTAACGTTAAAGGTGGACGTTGCGAGGCTTGTAAGGGCGATGGGTTGTTAAAGATAGAGATGAATTTCCTTTCGGATGTTTATGTAAAATGTGATGTTTGTAAGGGGAAACGTTATAATCGTGAAACGCTAGAAGTTAAATACAAAGGTAAGACTATTTCTGATGTTTTAGAGATGAGTGTAAAGGAAGCGTTAGAATTTTTTGACAGTATCCCAAAAATCAAAAAGAAATTGCAAACATTGAATGATGTTGGCTTGGATTATATTAAACTAGGTCAAAGTGCTACGACATTATCTGGAGGAGAAGCGCAAAGAATAAAACTTGCAGCAGAGTTATTGAAGCATTCAACAGGCAAAACATTGTACTTGTTGGATGAACCTTCTGTTGGCTTGCATTGGGCTGATTTAGATAAGTTGGTTAAGATTTTACAACGACTAGCAGATCAAGGTAATACAATTTTAGTTATTGAACACAATTTAGATTTCATAAAAATATCGGATTATGTTATTGATTTGGGGCCAGAAGGTGGTAATAATGGTGGACAAATTATTGCACAAGGTACACCTAAAGAAGTCGCAAAAAACAAGCAATCTCATACCGGTCAATATTTAAAACCTATATTTGACGCGCAAAAATAATTAAGCTTGGATATCAACGTGATCTTCAGGTTTCTTTTCCATGCCTAACGCACGCATAATAGGGTGGATTGTCTCGTGGCTTATTTCAGGTGCTAATATTGCGAGTCCTAATATTGAACCAAGGAATGAACTTGTTTCAATAACACCTTTTTGCAAAGCCAATTCATCTTTCATATTTTTGTCTGATTGTATTAAATCCATTAAAATTTTGTTGTCTTTAAATTTATCGAATTTGCCATCAGCCAAAGACTTTAACCTTTCAGTTTTATCAACAGTTGCTAGTTTATGGAAGTCTAAAAATTCTTTTGCATTTTTGAAGTGTTCAAAGCCTTTGGTATTTTTATACGCTTTTTTTGCTAATTTAAATGCACCGTTTTTAAATACAGGTGGAATTACAGCAAGGTAAACACCTAAACAAATTGCTTGGTATAAAAATTCTTTTGTAGCAGAGTATTTTTTTGTGTTGTCGTCAATATCGTTATCTAAAAGAATAAACCCAGGACGACCGATTGCTTTCATACCTGTTTCAACAGTAACCCTTGCTGCAGTGTTTTGTGATAAATTAACCAATCCTGGTTTTGTTAATAAGTTTACGATAGGTTGAATCATACGCCACCTACCCTCATTCCTGATGAGAATCTATCAGGGAATGTATTAAAAATTTTGTTGTTATTATTATCTTGAAAACTTGGTTGCCAAGTGCTTGGTTTTATAGGTAATGCTGTATTAATATCTAATTTTTTTTGATCTCTTTTGTCTAGTTCTTTCATTAAAGGTCTAATAACAAGAGAACACGCCTCTGGAATAATTACTAATGCACTAGCAAAAACCCCCAACATTGAAAGAGTTGAATTAACTTTAAAGAAGTTGTTTTTAATTCCTCGAGCCGCCTCTTCTGTTAAATTTTTTGGTAAATTTTTGCCCCCTTCGATTATGGTTTTGAAAGTTTCTTTAGCCATTTCTTTAGGTTTTGTTAGGGCTTTTGCTGCAACTGTTGTGAGTTTGCCGCTGGCATAATAAATACCCATTGCTAAAACTTCTGTTAAACCTTCTCTAAATGCAGCGTATCTTTTTGCTTTAGGATCTTGGTCTTTATCCATCATGGTAAATGTAGGACGGAAAATTGCCTTTGCGCCAGCGATACCTGTTGCGATAAGTGCAGGGTTTGCGTCTTTACCAAAATATATGAATAATTTCTCTAATCCATTTGCGATACTCATTATGTTTGTATAAAATCCCTAAATTAAAATTTTGCGACTCAAGTAGGATATTATTACAAAAGGTTTACAATGACAAGAGAGTATTACGAATAATGTATAATGAAAAATGAACATTTTTTATTTTAATTTCGTTATATAGTTAGAGGTAATTATGAAAGAAAAATGTACAAAATACGAAGGACTTTTTATTTTTTCAGATGAGGCTACTTTGATGGAGCATGTAAACTCTTGCCCAGATTGTAAGGCTGAACATGAAAAAATGCAAAAAGTTTCTCAACTTTTGCAAGAGGTTAAGCCACATTTTGTGGGAAAACACAGAAACTACTTAAAATTAAAAGCGCTTTGTGCGATTTTTATGTGTTGTGTATGTGTTTCGACAATGTGTGTCGTTAATCTAAATCCAAATATTTCAGACAGAATTAATTATGGAATGGTTCTTTCTGCCGAGGATTTGGGTTTACCGGTGGATTCTTACGGTTTAATAATGGTAGATTAGATGAATTTCCAAGAGATTATAGAGAGAAATAGAGCGACTGTAAAAAACATAATAAAATCTATTGTTAAGGAGGAAAATGAAGACCTTGAACAAGAGGTTTTTATTAAGGCTTGGAAAAATTCTGATAAATACAAAGAACAAGGTAGTTTCAAAAGTTGGATTGGCACAATAGCAAGAAACGTTTCAAAAGATTATCTTAAGTCTTCTGTAAAAAAGCAAGAGCAAAATTCAGATTCCGATGAATATTCGTTAAGTTTGGTTCAAGATAACAAACCTACTCCGGAGTTAAAAGTTATCAGAAACGAACGTCAGGCAAAAATTATAGAAGCAGTCAATTCCTTAAAACCAAAATTGAGAGATGTAATTGTATATTCTGAAATGATGGGTTATACGTACGAAGAATGCGCAAGAAAATTCAACTGTCCAGTTGGGACAATCAAATCAAGAGTATATAATGCAAAACAAGAATTGGCAATAAAGTTGGCAGATTTAATGAAAGGTTAATTTATGAAAAAAGTATTTATTTTAGCATCAATGATTACATTTTTATGTGGCGGAATGTCTTATGCAGAAACAGTAGCACAACCGACTAAAACTCCGCAAGTAGCACAAAAACAATTTAACAAAGAAGAAATGCAAAAACGCAAAGAAGCATTTGAAAAGCGCTTAAATTTAACTGAGGAACAAAAACAACAAATTAAAGAACAAAGACAAGCGACTCACGAAAAAATTAAACCTTTGTTTACTCAGTTGAAGCAAAAACATGCGGAGTTGGTTAGATTAGAACAAGAAAATCTAATTGCAGAGAAAAAGAAAGAGAAAGAACAAGCGATTAGAAAAGAAATAATGAATTTGGGCAAACAAATTCGCGAAATTCGTCATCAGAATATGAAAGATTTTGAGGCCGTTTTAACTGAAGATCAGAAAAAAGAACTTTTAAAAATTAAGAATGAGGGCAGAAAAGAGTTTGAAAAACGCCACCCTAAAAAGTCACCGTTTGGTCAAGGCCCAAAATTACCACCGCCAGAGTTGATGATAAAATAGTTGAGTTAAATAATATGGGTTCAATAAAATCATTGAACCCATATTTTATTATATATATTTTTTGTGCTATAATTAATTGGTAAAAGCCATTTAAAGAGAGGGATTAGTATGAATAGAGTTGTTGTTGGTGCTCAATGGGGTGATGAGGGTAAAGCAAAAATCACCGATTTATTAGCGGAAAAAGCCGATGTTATCATTCGTTATCAAGGTGGTTGTAATGCTGGTCACACAGTTGTTGCAAACGGTAAAACTTATAAATTTCACTTAATTCCATCTGGAATTTTATACGGCAACAAATTATGTTTTATCGGTGCTGGAACAGTTATTTTACCAGAATCTTTTAAACAAGAATTAGATGGTTTGATTGAAGAAGGAATTGATGTTTCAGGTTTGAAAGTTAATCCTTTGGCGTCTATCACAATGCCTTATCATACAGAGGTTGATGGTTATAGTGAAAGTATCGCAACAAAAGGTAAAATTGGTACTACTAAAAAAGGTATTGGACCAACATACACAGATAAAATGGCTAGAATTGGTTTAAAAATTCAAGATTTATATGATGAAGAAACTTTATCTGAAAAATTAGATATTATTTTACCAATTAAAAATAAAACATTGGAAAAAGTTTATGGCTTAAAAACATATTCAAAAGAAGAAGTATTAGCGCTTTGCAAAGAGTATGCTGAAATATTTAGGCCTTATGTTTGTTTTGATTGGCAAGAAGTTTTGGAAGATGCAAAACGTCAGGGCAAAACAGTTTTGTTTGAAGGTGCTCAAGGTGTAATGCTTGATATAGACTATGGAACATATCCATTCGTAACAAGTTCAAATCCAATCGGTGGTGGCGCTTGTACAGGTTCTGGTTATGGGCCAAAAATGATAGATGAAGTTATTGGTGTTGCAAAAGCATATGTAACTCGAGTTGGAGAAGGGCCTTTTGTTACTGAATTAACTGACGAAATTGGTGACAAAATCAGAGAAATCGGGCATGAATTTGGTGTAACAACAGGCAGACCACGTCGTTGTGGTTGGTTTGATGCAGTAACTATGAAGTATTCAGTTCTAGTAGGAGGTTTGACTTCCGTTGCTTTAACAAAAGCGGATATATTTGATACATTTGATGAAATTAAACTTTGCACCGCATATAGAGATTCGAGAAATGGTAAAGTTTATAAATCATATCCGACAGATGTGTTTATGCATAAATATTTAGAACCGGTTTATGAAACTCATAAAGGATGGAAAGAAGATATTTCAGGTATTAGAGAGTATAATAAGTTACCTGAAAACTTTAAAAAATACATTAACAGATTGGAAGAATTGTTAGAAGTTCCAGTATCAATTGTTAGTGTTGGTCCTGATAGAGAACAAACAATTTTTAAAATTTCTTAATTAAAAGTCAATTTTTGCCTCAAAAATGTTTTATTAAACATAGGGAAAACTATGCTTAGAATTAATTTGATAGACGGTGTAAATTTTCATAAGGCAAATTACCAAACTCAGCCAACATTCAAAGGTGAAGAACGTAATCAAGTAAATTCTTTACCAAGTTGTAATGCTGATTATAATGTGCGAAAGCCAACAAGTTACGTGCAAACGGGAGTGGTGAATCTTCCAAATGATTTTAAAGCACATTGTTATAAATTAGAAAATGGTCAGCAAGTTGTAATTGTGCCGAAAGCGAATTCTCCAACACTTGTAAAAACTTATGTTAATACTGGTTCGTTAAACGAATCTGACAATGTTAGAGGAATAAGCCACTATATAGAGCACAATTTATTTAATGGTTCTGAAGGATTAGAGGCTGGAGAATTTTTTGCTACAACAGATAAAATGGGCGCAAGCACTAATGCTACAACCAATTTTGCTGAAACGGATTATTTTATTCAATCAAACCTTTTAAATGATGGTGATTTAGAAAAGAAAATTAAAATCCATGCTTCAATGTTGGAAACTCCAAAGTTCGCAGTTGAAGCATTAGAAAAAGAAAAAGGAATTGTCAATTCAGAAATTAACATGTACCAAGGGTATGCAGATGTAGTCGCAGTAAATTTAACATTGAAAAAACTGTTTGGTATTAACAGTACATCAACAGATTTGATTGCTGGCACAGCAGAAAATATCAATAGAATTACCAGAGAAGACGTAATTGATTACTATAATAACAATTATTATCCTGCGAATATGGTAACCGTGATAACGGGAGATGTAAATCCTGATGAGGCAATTAGTCTTATTTCAAAACATTTCAAAGGTACAAACAAAAATACTCATCCAAGAAAGTTTGAAAAATTAACTCCAACAGAAACAACTGTAAGACAAGATATTTATAGTGATAAAACAGTTGCAACTCGTATGGTTGTTGGTTTTAGTGGGCCTAAAAATGATGATATGAAATCAAAAATTTGTATTTCAATGATAAGTTCAATATTAAATGCGCCTAAAACTGGTAGATTAGATAAGGCATTAAAACCATATAACACTTCTGCACTGTTGGGTATCGAAAAAATCAGTTGCAGACCTCAAGATCCTACGGCTGTATTTTTAGAAACGCAATCTAATGAAAAAGATTCTCAAAATGTAATTCAAGAAATCTTTAATCAAATTTATTCTATTTCTGCTGATCCAAGTTTTGATGAAGAACTACAAGCAATTAAAAAGCATTTTATTATGAACAACAATTTGAAGTACGAAAAATCGTCTAGATTAAATGAGATGATTGGTTCTGCTATATTAAATAATAGATTTGATGCGGTTGTTGATTATGAAAATATTGTGAATTCTATTACCAAAGAAGATATTATAAAAACTGCAAATGAGTATCTAAATTTGAACAAAGCGGTCGTTACAGTTGTTCACCCTGAACAAAAACAAGTTTCTTTTACAGGTAACAATACAAGAAAGCCATTAAATACAGAAGATATAAAACACTATAAATTAACCAATAATGCAGAAATTGTTACGTGTAATTCAAAAACAGATTTGGCTGCATTGAATTTGTCTATTAAAATGGATTCAATCCCAAATGCGAATCCTACGGCTCAATATATATTGAGTAAAATCTATTCTGAAGGTTCTATATTTAGAGATGCTGATGCTTTTAATAAAGATTTAATGAAAGATGCTATAGATGTAGATTGCGCAGCAACTAGTAGAGCCGTACATTCTTTTGCTAAATGTTCTCCTCAAGATATTCAAAAAACATTGAATTCGACCTTGGAAGTTTTGTATAACCCAAGATTTACTCAAGAAACATTTGAAACAGTTAAAAAAGATTTCGTAGAAAAATTACAAAGGCAAGAAAAATCACCTTATGATAAATTAAACAAGGAACTTTTCAAAGGGTATAACTTGAGTTACACAAATCAAGATTTAATTGAAGCGGCAAACAAACTTACGCTTGAGGAGGTTAAAAACCTACATTCCCAAATATTATCTAATGGAAGTTTGTATGTAGCCGTATCTGCACCGTTTAATAAAAATCCTCAACTAAAAAATAACATATTCAATACTTTTGGTTATTTGCCAATGTTTAAACCGTCAAATCCAACGGTGATAGATATGTACAAACCTATTGAGCAAACAAAAGTATTAACTGAAGTAGGCTCTAAAGAGCAAGCAGAAGTAATTGAAGCATATAAATTTAAATTAGATGGCAATATGAAAGATGTTGTTTCCATTAAACTTATGAATATGATTTTAGGAGGCAATTCTTCATCAAGATTGTTTAATGATTTACGTGAAAAACAACAATTAGCATACAGTGTTGATTCCTCATTTACTCGCATTAATAATATTGGTGTAATGGAATTGTCTATTGGTACTACAACAGAGAACGAAGTGATGAATCAAACTAGTTATGATAATATCCAAAAATCTATTGATGGGTTTAATAAGCATATAAATAAAATTAAAACAGAATATGTTTCAGAAGAAGAATTAGAAAATGCTAAGTTACAATTAAAAAATAGATTACTATCCGCTAATGAAACAATGTTGGCTAAAAATGCTTCTTTAATTTCAGGCATGGATGGTTTCTATGGCGAATTAGAAAAAAATAAAATAATTGAAATGCTAGATTCTATAACAGTTCAAGATATTTATAATGCTGCTAATTATGTATTTGCAGGTAAGCCAACTTATTCGATATTAGCAAAAGAAAACACTTTAAAAGCAAATGAAGAATATTTTAAAACTTTAGTGTAAAAAAGACCTCTCTTTACGAGAGGTCTTTAAAATTGTTAGTCTGAAAATTATAATTATAATTTTTCAGCAACCATTTTTGTAGTTTCAGCCAATCTTGTAGAATAACCCATTTCGTTATCGTACCAAGAAACAACTTTAACCATGTTGTCGCCCATTGTCATTGTTAATGCAGCGTCAACTGTTGAAGATTGAGATGAACCAATAAAGTCTGAAGATACTAGTGGTTCTTCTGAGTAGCAAAGAACTTTGCCATCAGCAGCAGCTTTTAATGCTGCATTTACTTCTTCAACTGTTACAGGTTTTTCAGTTTCGAATACAACGTCAACAACTGAAACGTCTGGAGTAGGAACTCTCATAGCGAAACCATTTAATTTTCCTTTTAATTCTGGAAGAACTAACGCAACTGCTTTAGCAGCACCAGTTGTTGTAGGAACGATGTTAAGAGCACCAGCTCTAGCACGACGTGGATCTTTGTGGCCAGCGTCTAAAATTCTTTGGTCACCTGTGTATGAGTGAACTGTTGTCATTAAACCTTTAACAACACCAAATTTTTCAGATATAACTTTAGCAACAGGAGCTAAACAGTTAGTTGTACAAGATGCCATTGAAATTACGTGGTGGTTTGCTGGATCATATTCTGCTTCGTTAACACCAAGAACGATAGTTTTGTCTTCGTTTTTAGCAGGAGCAGAAATGATAACTTTTTTAGCACCAGCAGCGATGTGTGCTTTTGCTTTTTCTGCATCTGTGTAGAAACCTGTTGATTCAACAACAACTTCAACACCTAATTTAGCCCAAGGAAGATTTGCTGGGTCTTTTTCAGCAAAGAATAAGATTTTCTTACCGTTGATTACAAGACCGTCTTCTGCAACTTCAACTGTGCCATCGAATTTGCCCATAACTGAGTCGTATTTAAAAACGTGTGCAGCATTTGCTGGAGTTAAACCAGGGTCGTTGATAGCTACATATTCGATTTCGTTGTAGATACCTTCTCTGATTGCTGCTCTCAATGTGTTACGTCCGATTCTTCCGAATCCGTTAATTGCTACTTTTACCATAAGTAATTCTCCTTCTTACAATTACAATTTATAACATGTCATTTATATCACTAAAACAAAAACTAATCAAGCAAAATTACTATTATATTGTTAAGAAAAAATTAAATTATTTTTATTTGTGATATTATTGTTAAAAAGGGTAGGGATATGAATGTTCATAAAGTAACTGATACATTTTTAAAGTTAAATGAGTTACATCAAAGAAAAACAATTTCCGCAATTGTTGGGAATTATTCAAACTATAAAAAGGCGTCTATACAGTATGCTGCACTTGCAGTTGATAGTTTTGATGCCGCACAAAAAGTTACACCATTAAAATATAGTTTTCCAATTTTTTCTAAAACAACATTGAATGTTATAAAAGTTACTTTTATGGATTTGTTCCGCAAAAAAACTCCAGCCGAAAAACAATTAAAAATTATGGGGCATGAAGAATCTATAAGACGTCAATTATTTAATAAAAATGTAACTGTATAACTTATGCTAAATATTTTTGTATCGTATTTTTATCAAACACTTCAATAGTATTTTTAGAATGAATAAATATCATACAATTGATTAATGATTTTAAAGTATCGAAATCAGAGAAATCCATTTTGTTTCTCATATCTTCCATATTGTTTGCTAAAAATTCCATAATTACAGTTTTGCCATCAAAAACGAGGTTTGAAAAATAGTCAAAAGATTCTTTTGTTTTGATACCTTCAAGGTAAATAATATCTGGAGATTGGAATTCAATAAAACGGGATGCCTTATCCATGTTAAATCCAATGTTTTCATTCAATTCGCATTGGTTAACTCCTTTTAGAATGTATTTAGCAATACTTTCAAGGGTCATAATATTTTTGTTTTTAGATTTAGCAGCCTCTAATAATAAAGAATAAATAACGTGTGTTTTGCCACTCAAAGGTGAACCGCAAACGAGTATTACACCAGGTTCTGTGAGTGCTTGCTTAATTAGATTTAATCCATTGTCAGATTTCACAATTTTATTTAATGATTTTGGCGGTTTATATATCTTCAAGAAAATTCTTTCGCCCATAATAGTTGGGAAAGTTGAAATACTAGCAACCAATAGGACATCATCTACTTTAAAGTTTAGTTTGCCTAGTTGTGGAACTTCGGAAACAGAAGGGTCTAATTCTGCTAATGTTTTTAGTTTTGCAACGAATGACGATGTTAAAACATTTGGAATTAAACCTTTGTTTTGTATTTCACCATTTTTTTTGAAATTTACACAAAAACCTTCGCTTTCTCCTTGAAAGTTTACTTCGTGAACATCTTCTAGAATTGCTTGTTTTAGAATTGCTCTTATAATTTTTTGTATATGATTATCGCTTAAGTCTTCGCTGTGTAACTCATCACGCCAATCAAAATCGTTCCCGTTATCAATAAAAATATCAGCGACCATGCTTTCATTTTTGTAATATTCATCAATTTTTTTGATAATACTTACTTCTGATGCAATAACAGGTTCAATTGAACATTCTGCACTTTCGATAATTCTATCAATAGCAAACAAATCCAAAGGATCGGCCATAGCGACAGTTAAAGCATCTTCTATTTTAAATAGAGGTATGATTCTATAGCGTTTGGCATCTGAAAAATTTATATATTTTAAACAGTTTGTATCTAAAGAATAATCGTCTAAATTTACGTATGGGATGTGTAATTTTGAACCTAGAAATTCCAATAATGTTTCTTCTGTAACAATACCAGAGTTAATAAGTGCTTGTCCAATGTTTATATTTTGAGCTTTAGAAAGTTCTTCGGCTTGTTCAATAACTTCATACTGAACTAAACCTGCTCTTACAAGGTCGTATTTAAGTTTTTCTAATGTTTTATTAGTTACTGTGTCCATTAATCCAAATACTTCTTAACTCTATTAACTACATCATTTAAATCGAAAGGTTTTGTAATATATTCATTTGCACCAGTTTCTTCGCCGATCAATTTATCTTCTTCTTGAGAACGTGCTGTAATCATCAAAATAGGGATGTCTTTGTATTTGTTATCATATTTTAGTAGTCGGCTGATTTTGTAGCCATTAATTTTTGGCATCATAACATCTAAAATAATCAAATCCGGAGTTAATTCTTTTGCAAGTTTTAATCCGTCTTCACCGTTGTAAGCACAATAACAAGCATAATCTGAAGCCTCAAGTACAAATTTTAGGCTTTCTACTATATCTTGTTCATCATCAACAATAAGAATCTTTTTCATAATAATCCCCTATCAATGATATTATAACATGTTTATTGTATGGCAAAAGTATTTAACAATTTGTAACCAATACAGCAGGGACAATAGGGATTGCAATATAGAATTTAGAACCTTTATCGACTTCGCTATCGCACCAGATTGTACCTTGATGAGCTTCCATTAGTTGTTTCGCGATAGGTAAGCCAAGCCCAGAACCACCAACTTTTCTTGATAAAGAGTTCTCAATTTGTGCAAATTTGTCGAATGCTCTTAATAAATCTTTTTCAGCAATACCTATACCTTGGTCTTCTACACAAACAATCAAGTAATCGCCAGAAAGTTTATCTAAATCTTCTTTAAAACAATCGTGTGCTGTTAATTGTTTTGAGTTTGCAATGTTTGCACGGATAGTAATAAATTTTTCTTCTGGTGTGAATTTAATAGCATTTGATACAAGATTTGTTAAAACTTGTTCTAAACGTTGAGTATCTGCGTTGATTTGTGGGAGATTGCTTGCTGTTTCCACAATGATTTCGATATTTTTTTCTTTTGCAAGTCCTGTTAAGGCTGATTTAACATCTTCTATTACAGTATTAATTTCAATATTAGAGAAATTGTATTCCATTTTGCCGGCTTCAATTTTAGATAAGTCTAATAGATCATTTATGATGCCCGCTAATCGTTGAACATTTCTAGTCGCCATTGATAAAAATTTTGTGCCGTTTTCGTTTATTTCTCCACATTTACCCGTTGATAAAATATCTAATGAGTTTTTAATTGCAGTTAGTGGTGTTCTCAATTCGTGAGACACGATAGAAATAAATTCAGACTTTAGTCTTTCTAATTTTTCTAATTTTTGGTTCGTTTCAATGATTTCTTGGTATAAAGTCGCACTCTTTAACGGTAAGGAAACTTGTTGTGCAATGGTTTGAAAACAAGTAGCATCGTCAGATGAGAAAGAACTCTCTTTGAATATTTCAATGCAACCAAAGAAATTGTTGCCAAGACTTATTGGCGCGAACATATTATCAAATTGGAAAAGAGAAAACGTAAAACTTTTCCCTGTGTATTTAATGTTTTTAACTACTTTCAGTGCATCAGCGTCAAGTTCAAACGGTGGAGTTTTATCTTCAAATAACGATTTGTAATTTAACACAGTACGTAATTTAATTGCACTTAATAGTTCATCAGATATTTCGTATAAAGAATTTAAAATTAAAACAGGTTCTGTATCAGTACATAATGTGCATGTTAAATCAAAACTTAATGATTTATCCAAACCTTCTATCATATAGTCAATAAGTTTTTGTTTATCTAAAGATCCTGCAAATTGGGAACTAGTGCTATATAAAACATTGAGTCTGTACAAACTATCTGCTAAATCTTTGTTTGTTTCAGATAATTGCTCTAAAGAACTTTTGGTTTTTAGATTTGAATTAATTGTGTATAAAATCAAATCATTAGACATGTTTTCAGTTATGAAAGCATTGACGTATTTGACTAAATCTGGTTCAAGTTTGGTATCGGGTGTTAGTAGAATAAAAGCAGAAGAGTTAGCAATAGATTTAAGATTTTTCATTATCTGTTTGCTATTTTGTAAATGATAATCGAAAATTATTATGTCAGGACAAGAAAGTTTTACCATTTCAGTAATGGTGCTTTCTTCTGAAGATGTAAAAAAATCAAACGGTTTTTTATCAAAAATAGCCGCATATTGTTGAATTTTATCTCTTCTGTTTGATACTAATAAAATCTTACCCATACTAAAATAATATCAGTTATTGAACATTCCTGCAAATTTTTTAAAAAAGTTTAAAATAACTATTTTTTATATGGTTTGGATTTAGGTTTTCTGTAATTTTGTTTTTTACTTGAAGGTGTAGCATTTGAAGATGTTTGAATACGTTTAACACTATAAACATCTTGCATTGCTTGAAGACAATTTGTGACTTTTTTCAATGTTTCAATATTATCAAGTTCTAAACTTATTTCTATAATACCAATATTATTTCTAGATTTAACGTTTGCGTTAGTAATGTTTGTATTGTTATCAGAAACAGCAGCAATAATATCTTTCAACATACCCATTTTATCTGCGGTTTCAATGCGGATTGTTGTGGTGTAGGTTTTACTTGTGTTAACGCCTGCCCATTGAATGTCCATTAATCTTTCTTGTTCCACATTCTCAAGTGTTTTGCAGTCTATTCTGTGAACAGTAACACCTTTGGAACGTGTTACAACACCAACTATAGGTTCTCCAGGGATTGGTGAGCAGCATCGAGCGAATGAATACATCATGCCTTCTAAACCAACGATATCTTTTTCTGATTTTTTCCTTGTTGTAGCATGAAATTCTGTTACTTTTTCTTTTGGCTTTTGGAGTTTATTGGTAACTTTATTTATTGTTGTTTCGCCATATCCTAAAGCAGCAAATAAATCTTCCCCAGAAACATAATTCATTTGTTTTGCTACTTTGTCAAATTCACCTTGTTTTAAATATTCATCAAATATTGCTTTTGTAAGTTCTCTTTCAAGGTTTGCTTTACCAATCTCGATATGTTCTTCTCTATTATTCTTTTTGAACCATTGTTTTATCTTTTGTGAAGCTTGTTTTGTAACTACAAAGTTTAGCCAATCTAATCGTGGAGCAGGAACTTTAGAAGTTAGAATCTCAACGATATCACCGTTTACAAGTTTTGTATCTAGTGGGGTTATTCTTCCGTTAACTTTTGCTCCAATGGTTTTGTGTCCAACGTCACTGTGAATACGATATGCAAAATCGACAGGAGTAGCGTCTTTAGGTAAGTCTAAAACATCACCACCTGGAGTAAAAGCAAATACTTGGTCTGAAAATAAGTCTAATTTTACTGAATTTACGTAATCTTGAGCATTAACCATGTCTTGCTCATATTCAACCATTTTGTGCATCCAAGAAAACTGTAAATCTGTTGCATTATCGGCTTTCTGAGAACCTTTTTCTTTGTATCTCCAATGCGCAGCAACCCCATATTCAGCAATCTCGTGCATTTTCCAAGTTCTAATTTGTACTTCAAGAGGTTTTGAACGAGGGCCAATTACTGATGTATGTAATGATTGATATAAGTTGCCTTTTGGCATTGCAATATAATCTTTAAATCTGCCAGGGATAGGTTTAAATTGAGAGTGAATTAAACCTAAAACCTCATAACATTCTTTTTCTGTATCAACGATTACCCTTACGGCTGTAATGTCATATAAATCGTGAAATGCTACGTTTTGACGTTTCATTTTGCAGAAAATACTATAATAATGTTTTGCTCGTCCAGTTATTTGAGCATTTATTCCTGCGTTTTTTACATCTTGTGAGATTTTATCAATAAGCATTTGAACAGTTTGTTCTCTTTCGATTTTCTTTTGAGAAACAAGTTGTGCTATTTCAAAATATTTTTCAGGTTCAAGGTATCTTAATGATAAATCTTCTAATTCTGCTTTAACTTTGTAAATCCCTAAACGATTTGCAAGTGGAGAAAAAATGTCTAAAGTTTCCCGAGCAATTCGTTTTTGTTTATCAGGTGCCATAAAGTTAAGGGTACGCATATTGTGCAATCTGTCGGCAAGTTTTAGAAAAATAACTCTTATGTCATTTGCCATCGCAATAAATAGGCGTCGGAAGTTTTCTGCTTGGCGCTCTTCGTTTGATTGAAATTGTAGTTTACCAAGTTTTGTAACCCCTTGTACAAGTGATAAAACATCTTCACCGAACATTTTTTTGATTGTTTCAGGTTCGGTATCAGTGTCTTCTAATATATCGTGAAGAAATGCTGCAACAAGAGTGTGAGCATCTGCTTTTAATTCTACCAATATTTTAACAACTTCAACAGGGTGAATGATATATGGTTCTTCTGAGACCCTAAATTGACCCTCGTGTAGTTTTTTAGCGAATAAGTACGCTTTTTCTATTTGTGCTATATCTTCTTCACTTCTATGTTGTTCTTTTAATTTTTCTTTAATTTCTTCGAATAATTTTAAATCGGACATGGTATAATAATGATACAAATATTTTGAAAAATTTTCAAGTAATATCGCACAAATTCATACATAAGGATTATTAATGTACACAGTCAAAATTAAAATATCACCAAATGCATCAAAAAATGAAATTATAAAAACAGAAGATGGTGTAAAAATTAAAATTACAGCACAACCAATCGATAACAAAGCAAATAAGGCTTTGGTGGAGTTTTTGTCGAAAGAATTTAAAGTGCCAAAAACATCTATTGAAATTTTAAAAGGTAGTGTAAGTAAGGATAAAGTCTTGGCTTTTCATATAGAGGATGAAGATAAGATAAATGTCATTAAAGAAAAATTGCAATAAAAAACCGCTTTTAAAAAGCGGTTTTTTAATATCCTCAATTAAACTAATGCAAGTTCTTTTTCTTGTTCTTTAATTTCTGTCAAAACAGATTTTTTAATTTCTTTTAAATCTTCTTGCATCAATCTTCTTGGAGAACCATCTTCCATAGAGTGATTTCTTAACAAGTAAGATGGGTGGAAAATAGCCATTGCTTTGTAATCTTTACCATTGATATTAACAGTAAACCATTTTCCTCTTATTTTTGAAATTTGAACTTTTGGATCTTTTGAGAAAGATTTTAAAGCAGTTGCACCGCAGAACAAAATTGCTTTTGGATTCATAATATCAATCTGTGCAGTTAAAAACTTTTCACAAGCAGATTTTTCTTCATCAGTAGGAATTCTGTTTTCAGGAGGTCTGCATTTTACAGTGTTAATGATATATAAATCTTCATCTCTTGAGATTTCTGCTTCACTCAAAAATTCATTTAATAATTGACCTGCTCGGCCTACAAACGGGGTTCCTGACATATCTTCCATTTCGCCTGGTGCTTCACCGATTAAAACGATTTTTGCTGTTTCAGGGTTTCCGTCTGAAAATACTACATTGTGACGTGTTGAAGCTAGTGCACACGCTTTGCAACTTTTACATTTACTTTCCACAATGTTCAGACATTCTTTTTTCATCTTTTTCTCTCTCCTCTTTGCTGTTATTAAATACTAGCCCAATATTATATTTTTTGCAATATCTTTTCAATTCCTTCATAATTACGTTAGATAATAAGAATACTGCGATTAAATTTGGTACTGCTAAAAATAGTGTGAATGCATCTGATAGGTTGATAATACTTTTGAAGTTCATTGCAGAACCAACTACGATAAATGCGCAATATATAATCTGAAATATTCTTGTTTTGATTTTAGATTCGCCGAATAAGAAGTTCCAACTCTTAATTCCGTAGTAAGAACCACATAGCATTGTTGAAAGTACAAAGCAACTTGCCATAAATGTTAATAACAATGGGAAATATGGACAAACTGTTGCAAATGCTTGTGAAGTTAATTCTATACCAGCAAGTCCATCAGAGTTTAGGTAAACTCCAGAAACTACGATTATAAATGCGGTGGCAGTACCAACAATGATTGTATCTACAAATGGTTGTAACATTGCAATAAATGCTTGTGCAACAGGCTTGCTAGTTTTTACTGCAGAAAATGCAATAGGTGCAGTTCCTAACCCTGCTTCGTTTGCAAACATTGCTCGTCTAAATCCCCATAGCATACAAGCAAACATTCCACCTGTAAGTGCTTGTGGCTTGAATGCTTCTTTTATAATTATTGCTATTGTTTCTGGAATATGTCCGATATTAATTATACAAATAATGAATGCTGATAAAACATACAAAGTACACATTATTGGGGTTACTTTTGAAGTGAATTTCCCGATAGCCTTTATCCCGCCAATAATAGTTACATATGTGATTATTGCAACAATCAAACCTAGTAGCCAACTTTGATTTGCAAAGAAACTATTGTCGCCACCTGTTACTTCTGTTATTTGGGCTGTCATTGCGTTGATTTGGAATAAATTCCAACCACCAATCATTGCAAAAATACAGCATACTGCATAAATTTTTGCTAAATATGGTGCGTAAGGTTTTATCCAAGGTGCTTTTAGACCGCCTAGAATGTAATACATTGGACCACCAGCAACAGTTCCGTTTTCTTTGTTTACTTTTCTGAATTTAATGCCCAATAAAACTTCTGCGAATTTTAACGCCATAGAGAAAAATCCAGCCATAACCATCCAGAATATTACTCCAGGTCCACCGATTGAAACGGCAGCCGCAGAACCCGCAACGTTACCGATACCTGCTGATGCTGAAATTGTAGCTGTTAAAGCCTGAAAAGATGATACTTCACCTTTTTTCTTACGTTTTACAGTGTCTGTATGTTTGTATTTTTTTAAGATTAAATCAAGTCCGTGTTTGAAGCCCCAAATTCCGATAAATCTGGTTCTGAATGTGAAATAGAAAGCCGCAACCATTAGCAAAGCAACCAATAACTGTATTTCTACACCTTTGATTGTTATTGAATAAAAAATAATAGATGAAATTTTATCGGCTACAGGGGATAGTAAACTATCTATCAGGCTATCTAAATTCATAATAAAATTATACAACAAACAAAATAATATACAAAACGTAGCGATTTTGAATAGGTGAAAACTGCATTGTAACGAAATGTAAATATGAATTTAAAACAGGCTAAAACCCAAGTATAATCCTCTATATGATATGATATGATATGATATGATGGGTGAATAGCAATCTTTTCGTGTCCAAAACCTTTATTTTAATGTGCGTGCATTAAAACATGAGGAAAGCGAGGATATATATGAGTATGTTGGATAAAATCAGTAATTTTGTTAATTTAGTTGCTAATGACCCAGAAAAAGCAAAAGATAAACTTGAAACAAAGGCTGAAACTGCTTTAGAAGATGTTACTGCGTTTGCGAAACAAGTAAAAGATAGGGCTCAGAATGTCTGTGACTTGATGGGTTTAAGAGTAGAAAAAGGTCTTGCAACGGCTGCACAGTACACATCTGATAAGGTGGGTGCAGTAAAATATGATCCGCAAGACGGCGCAGGTCAAAATGCTTTAACAATTTTGGGTAATTCTGCTGCGGCAGCGGTTAGTTTAACTCCATTAGGTTTGACTAGTTGTACACCTGAACTACCACCGGAAATTCCACCAGTAACTACGCCGAATGAACCACAAAAAATTGAGCCAATTGATATTACAAGGTATGATGAATTTGGCATTAAAGTTTTAGAAAAATACAATGATAAAGGTCAATTGGTTGAAAAACATGATTATCAAGCTCGTGGCAAGACTGATCCTTTTCTAAAAACATATTACGAATATGACGCTGACGGAAAATTAAAAACGGAAAGAGCATATTTTCTTGTAACGGACAAGTATAATTTATCTTCTAATTCAACTTATGAATATGATGTAAACGGTAGGGTTGCTAAAAAAACATCAGAAATTAAGGAAGAATTATATAGAAATAATGTCGATGGTGCAATCAGTTGTTGGCCAGGATACAATACAGGTCATTCCTATTGTAATCCACCAAAAATTGTAGAAACATATTATAAATATGATGTCAATGATAAAGGTCAAGTGACAAAACAGATAGAAAATGTTGAGGGTAAGACAGTTGCATCTACAGAATATGTTTATGATGATAATGGAAAGGTTGCTGAAAAAAGACAAAGAACTGAGTATGGGCATTTAGTTGTAACTGATTTTACATATTCAAATGGTAAACTAGCATCTAAAAATGAATATAACATTGCAGAAACTATTGTTGTTGATAAAACAACCGGAGATACCATTGAGATAAATGTTACTGATCAACTTCCTTTAATGGAAGAAGAGTACAATAATGGTAATATTGTTTACAGAAAAAATTATAAAAATAGACTTTGTACTGAATATGAAACAGAAGGTAATAACGATATTACAAGACGTTATTATCGAAAAGATTCAGAAGAAATGGTTCTTGATAAAAGAAATGACTAAATAGTTTAAATTTAGAATGTTAAATATCTAGCAATTTAGTGTGGGCAAAGTGAAACTTTGCCCACCATTCTATATTCTGTCATTAAAAACAGCCAATCTGTTATTCTATCTAGTGTCTTAATTAAGCAATATAAAAAACTAAATTAATTAAAAAGTCTGCAATTAACATATATAGTGTTGAAAGTATTGCGGCTTGGGTTGTTGATATACCAACTTCTTTTGCACCACCTTTTGTTTCATAACCTTGGGTTGCACAAACTAATGCAATTAGTCCGCCAAAAACAGAGGCTTTTAAAATACTTATATAAATATCTTTTGTTGATAACCATAGCCAAACAGAGTTCATGTATCTTGCTGGGTGCAAATCTATTGTTGCCTGAGAAACTAGCATCCCACCTAAAATTCCAACAACTTCAGCAAGTAAAACTACCATAGGAACAGTTACTGCTGCGGCTAAAATTCTCGGTGTGAAATAATATCCAACAGGGTCTACTTTTAAAGTTTTCATAGCATCAACTTGAGATGTAACTTGCATATTAGCAATCTCTGCAGAAATCGCAGTACCTGCTCTAGCACCGATTGCCAAAGCAACAAATCCTGGGGCAATTTCTCTAATCATTACGATAGCAACAGTTCCGCCAATATAAGTTTCTGCACCTGTCATCAAAAAAGACTTTGCAACCTGAATTGTAATTACCGCTGCTGCAATAAATACAATTGTCAATGATATAGTCAATGAATCATAACTAATCGTGGCAGCCTGAGAAATTACACTAGAAAATCTCACTTGGCGTTGAAATAAATATTTAAAACATTTAATTAAATTTTGTACGCATAATCCAAAGAAATCTATCATAAGAAAAATATATCATAAAATCTTACTTCTTTGCAAGGTTAGTTGTTTCGATAAATTTCTTGGCATCATTAGACGGAATTGCAAATCCTATTCCAATATTTGAAATATTATTATCAGGGTTATATATAGATTGGTTTATTCCTATAACCTCTCCTGATGTGTTTAGTAAAGGTCCTCCAGAACACCCTGGGTTAATTGCGGCATCTGTTTGTATTCTATTTTTTGCGTAATCAATTCGTGAAACTATCCCTTGTGTCAGCGTTCCGTTAAAACCAAAAGGGTTGCCGATTGCAAGTACCTTTTGCCCTACTTTAATTTCTTCTGAATTTCCAAATTGTACTGTTTGTAATGGGTATTTATTTTCAATTTTAATTAGTGCCAAATCTCGGGTTTTACCCATTTTAGCAATAATTTTTGCTTTATAAACTTTGCCACAACTTGTTGTAACATCAATTTTCTTTGCATCATCTACTACGTGCGATCCAGTCAAAATAAGTCCGTCAACACTAACTACGCACCCCGTTCCTGCGGATAATCCATCTTTTGTTTCTGCTTCTATTGAAACTATTGCAGGGTTGATTCTTTCATAAACTTGTATTGTTTTTATCTCATCAGGTTCGTAATTGCTAGCGAAACTTGACGTGCCAATTGTAAAAAAAACTAATATCATTATAATAATTTTCTTCATAACAATATTATATTTATGTCGTAGTATATTATTATTCGCTTGGTATTTGTCTAGCAAGTTTATTATTTTAATGATTAAAATTTTAAAACTATTTTTCACAATCTTTTATAACATTTATTTACACTTTGTGGCTTTTTTACTTGCTTTTGACTAAAATATTTGTAGAAGAAAGGGATATTCATGGAATTTATTTTAGATTTATTATTTGTTTATATTGCAATTTACACAATATACTTCTTTGCATTGGCTATTAGAAACTTGAATGATAGAAAGTTTCTTAGAGAAAAACGTTATGCAAAATTTGAAAAAGAAAATCATATGGCAGTTGTTATTTATTCGCATAACAACAAAAATGAGTTAGAAAACCTTATTAACCAAATTAAAATGCAAGATTATCCAATTAATTGCATAAAAGTATTCGCTATTTTAGACAATTGTAATGACGGTTCAGAAACAGTTTTGATGAGCAATCCTTTTGTTAATGCAGTAAGATTTGAAGAAAAAACATTAGGAAAAGATGAATCGGTTTCTTTATTGTTGGATCAATTAAAATTTGATAGTTGGATAGATTCTTATGTTTTTATTGATGCAAATAGAAGCATCTCAACTGATTTCTTATCTACAGTAAATTGTGCTTTAGCAAATAGTGATGTTATCAGCGGTGAAACCCTTTTAAATACTGAAAACCTTGATATTATTGAAAGTGTAAAAGCTGTTTATCAAAAATATCATATGAACTTTATTAGACAAGCCCGTTCGTTATTTGGTTTGGCTTCTCAAGCAGATTCAGGTGTATTTATTATCAAAAAAGAAATTATTGACCAAATTGGTGCGGTTGATTTCAAAGATATAGATTCTGAATTAAAATATAGTTTGCTATTATCTAAAATAGGTTATAAATGCACTTACAACCCAAATATTAAAACTTCTGTAAATGCTGAATGTTATATATTTAGACGACCAAGATTATCAAACAGACTTAAATTATTTGTTAACTGTGTTAGAAGTCTATGGACAAAGAATTTTGTATTTATCGAACACTCTTTGTCGTTAATTAACCCTAATTTTTGGTTAGTTTTCTTGGGTTATGTTATTATTCTGAAGCATTTCTACGGATTTTATTTCTTTGTAGATTATAGGTTTGTTATTCTTTTATTTGTGCTTTGGATAGCAGGTTTTGGTATAAGTTTAATTAACGCAAATCTTACTAAAAAAGAAATTTTATTATTGTTGTTATATCCAATTTATTCAATTGGACATATTTTTAAAAACTTCCCATTAGTTAGAAAAGCACAAGCCAAATACTTCAATAAAGGTAATGATGATGATAAACTTGCTGTTGATGTTGTTGTATTAACAGGCAGAAACGAAGTGCCTTGCCGTTTAGAATTTATTTCTGATGGAGGAGTTTGCAAAGTTAGATTTATATTCAAAAACAAAAAATATACAACGAGTGGTCATTTAAGAATGATTGATGCATTACAAGAATTAAAAACTAAATTGGAAGATTATGGTTTTATTCTAAAAATATGTAATTGCTGTTCTCATTTTACTTCAACACAAGATGGTTCAACAAATATGGTTAAAGGTGTTTGTAGTTGCGATTACCCAAGTCCATCTTTAAAAGAACCAAAACCAACTTTGATTTGGAATTCTTGTCAAAAATTTTCTCCAGCAAAGTTAAATAGTTTGATTGAAGAAATGATGGCTAAAGGTTCTGAAGATTAAAACTTCGTAAGAATTTCTTTTAACATATAAAATGAACCGCAAATAACTGTTAGTTTGTTGTCTGAGAATTTGTTTGTAAATTCCTTGCCAGTATGAACCTTTTGTAATTCTTCGATTGTTGCAGAATTCGGATTATCAAAATGATAATAATAAATTTCATAATCTGCTAATTTATTAATCATTGATTTGTAATCTTTATTTCTCAAGCAGCCAAAAACAATTCGTTTAGGTTGATTTGGAAAATAATATTCAAGGTTTTGACATAATGCGTCAATCCCATTAGGGTTGTGTGCTGCATCAATTATAAGGTTTTTTTCTTCATTATATTCAAATCGAAATGGGTGCTTAACCTTTTTTAGACCAGATAAAATAGTATCTTGTGAGATTTTTGGGAAACAATATTGGATACAAGTCAACGCCAAAGATAAGTTTTCTCTTTGGTGTAATCCTTTCAACCCAAAATCCGGAATATCAAAAAATGGCGCAACAAAGATTTGTAAAGAATTTTTTGTATCAGCAGTATCTCTTATAATTTCAAAACCTTCGCCCGTAACAAGCAGACAGTTTTCTTTTATAATACCTGCTTTCTCGTATGCAATCTCATCTAAAGTTGTACCAAGTCTTTCCGTGTGGTCATAGTCAATATGTGTTATTATTGAACATAAACTTGTTTTTATCACGTTTGTTGCATCATATCGCCCGCCAAGCCCTGTTTCTAAAACTACAACTTCAACGTTGTTATCTGCAAAATATTTAAACATAACAACTGTGATTATTTCAAACTCGGTTAAGTTTATATTATTAATCTTTGCAAGGGAACAAATTTCAATTATATAATTAGCAAAATCATCTTTTGAGATTTCGATATTGTTGGTTTTGATTCGTTCCGTGTATTCAAAAATATGAGGGCTTGTGTATAGACCTGTTTTTATTCCAGCCTCAACTAAAATAGAGTTGATTATTGCACAAACAGAACCTTTGCCGTTTGTACCTGCAACGTGAATGCATTTCAAATTGTCTTGTGGATTATTAAGTAATTCTAAAATTTTTGTAATACGTTCTAATCCTAATTCAATTCTAAAAGTTTCTTGACTCGTAAGTATTTTTATTGCGTTTTCATAATTCATTTTAGTAATACCTTTGCATAATCGGTAAATTTATACCTTCACAAAACGCTCTTTCTGTTAGACGAATTCCTAAACAATTTTGTTTACGTTTAAATTGAAATCTATATATTTTTCTAATAATTTCATCAACTAATTCTTTGTCGTATTTATTGTACATAACTTCGTATGGAGTATTTTTTTCCAAATACATCTCAATGATATCATCAAGAATTGCATATTCAGGAAGCCGATCTTGATCTTTTTGATTTGGTCTTAATTCCGCAGATGGTGCCTTTGTTAAAATCTCTGTTGGGATTATTTCTTTGTTTCTATTTATATAATTGCATAATTTATAAACATTTGTTTTTGTTAAATCACAAATGATATTTATTCCACCAGCTAAATCGCCATATAATGTGCCAAAACCCATAGCCGCTTCAGATTTGTTGCTTGTGCAAAGCAATAATCGGTTATCTCTGTTAGAAATAAACATTAAAATTAAACCTCTTATCCTTGCTTGTAAGTTTTCTTCAGCCAAATCTCCAAGGGCTTCTCGTTTTTCCATAAATTTGTTGAAAAATTCCGTGATAGGTTCTGTTGTTATCTCAATACCAAGGTTTTTTGCAAGTTTTTCGGAATCTTTGATACTTCCTTCTGAAGAATACATACTTGGCATCATTACGCCTAAGACATTCTCTTTTCCAATAGAATTTGCTGCTAAAGCCGCTACAATTGCACTATCAACACCACCAGATAAACCTAATACAACCTTTTTAAATCCACAATTTTCACAATATTCTCTTAATGCAAATGTCAAAACTTTATAAATTAATTCTTCTTCACTTGCTTCTTTAAATTTGATTACTTTATTAAAATCAAGTTCACCTGAAGTGGTTTCGCATATAGGCAAGTGCATAACTAATTCATTATCTTTATTTTTTGCAAAACTACCACCAGCAAATACATTGCAATCTGACATCCCAACAGCATTGACGTAAACGAAGTGATTTCTAGTATTTATACTATCAATAAAATCTTTGTATGTGTTTTTAACAAAATATTTGTTTTTACTTAAAACATATAAATCACAAACGACGTCATCTCTATAGATTTCATCAATGTATACGCATTCATTATTTATTTCGTAAAAACCATCTTCGGTTAATTCTATTTCGCCATTTCTTATTAAAATTTGTCCTATTAGAATATTTTGATTAGGATAATTTCTTGCTATTTGTTCATAAAAATTATTCAAATCAGCCAAATATTTTTCGTCAAAGTTTAAATCTTTTTCTCCTAAATCTTCAACGTCGGGGAAAATAATTAAATCGGAATGATTTAACTCTAATTGATTTGTTATTTGTTTATAATTGTATTCAAAATCGCCTGTTTTATATTTTGTTTGTGCTAGTATAGTTTGCATTTAAAACTCCTTATAATTTTAAAAATACACTGTCCCAACGTAAATCGATATATTTAACTTTATTATTGACTGTTTTTATTTGAGGTAGTATAGATGGCAACAATCTAATTTTATCGTATGTTTTGTTGTCTATTTTTCCTAATCGAATATTTACAGATGGGATTTTTACATATACATCTTTAGGATTTCTTAAATCAAGATACTCCATTTTTTCCCCAGAAAATGTTTCCACATATTTTGTTAATTTTTCTATTTCTCTAATTTTTGTAATATCCCAATCATGATAATCATCTCCTTTATTGCCATATGACAACACTAGAATAGTGTTGTAGTTTTCTGGTAAAGGTAAATATTCAGCACCAGTTATTAATTTGCCGTTTTGTGTAAAAACAGCGACCGGATTAACCTTAGCATCTGGAGAAATACTTATTAATGGAGTTGCTTCTTTAATTATTATTAAAATCCTAGCAGGGAAAGCATAACGTCTTATATAAACATTCTCAATAGGGGCAAGTGAAAGAAGTTCATCTCTTAAATTGCTAAAATCAGTTAAATATATTGGAATACGTGAGATTGGTATATCTTTTATTATGTTTTTTAAAGTAGGGATTTTAACAATGTTATTGTTAACAATTTGTATTCTTTCCGTGTCAAATTTTTCAAAAGTCGATTGAGGGAAGTACCATCCCTTCATCATCGAGCAGCCAGCAATTCCAGCAATAATAAATAAACCTGTTAAAAAACGTAGAGTCTTTTTCATAAAACTCATTTGTTTTTTATTTTTTCTTATTTTGCGTTCTTCTTGTTTGATTTTTACAAGTTCTTCGCCACTTGTGATTTCTTGTTCGTTCATTATTTATTCAATCCTGCACTATTTAATATAAGTAAAACTAAGTTGTCATAATCAATTCCCATTACCGCAGATTGTGCTGGTAAATCGCTTGTTTCTGTCATTCCAGGAGAAGTATTTATCTCTAACACGTAAGGAATATTGTTAACTATTAGAAAATCTACTCTTGAAACACCGCTGCAACCAGCAGTTTTGTATGCTTTTATGGCGAAATCTTTCACTTTTTTTGTCATTTCTTCTGAAATCTCAGCAGGTAAAATAAATTCTGTCATTCCTTTTGTATATTTTGCTTCATAATCGTACCATTCATTTTTTGGTCTCAATTCTAAAATTTCTGTTGCAAATGGTATGCCATTATTTTCTAATACTCCAACAGTACAACCAACACCTACTAAATATTCTTCAATGAGGACATCGGGATTATATTTTATTGCTTCTTTATATGCTGAAATCAACTCATCAGGAGTGTTTACTTTAGTCATACCGAAACTGGAACCTTCGCAAACAGGTTTTGTTATCAATGGATATTTTAAGTTTTTGGTTTTTTCTTTAACATCTTCCCCTTTTTGTACATATACAGATTTGATTAAAGGAATATCTGTTGTTGAAAGTATGCGTTTAGTGTATTCTTTGTGCATACAAATGGCACTCGCCATCACTCCACAACCAGAATATGGTATTCTTAAAATTTCTAAAATTCCTTGAATGCAGCCGTCTTCTCCGTATTTACCGTGAAGAGCATTGTATGCGTAATCATAAGAACCTGTTTTTAATTTTTCGGTGATGTTTTCATCAACAACAACAAGTTCAGCGTTCTTAAAACCTAAACGTTTCAATGCTTCGTAGCAACCTTTGCCTGAACGCATAGAAACTTCCGCTTCTGATGATAAGCCCCCGCATAGAACTGCGATTTTTGCGTCTAAATTGATTTTATTTGTAATTTCTTGCATAACTCTTCCTCATATTTATTATTATCACCTAAGTAACGAACTTCAGGTATAAGTTCTATATCAAAATTTTCTTTTACGGCAGAAGACATTTTGTCCATTAATTCTAAAATATCTTTTGATGTTGCATTGCCCGTATTAATTATGAAATTAGCGTGATTTTCCCATACTTTTGCGCCACCAACGGACATTGTTTTAGCGCCAACTAAATCAAGTAAACGCCCAGCACTATCGTTTTGAGGGTTTTTAAATACGCTACCACAATTAGGTAAATTCAAAAGTGGTTGATGTGCAGTTCTAAATTTAATATTATTTTTCATTTGCTGTGATATTTCTATAATATCACCTTTTTCTAACTCAAATTCAGCACGGAGAACAACTATTTTTCTATCCTGACAGACAGAATGTCTGTATGAAAAATCCATTTCTTCTTTCGAATATTTTTTAATCTCACCATCTTCAAAAACAGTTACTGAAGTTAGTTTATCACTTATGCATTGTTCGTTTGCGGAAGCGTTCATAACGATATTACCTCCGATTGAACCAGGGAAACCTATCATAAATTCAAAACCGTGTAACCCCAACATGCTCACTTTTGTCGCAATAGTAGGTCCTTTAATACCACAGTCAGCAATTACTTTAGTTCCATTGATTTCTAAACCTTCCATTTTTGAAGTTACAATGAGATTATTATTGTAGCCTGAACTAGATACCAATGTGTTTGAAAGTTGTCCAACGACTTTTATATCGGGATTTGTTTTTAATATTCCTACAAATTCATCGATATTTGTTGGGAAATAAACTTGTTTTATTTCCCCTCCAACTTTAAATGATGTCAGATTTTTTATAACAAAATCATTTTGTAACATCAAGAATATCCTCTCTTGCTGATAAAATTTCTTTGCTTAAATTAGTAATCGTTCCAGCCCCAAGCCCGATTACAACATCTCCAGGCTTTAGTGTTGGTAGTATTTTTTTAGCAACATCTTTTATGCTTCCTGGGATGTGTTCGAAGCCATTTTCTTTCGCAAAGATTTCGGAGTTAACATTTTCTATAGGTAATTCAGAGGCTGCATAAACATCAGTTACGATTACTCTATTAACATCAGAAAATGCCGTACTAAAATCTTCCCAAAGATTGAATAATCTAGTATATCTATGTGGTTGAAAAACAGCAATTATGTTTTTATCTTTAAAAGATTTTGCTGAAGATAACGTTGCTTTAATTTCTGTTGGGTGATGGGCATAGTCATCATATATTGTGACCCCATCAAATTCGCAAACTTTTTCAAAACGTCTTCCCATTCCGCTAAATGTTGCAAAGTGAGGAAGTATTAGTGTTATATCAACTCCTGCTTGATGCAAACTAGCAAACACAGCAAGTGTGTTATAAACGTTATGAACTCCTTTTAAACATATTTTCATTGAAGTTAAAAATTCATTTTTGTAATAAATATCATATGTTGTATAATCTTCTTCGTATTTGATGTTTTGAGCAATATAATCTGCTTGTGTTTCAATTGCGTATGAAACACATTTATGTAATTTTGCAACAGGAGTATTCATCAATCTATTAACACCTTCGTTATCAATATTTGCAAGAATTACTGAACTTTCTTTTAGGTTGTATAAGAATTTGCTAAATGTTTCGATAATAGAATCAATACCTTTTGTATAAAAATCCAAATGGTCTGGTTCTAAATTGTTTACAACAACTATATCAGGAGAATATTTAACAATGGTGCCGTCGCTTTCGTCAAGTTCAGCGAAGAAAAAATCGCCATCTTGAGAATGAGCATTGGTATTGATTTCTGGTATAATTCCCCCTACAACGTAAGATGGTGATAATCCTGCTTTTTGCATAACATAAGATGCAATTCCGCTAGTTGTTGTTTTGCCGTGTGTCCCGCAGTATCCCAAGAAAAATTTACCCATTGCAGATATTTTTGCTAAAACATCGGAACGATGGTATATAGTTAGGTCTAATGCTTTTGCTCTTTGTATTTCAGGATTGTCTTGCTTAATTGCAGTACTTGCAACGACAATACAATCGTCAGGAACATTATTAGCATCATGTCCTATATAAATCTTTGCGCCAAGTTCTCTTAATTTATTTACGTATTTACTATCATTTATATCAGAGCCAGAAACTTCAAAACCGTTTTCTAATAAATATTTTGCAAGTCCGCTCATTCCAATTCCGCCAATTGCTATAAAATGGTATTTCACTTCTCTTATCCCTATAATTATCTCTCTATATAATTATAATACTAATATGTCATAAATGCTGTAATGTTATAAATTTTAATAATATTTTGTTACCATAATCAAAACTATTTTTGTATAAATTCAAAATAAACGGGGCGAGAGAGAAACCCACGCCCCGTTTATTTATTTGTATGTTTACTTAATTACAATATTTACAAGTTTTTTAGGAACAACGATTGTTTTTATTATTTCGTGTCCTGTTGTAAATTCTTTTATTTTTTCGCTGTTAAGTGCAACTTCTTTTAGTTCTTCTTGATTTAAACTTTCATTAACTTCAATTTTATCTCTGACTTTTCCGTTAACTTGAACAACCAAAGTAATTACACTCGCTTTTGCAAGGTTTTCATCCCATTCAAGCCAAGATTCTTCGTGAATTGAAGTTGTAGCACCTAATTCGTGCCAAGCATCTTCAGTTAAGTGAACAGCAACAGGTGACATGAGTTTGATTAATGCAATTACTGCAAAACTCATAACGGCTTTGTCTTCTTCGTCTAATGAAGATTTTTTTGCTTGCCAATCATATATTGCATTGGTTAATTCACGATATTTTGAAATTACAGTGTTGAATTGGAAATCGTTTGCAATATCATTTGTGATGCCTTTGATTGCCATATGAACAACACGTACTAAATCATCATTGTCACGTCTAAGTGTTGTTGGTAAACTGTAGTTTATATTGATGTTTTCGGCATTAGTTGCTACTAATCTCCAAACTCTATTTAAGAATTTGTAGCATCCTTCAACGCCAGCATCTGACCAATCAAAGTCACGAGCAGGAGGTGAATCTGATAAGATAAATAATCTTGCAGTATCAGCGCCGTAGTTTTGGAATATTTCATCAGGGTCTACAGTATTGCCTTTTGATTTTGACATCTTTGAGCCATCTTTTAATACCATACCTTGTGTTAATAGATTTTTGAATGGTTCGTCAAAATCTAACAATTCCATATCTCTAAATGCTTTTGTTATAAATCTTGAATATAACAAGTGCAAGATTGCGTGTTCTATACCACCAACATATTGATCAACAGGTAACCAATGGTTAACTTTGTTTCTGTCAAAACATTTGTCGCTATTTTTAGGGTCTGCGAAACGTAAATAATACCAACTAGAACACATAAATGTGTCCATAGTATCAGTTTCTCTAGTTGCTTTACCACCACATATTGGACAAGTTGTTTCTGCAAATGTTTTTGACGTTGTGATTGGTGATTTACCCACTACTGAAAAATCAACATCTTTAGGTAGCATTACAGGCAAATCTTTTTCTTCAACAGGAACAATTCCGCATTTATCGCAATATACAATCGGAATTGGGGCTCCCCAGTATCTTTGACGAGAAATTAGCCAATCTCGTAGTCTATATTGAGTTTTAAATTCACCAAATCCTTCTCTTACTGCTTTTTCTGTGATTGCTTTTTTTGCTTCAGTATTTTTCATTCCATTGAATTCATTTGAATTTATTAAAATACCTTCTTCTGTATATGCTGCATCTTTGCAATCAGATGGATTTTCAGGGTTTTGAATTACAACTTTTGTTGGTAAATTGTATTTTTTAGCAAAATCAAAGTCCCTAGTGTCATGTGTTGGAACTGCCATTACTGCACCTGTTCCGTATTCAACAAGTGCATAGTCTGCTGTCCATAGTGGAAATTCTTCACCTGTAAATGGATTGATACAATGAGTTCCTAAAGGAACACCTGTTTTGATTCTATCTGTTGATAATCTTTCGATTTCACTCATTTTACGAGCATTTGCTCTATATGCTTCAACAGCTTCTTTATTTTCTGCTGTTGTTAGTTTTTCTATATCTTTATATTCCGGTGCTACAACAAGGTATGTAATACCATGAACAGTATCGGGTCTAGTTGTGTATACTGGAACAACCATATCAGGGAATTCTTTTACTTTAAAGTTAAATATTGCACCATGAGATTTACCTATCCAATTGGCTTGCATTATTTTTACGTTGTCGCCCCAACCAGGAAGTTTATCTAAATCTTCTAATAAAATATCAGCGTAGTCTGTTATTTTTAAGAACCATTGTGATAAATATTTCTTTTCTACAATGCTATCACATCTCCAACATTTACCGTCTATAACTTGTTCATTAGCCAATACTGTTCCGCATTCGTTACACCAGTTTACAGCAGCTTCTTTCTTATAAGCAAGACCTTTTTTGTAAAGTTGTAAAAATAACCATTGAGTCCATTTATAATAATCTGATTTACAAGTTGTTACTTCTCTTTGCCAATCATAAGATAAACCTAGCATTTTTAATTGTTTAGTCATATATGCTATGTTTTCATCTGTCCAAACTTCAGGATTAGCACCGTGTTTCATTGCAGCATTTTCAGCTGGTAAACCAAAAC
>JAZRSZ010000035.1:0-10838 GCA_045651695.1 Candidatus Gastranaerophilaceae bacterium
TTCAACCTTTCCGCCTCTTTCATGTAAATAATTATACATACCCATAGCATGAGCGTGTTCTTCTTGAACTTGAACAGCCATCCAGTTTGTAAAACCTGTTAGATTTAATCTTTCAAAATATGCTTGCATAGATAAGTATAAATATGCAGAATATAACTCTTTATTAATTTGTCCGTTTATAGCCTTTTCCATTTTTTCGCTAATCATAATAACCTCCTTTTGGTTATATTATAACATAAAAATGGGTTCAATGATAATCATCAAACCCATCTATAAGTTTTTATTTTGTGGGCTCGTTTCAATTTGCCCACTTTACATATCTCAATTAATTAGATACACAAAAGGCTTTTCCACCATATGATCTTGGAAGATATTCGACATACGTATAATCACTATAACTACCATCAGCATCTGGTTGATACCACCTTATGGTATTATTATCATAATCTGAAGTTGCACCTAAAACTGAAATAAAACCGGTTGGTGTGTTTGCTGTCAAACCATAAAAGGCTAACTTTTCTGGGTCATGATACAAACCTTTTTCTCGTTCTTCATCCCCAACAATTTCAGTACCAGTAACATCACTAAATATAGCGGCTACGTCATTTGTAGTTGCAACATTTTTTACTCCACCACATGTTTTAGCTGCCCCTGCTAAATAATCATCATCAACAGGACAAGTTTTTAAACCCCAAGCCTCTTTATTTGCTTCGCATTCTGCCTTACTAACAGGTGTTGGAACAAATGCTTGAGTAGTAAAACATACACCATTAAGTTCTGCAATACAATCTGCAGGACCAATACGTTTTACAGAACCAAATTGATTAAAGTCTTTACCCATTTCGTTTGGGTCTGAAAAACCTGATGTATCATATACTAAAGCAAAACAATCTGAACCATTAATTTGGTTATTATGTGGGTCTGATGTACATTTTGGATTGTATGCAATCAAACCTGTTACACCGTTTGCAAATTGGATACCCATTACATTTGTACCCCAATCGTTTTGACCAAATCCTGTTGCATCAACGATTGCTGACATATCTACTTCTTTATCATTTACTGTTGTTGTTTTTTCAAAACATTGCATTGTATGGTCTTTATCACACACTTTAGTTATTTTAAAGTGTTTTTGTAATTCCGCTACAAAACCTTCTGTATCCTTGTATTTACCGTATCTACCCAATCTACCTTGAACATTCATTGTCTTTAATGCTTCAGTAAATTTCGCTTCAAACACTTGCGATGCTGTTGCCCAAGATTTTGTTTGATAATTATTTATTAGCGTTGGAACTGTCAATGCTGCAACCACACCGATTATGCCTAGGGTGATTAGAACCTCTGCCAAGGTAAAACCTTTTTTCATTTTCTCTCCTTTTTTTATTTTATTATTATTTCCTAAAAATTTGCAACAAAATAACAAAGATTCTAAATCTTTGTTAAAAACAGCCAAAACACGCTCTAGAGTAAGGGTTTTATTTACCCCCCCCCCCCGCAAATGCAGGTAGTGTATGTGTTTTCGCTGTATGTCACTAATTTTGCTCTCTCTGCTTTTAAACTCTACCGTAAATATCTTCGTAACGAGTAATATCATTTTCAGATAAATCATCACCCATCTGAATTTCTACAACTTCAATTGACTCTTCATAAGGATTTTGAAGTGAATGAATTGCATGAACAGGAATATCTATACTGTGTCCTTTTGATAATGTATAATCTCTGCCTTCTAAAACAACTTTTGCCATGCCTGACAAAACTACCCAATGTTCACTTCTATGATTGTGAGATTGCAAAGATAATCTTTGCTTTGGATTAACATGAATAATCTTTGTTTGAAAGCCTTCTCCCAGTGCTATAACCTTGTAATAACCCCAAGGACGATGATATTCTTTATTTAACTCGTGTTCCATAATAAAGTCATTATACTATAAATTTGAAAATTAAGCCAAATATTTAATTTTATAAAATTTAGTTTACATAACTTTACAAAAGCAGTAATTTTTGAAATTTTTCAATAAAAAAATACTTTATATACATGTGTAAGTGTAAGGTTAAAATAAAAGTGTGTTTGGAGGTTGTTTATGGATAGTTTAATGTTTACGCCAGCTTTGGACAGGGATCTGGGTTCAACTTATATGGCAAATATGACTGCAATGCCGATGTATTCACCAATGGGAATGGGACCAATGCTTGGAGGTTATCCAAATAGTATTATGGGCGAAAGGCCATTAAAACCTCTTACTAGTGATAAATTTGAAAGTATACAAGCAAAAAAAGAAGAAACCAAAAAATCTGTAAAAAAAGCAGGTGGCATAATGGCTGGTATTGCGGCACTAATTGCTGCAGGCGTGCTTATTGCAAGTAGAGGTAAAATCAAAGCAAAATTGGGTAATACAAAATTATTCCAAAATTTAGCACAAAAACCATTCGTAAAAAAAGCTAAAGCATTCTTCGCTAAATCATACAAAGCAGTAAAAGACTTCTTCGTAAATCTTGCAGGCAAATTCAAAAAGAAACCAGCACTCCCTCCTCCAACAGTAACCCCATAATATAATACAAAAAAGGTAAGGCAACTTACCTTTTTTTATGCTATAATTAACTAAAAAGGGGGTTATCATGGCAAAAGATTGTAGTTTTGATGTTGTATCAGAATTTGATAGACAAGAGTTAGTTAACGCAGTTGACCAAGTAAAAAGAGAAGTTTCTTCAAGATTTGACCTTAAAGATTCTAATTCTGATATCAATTTGGAAGCAGATAAAGCAATTACAATAACTACTAATGATGAAATGAAATTACGTAATATCTATGATATTTTACAATCAAAATTAGTAAAAAGAGGTTTGAGTATAAGAATTTTGGATGCTCAAACAATTGAAAACGCACTTGGCGGAAACGTTAGACAAGTTTATAAACTTAAAAAAGGATTAACACAAGAACTTGCAAAGAAAATTTCATCTGATATTAAAGATATGAAAATCAAAGTACAACCATCAATTCAAGGCGACAGCGTAAGAGTTTCTGGCAAAGATAAAGATGATTTGCAAAAAGTAATCCAAATGCTCCGTCAAAACGAAGAAAAATATGATTATCCTTTGCAATTCACAAATTACAGATAATTAAACAATTTTGTTATTATCATCAACAATAACAACTGTTGGTTCAAAATTATCTGCTTCTTCCGGAGTAAAGTAAGCATAAGTAACAATAATAACTTTATCACCGGGTTGAACTTTTCTGGCAGCAGCACCATTTAGGCAAATTTGTCCTGAATCTGCTGCTCCTTTTATAACATAAGTTTGAAATCTTTCACCATTGTTTACGTCAAGAATATCAACTTTTTGTCCAACCTTTATATTTGCTGCTTTTAGCAAAGTTTCATCTATAGTAATAGAGCCGACGTAGTTTAAATTTGCGTCAGTAACAGTGGCTCTGTGTATTTTTGAATGTAAAAATTCGAGTAACATTTTATAACCTCAAAGGTATTATATAACAAAAATAATTCATTTTAAACAAAAAAATCAAAGTGCGAAGTAAATCGCACTTCTAGTTTATTTAATGTGTGCTTTAGTGTTGTTTATAAACGTTATTTGTATAAGATTCAATGTATGGAGTGTTAATTTCAAAAACGTGAACTCTTGCAGAACCTAAATTTACTCTTAATTCATTTTTCACTGCTTGAATTTCACTCTTTTCACCATAAGTAGGAAGTAGATTTCTTAATGGTTCATTTTCACTTAATGTTGGAACTTTTATTTTACAAGAAATTGGTCTGTCAATGTTTTTATTCGCCACAACTAACAATGTTTTTCCATGATAGTGTCTTGCATAAGCAATAATTTGATCAGTTGTATCACCAACTTTTTCCAATTCTATAAATGAACCTTTATTGATAATATCACTGTATCTGTCTTTCATTTTCAAACTTTTTGTCATAAATTCACCAATCTCAGGATTATTACCACCTGGTTTTCTTGACAAATTGAAAATATCAAGTTTGCCGTGGTGAACTGTCATCTCATGATTATCAGTATCTGTATGCGCAACTTCTATGTTTTCATACGGATATGCATAATAGTCACCTGATTGAAAACCATCGACGAAATATGGATTCAACATTGGTAATGTAGCCTGTAAACCAGATGTCAAATTACAATAATCTGTTCGACCATGATACATAGGTGAAATGTCATCATGAGTCGCAAATGAACCAATAATAGACTTACCTTTATCTACATTGTATGACATATCTATCATTTCTTTTACATAATTTGTAAATTCGGATGCGGTTTCCCATTCATGGAAATTGTGATATTGGCCATAAATAGCGTCAAAGCCTACACGCCAAGAATCTTCTGGTCTATCATAAGGCATATTGGCTTGCGGAGAAGCATCTTCATATGTATATGTTTCTGCTAACCAGCCAAAATTTGGGTCAAGTTTTCTTGAATATGGAATTATAACATCCCAAAATTCAACAGGTTTCGCTCTTGCAACATCGGCTCTTATACCATCTATACCTAAATCGACACACATATCAACATAATCTTTATGCAACTGTAATAACTCTGGATTTAAAGTACGCTTTCCTTCATCTTCCCAAGGTTGAAACATTCTAATATCGTTCCAGCCTTGTGGAGTTTTTGCCATACCATCTCTTTCCTTTGCCATCAAATCATTTTGACTTAAGAACATATCATAAGAGGCACAACTTGGCAAATCTAACATAACTCTTATTCCACGATTATGACATTCATCAACGAAGGCTTTAAATTGCTCTTTATCCGAACGTGGATCATTTTTATCAATCAAATTAGGATCAATCTCTAGGAAATTTGCAGGAGAATATAATGAACCTGCAGTACCCATTGCTTTTATTTTACCAGTTGGGTGAATTGGCAAAATGTGCAAAGTATTAAAACCTTGGGCTTTAACTTCATCTAATCTTTCAATAGCATTCAAAAAAGTTCCGTGTTGTTCTACACCATCAATATACTCATTACCATTTTCATCTTTTGCATTAAAAGTTCTCGGAACTATTGCCAAAATTTTTGCTTCATTAGATGTTAATAAAGTTTTCATATCATTTTTGTATGGTTTAACTTCGGTAACAATCGGCACATTATAAACGGCTTGAGTTTTCATAAATTTTTCTAACAAGTTTGTTGAAGCACCTGAACGAACATGAACCGCTGGCGATTTAGAATAATTATGATAATTGTAATTTATTGGAGTTGTTGAATTTACAGAATTAATCATTTTTTATCCTTTCAGATGTTTTCATTTTGCCGAAGAAGAATTGCGCCAATACCGTTGTACCTAATAATGCGGCACCAATACCTCCAAATGTTTTTAACCATTTTTTAGTATTAAATGTTTCTTTTATTGTTTTATGTAGCATTTCTTCTGGAGTCATACCAACTTTTAAGAATTTAATTAATGAAGATGCTGAACTTTGATTACCGTGAACTAAATGGTGCGGTTTCGCAAAATACAATGCATCGCCAACATCTTTTGCAAATTCTCGTCTATACTGACGAACGCCATCTCCCAAAACTTTATCTGAAATCAATTCTTTAGTTTGTGGGTGCAATTCATTTTCATAAAGCAATTTTATAATTTCTTGGAAGAAATCTTTATCATTTGGCATATTTACTCTGCCATTAGGAATAACTTTATCAATATATTTGTTTACAACTTTCCCATTTTTAACTTCAATATTACTCATATCAAATAAGTTCGGATTAGGATTTCTTAACGCATAGAATTTTGTCATAAAGTCAGGAGTTGCACCTTCAATAGAGATATTCTTACACAATTCAACCAATTCCTCTTTTACTTCTCTTGGCATATTTCTATGCAATGCAGGAATATTTTCCATTGTCGAAATTCGTTTGTAAAAATCTAATGTATTAATTAATCTGTATAATGTACTCCTTACCCCTAACAATCTATTTTTTGCATATGACTGTTGGATATGTTTTAGAGAACCTTGTGGAACACCATTACTTCCTACTAATTTTTCAGCAGTTTTTGGTAATTCATGTTTTATATTATTAGCAGTTTCGTCAAAAATAGAATTTACCATTGACTCATAACCACCATTAGTAGGGGTGTCAACAACTTGTAATTTTGCATCAAGTTGTGAAATTCTATCTGCAATTCCTTTGAATACTTGTTTGTATTGTTCTTCATTTGAAGTAATTGTTTCTATCTTATCTCTTAATAATTTACCTGTAAGTTCTCTACTATGTCTAACTTCTTCAATTTCTTTGTCAGAAATATTTAAAATTTTAACCAAACTATCTGTTACATCATTGAAAGCATTTGCAATAACAGTTTCAGGTGCAGCACCTGCTTTTAAATAAATATATTCATCTAAAACAGTATTTTTTGCTTTAAAATCCACTAATGTCGAAGTTAAACCTCTAAGAGTTTTTATTTTAGATTCATCCAAAATTGTTTGAGGTTTTGATTTTAATAATTCTTCTACATTAATCTTTTTATCAATTGTTTCAAATACTGATTCTATATCTTCAATACCATCTCTTCTCAAAGTTGATTTTATTTCAGCCATAATGTCGTAATGCGCTCTTTGCAAATCAACTTCTTCTAAACCACGTCCTGTGTATTTAGATAATACTTCAGTTAATCTTTCTTTTTCAGGCATGATGACTTCTGGTATTGCAGATTTTAATTTTCCTGAGACTTTTTCAATTAATTTATCATCTAAAATGTATTTATTGTTAGATAATAAATTCTCTACATCAGACTTAATAGCACCTGCTGTGATATCGTCAAAACCTCTTGACATAGTCGCAGAAATTTCTTCTATCAATTCAGGTTTTAATGATTTCCCAGTATTTTGAGAGAAGATTTTTTCCATATCAAGCCCAACAGATTTATCAACGCGAGATTTATATTGTTCGCTTAAATCAACAAGTAATCTATCAGCCTTTGTTGAACGTTTTTCATTTAAGTAATTATTTAACGGTTTTTCACACAAGTTACATAACAATGCACTTGTAATTGGTGTTGCAACACCAGCAGTCAACATCCAAAGAGTATTATTTTGGATTGCAATTTTTTTCATTTTTTCCTGAATAAATTCTCTACGATTTGGAATATCTTTTGGAACATTCATTCTATCGCCAATTTTATTAATACGCTCATCATCAACTAAATCCCAAGGAATATATTGAGGGTCTTGGAAAAACATCTTTTTACGACCGTAACTATCTTCATATTCTTTTCTAATATCAAAACCATGAATAACTCTTGCTGGAAGTTGTAATGCTACTTTTGGCCAAATTGACATTGCAGCAAAGAATGAAGTTAGACCCACTAATTCCATTGCTTTTGTTAATGGAGTTTGTTTTTTAGTCATTAAATAACCAGCAATCGCTAAACCACCGATTTTCATACCCAAATCATTAAGTTTACCAAGTTCATGGTCATTTGCCTTTCCTTTAGCGGCTTTACCTAATGCTTTAAAATCGTATACTACATCTTTTGCAAATGTCGAAGGTGATCCTAAAAGACCACTTTTAATTAATTTTCCTTTTGCAGGTAACGGTTTTATAAATGTTTTATTAGATAGAACGTAATTGATATCTAATTTACGATCTTGTGCGGTGTTATTATTCATATATGTTTGAATTAAATTCGTTCTCATGACACCACATACTTTCTATCTTTATCAACATAGTTTGTTGAAGCCGATTGCTTTTTAATTGACACAGCATTTGCCACACCTACAACAGATGACAAAGCAGAAGCAATTAATAATGCTTTTCCAATGTGCTTAGTAACACCTTTTGCGTGTTTTGGTCCTTTTACAAGTTCTTTTGCAGATTCTACAGCAGAATCTTTAAAGACCTTCATTGAATGTGCAAACTTTTTACCTTGCCAGAATTTTAATGTAAAATTATTTAGATAATCCTCCCACGGTTTTTGGAAAGCATACGCAACACCTGTTGCAGCCCATAAATAAGAAGATAATGTTTTTGCAGCGTCTGTTTTAACTGCAATACTACGAATTAAAGGTTTTGTTTCTTGGTCAGAATCTCTCAAATTTTCACCAAGTCCTAATTTAGAAGCAACTTTGTCATAATATTCGTTTCTAACTTCGCCTTTTGCTTCTGATTTGTATAACAAATCCCAACGAGGGAAATCCTTACTTTCAAATACTTTATGATACTCGATATTTGTTATATCCGTGTCATTAATATGATCTGGTAATTCATAGTTAACTTTCGCATAAGGTAATTCTGTATCTATGCCTGTTAACCATTTTACAGGTTTTGTTACAAAAGATTTTGTTGCTTCTTTCATAACACCATAAAATAAAACGCCCAATGCCATTTTTTTACCAATAGCAGAGGCTTTTGATTGTGCAAATGGCGCGAAATGTTTGTTTGCGGAGTTAAATACGGCCATAAGCATACCACTACCAACCAAATAAGGGACAGTTCCCATAGTTAAAAACTCATAAAAATTGGAGTTTCTATTACCTTTTATTCCCTTTGCAGGATAAACGGTTATTGCATTTGAAAGTTTGTCTAATCCTATACGTGTGCGGTTACGAAAATTATTTTCTAAAAGAGTATCTTTATCGTACGGCAATCTTTCTGCCTTTTTGCCAGAAAAATTGATATTATTATTTAATGAGTTTATCATCATATTTAAATTACTCCGCACACATGTGTTATAAAAGTCGTCAAAAAAATTTTTGACAGTTATTGTTAAATACGGTTACAAATTTTTACAATAAAATTTATGCAAAAATTGAGAAAAATACTGCGGTTGCAACACCAACAATCACGCAATAATAACCGAATATAGCAAGAGAAAATCTTGCCACAAATTTTAGGAAATATTTAATACACAAATATCCCACAAGTGCTGAAACCAAAGTCCCAACACTAATTGCAAGCCAATTATAAGTTACGGCTTCTGCAATATCAATTTTTAAAAACGGATAAACCATTGATGCACCCAAAATAATAGGAATACTCATTAAAAATGAATATCTCGCAGCAGTCAATCTATCCAATCCATTAAACAAACCTGTTGCAATAGTCCAACCTGAACGAGAAAACCCAGGTAATGCTGCCAAACCTTGTGCAAATGCCATCCAAACAGATGTCTTTAAGTCAATTTCCGTTTTTGTAGAACTTTTTTTAGATTTATATTCACTATAAAATAAAACTAAACCTGTTATGAAAAGTAAAATCCCAACTAACATTGGAGAATAAACTAATTTTTCGGCCAATTTTTCCATAGGCAAAGCAACAGCAACTGTTATCACCGTACCTAAAATAATATATAAACCGATTTTGCAATTTAAATCTGAATAATTTTTAGTTTTAATTCCAAAATAAAGTGCTTTTATAATTTCTACGATTTCTTTTCTGAAGAAGATTAAAACAGCAACCAAAGTCCCAAAGTGCAACATAATATCAAAAAATATTTCTTGATTTGATTCTTGAACTATTTCAATCCCTTTTGAGATTTTATAAAAATTTGATGTAAATACCAAATGTCCAGAGCTTGAGATTGGCAAAAATTCACTCAAACCTTGTACTATCCCCATCAAAATTGCCTGTATTAAATTCATTATTAGTAATCCCCTTCAAAGTATGAAGCACAAGATGTTTGAGTCTCCCAAACTGAAACTTTGCTAACTTGAACAATTTTTTCTTTCATTACTCGATAAATATATCCAGCAATCATTTCACTTGAAGGGCTTTCACCTTTAAATTCTGGCAATTCATTTATATCTTTGTGATCCAAAGTATCTAAAACGGCATTTAACTCTTTTTTCAAAACTTTGAAATCAATTAAAATATTACTTTTATCAAGAGATTCACCTCTAACATAAACTTCAACTTTCCAATTGTGTCCATGTTGGTGTTCACACTCCCCATCATAATTTAACAAATGGTGCGCTGCTGAAAAATACGCCTCTGTTTTAACTTCATACATTAGATTTTCCCTCACATACAATTTGTTCTTTTTTCAAACCTTGTGCTTCAATAATAAAATCACACAATTCTCTCACAGCACCTCTACCACCTTTTTTAGAAGATTTAAAGTGCACAATTTCTCTAACTTCATCAACTGCATCTTTTGGGCAACAAGCCAAACCGACTTTTTCCAAACAACAAATATCTGGCAAATCATCCCCCATATAAGAGATTTCGTCATAAGAAAGATTATATTTCTCTCTTAATTCTTCCAATGCTGGCAGTTTATATTTTTGCCCTTGATACAATTCTGTTATATTTAAATTTTTTGCTCTATGCTCAACAGTTCCATTGTTTCTAGCCGTAATTATAGCCGTAACAAATCCTAATTGTGCCATACGCACTAATCCATGACCATCTTTAACATTAAATGTTTTATATTCAACTCCATTTTCGTCATAAGTGACACTACCATCAGTCATAACTCCATCAACATCAAATACCAACATTTTAATTTTTTTTGCTCGTTCTCTAATATCCATAATATCCCTCTAAAGCAATTATAAGTCAAAAGTAGCACGTATGTCAATGACAAAGGCGGCAAGGAGTATCTCCTTGCCGCCTAATTTAATCTTCAATAAAAACATGATTGCCGTTTATTGTTACCCAATGACCTTTGCCCGAGGCTTTTGTTTTAGTTGCTTGTTTTGTTTTGGAAGATTTCTCTAATTCTCTACTTGTCGGAATGCCCTTTTCTCTCAATTGTTTCATTATTGCCGCTTCATTTTGAGAAAATTCTTCCAATGACATTTGCCCTATTTGCTCCCTTGTAAAGATTTTTTCATCCTGCCCACTTGGAGGGTTGAAAGCCT
>JAZRSZ010000036.1:0-1578 GCA_045651695.1 Candidatus Gastranaerophilaceae bacterium
TATTCTGATTTTATTGACAATATAAAAAAAGATTTAATACAAAAATATAAATATAAAAAATTTTTATTACGTTTTATAAGATTACAAGTGAGAACTTCTAATAACGAAATAATTTATGCAAAATTTGATAAAAGATTTATAAAAAGACTTCTTAATGACATTCAATAAAAATATTATCTCAGAGATAATTTAGCGTATATCAATTTGTTAGCAAAAATAAAATTGCACTATTTTGCACTTTATTGCACTCGGGGAAGTTTAGACACCGTGGGGGATAGACCCTGAAACAAGTTCCACTACTGTCCATGATAAATTTAGAGACTTAACCCCCACTCAAATTGTAATTGGTTAGGGTTTTTGTATCGTTTCCTACCATAATCACGTAGTTTTAAGCAATTAAACAAGCTATTTCCAATAATTTTAAGCAGGTTTTTACTTGTTATTTCACTACAAACTTCTTTCAATTCTTCCGCCATACGCAGAAGAACAAAGCTAATTAATGCTATACAAATTTGAGTCCTTATAGCATTTTCACTTTTACCAAGAAACTTTTTGATTTTTAAATTTTGTTTAATCCATTTAAAAAACAATTCTATTTGCCAACGTTGTTTGTATAATTCAGCTATTTCTAAAGCAGAACGACTAAAATCGTTAGTAACTAATATTAATGGGCTTTTTTCTTCACGTTCTACAATAACCTTTCTTAATGGAATATTAGCATAATGATTAATTCTACCACCCCCAGGATGTTTATTTGTTAAAACAAATATTTGTGAAGATATACCATTAGTAATTGATTTTAGTTCTGTTAATTCTTCAATTTTTGCATCTCTTTTTAGTCTTGTTACAAAAAACGCTCCTTTTGAATTGATATCAAACCACCAATTGTAGTCTGTATAACCTCTATCAGCGACATATGTTACTCCCTGTTTTATTTCTGTAGTTTTTGCCCAAGTAATATCATTTGTTCTAGCTCCAGTAATATCAAATAATATCGGAACATTATTAGTTAAATCATATACGACATGAGTTTTTAAACCTTTTACTTTCATTGTTGTTTCAGCCCAAGGATGTTTGATTAAATCTAGATTTATTGGAGTCGAATCAATAATTTGAATAAGTTCTGATGTTTTGTAATAGCTAGAATTTTTAAGCTTTGATATTAAATAGTAAAACAAATCCCTGTAAATATGCCAATCTCTCGTTTCATTAGCTTTGGCTAGTGTTGAGCGTGCAACATCTTTACGAATTCCTAAATGGTATTGTTGATTTGAATGAAATTTAATTAAGTCAACGATTTCTCTTAAAGAAGTTGATTGAGTAATTTGTCCAAGAAAAACTGAGACAAATTGTTCCCAACAGTTCAACTTCTTAACAGCAAAATCACCATGGTATTTGTTAACAATACTCTTAAATTTCTTACGATTTATGCCTGCTAAAAGTTTTCCAATTATGGTATTATATTCTTGCAAGGGAACCTCCTATTTTATTGTCTAGACAACTTTATTGTAGGATAAACAGCAGATATTTGCTGTACCTTGCTTTTTTATTGCTAAATTATTCGGGACAGTAGTGGAA
>JAZRSZ010000037.1:0-19373 GCA_045651695.1 Candidatus Gastranaerophilaceae bacterium
AAAATTAAAAGAACTAAAAAAATCTGTAAGTGATTATCGAAAAGTGTTAAAAGCCAAAGAATAATAAGACAAAAATAGAGGAGTATAAATTGTGTCAAAAATTTTAGTAACAGGTGGAGCAGGATATATTGGAAGTCATTGTGTAATGGCTTTGTTAGAGCAAGGATATGATGTTGTTGTGTTCGATAATTTATCAACAGGACACAAAGAAACTATTCAAACGTTACGTAAATACGGTAATTTTGATTTTGTTTTGGGTGATTTGTTGAACACAGAGGATTTAAAATATTTATTTGATAATTATGAAATAGATTCAGTTATTCACTTTGCTGCATTTTCTCAAGTTGCTGAAAGTGTTAAAAATCCTCAAAAATATTATATCAATAATGTTTGCGGAACTATCAATCTTTTATCTGCAATGCTTCAACATAACGTCAAAAAGATTGTATTTTCATCTACGGCAGCAACTTATGGTGAGCCAAAATATATTCCGATTGATGAAAAACACCCTCAAGAACCTGTCAATCCATACGGTCAAACAAAATTGATGATAGAAAAAATAATGGACGATTATGACAAGGCACACGGCTTAAAGTCAGTTAGATTGCGCTACTTCAATGTAGCAGGTGCCGATAGTCAAAATAGAATCGGAGAATGGCACACCCCAGAAACACACTTGATTCCAAATATCTTAAAATCAACATTCGGTGGTGGCAAAACTTTTGAAATGTATGGTGATGATTACGACACAAAAGATGGCACTTGCGTAAGAGATTATATTAATGTTGAAGATTTAGTGTATGCTCATTTGTTGGCATTAGATTATCTTAATAATGGTGGAGAAACCAATTTTTTCAATCTTGGAACAAATGACGGTAACACAGTAAAAGAAGTTTTTTCTATGTGTGAAAAAATCACAAACAAATCTATTGCGGTGTTACAAAAACCTCGTAGAGAAGGTGATCCTGCAAGTTTGGTTGCTGATAACACAAAGGCAAAAACTTATTTAAAATGGACTCCAAATAATACTTTAGAAAAAAGTATTGAAACGGCTTATTCATGGGAAAAATCTTTAGATTTAATCAAAAGTGCAAAGGAATAATATGACTTTATTTTTATCAAAAGAAAAACAAGGATATACAGAACCAGTTTTATCAATTGGTTTATGTTGGTTACCTGATGAAAAAGATTTGAATATTATAACTCGTAATTATTGCTATAATTACATTGAGTATTACTTGTTTAATAAAATAAAAATTTGTAAAATAAGAAAAATAAACATAATTTACTAGCGTTACTAAAAATTAAATAAAAAATAAATTTCATAGGTTTTAATCTTTACAAAATAAAGGGTTTCCGTTATTATAAGAGTATCCTATGGAGAGAAGTAATGAAGTATAAAAGAATTTTATTAAAAATAAGCGGTGAAGCGCTTTTGGGGTCTCAACAATTTGGTATCGATCAAGAACCTGTTAAAATGATTGCTAATGAAATTAAAAAAGCAATCGATTTAGGTGCTGAAGTTGCGGTCGTTGTTGGTGGCGGAAACATTTTCAGAGGCATGAGAAATAGTGCAAAACTTGGCATGGATCAGGCTTCTGGTGATTATGTCGGTATGTTAGCAACTGTTATGAATGCAATTGCTTTACAAAGCACTTTAAATCAAATGGGTGTTCCTTGCAGAATTCAAAGTGCTATTGCAATGAACCAAATCGCTGAACCTTATATTAGATACAGAGCAATCAGACACCTTGAGAAAGGTAGAGTTGTTATATTTGCGGCTGGTACAGGTAACCCGTTCTTTACAACAGATACTGCAGCAGCATTAAGAGCATCTGAAATTAATGCAGAAGCAATGCTTATGGCTAAAAATGGTGTTGATGGGGTTTATACAGATGACCCTAAAACAAACCCAGACGCTAAAAAATTAGATAAAATCACTTATGATGATATTATTAAAAATGGTTTGAAAGTTATGGATACATCATCTTGTGCTTTATGTAAACAAAACAATATTCCAATTGTTGTTTTTGATTTTGATAAACAAGATGCGATTGTCGATATCCTTAATGGTAAAGATTTAGGAACATATATTAATTGAAAGAGGTAAAAAATGTCAGAGGCATTAGAAGAATTATTTTTATTTGGTGAAGAAAAAATGGAAAAAGCACTTGCACAGTTGGCTCGTGAATTCGGTACAATCCGTTCAGGTCGTGCAAATCCTGCTATTTTAGATAGAGTTTTGGTTGATTACTACGGAGCACCAACACCATTAAGACAAATGTCACAAGTTACTGTTCAAGACGGTACAACTCTTGTAATTTCACCTTATGATAAAACTATTTTGAAAGAAATCGAAAAAGCAATCATTAAAGCAGAAATTGGTATTACACCAAACAGTGATGGTATTTGTATTAGATTGCCATTCCCTCCTTTAACTGAAGAACGAAGACGTGAAATCGTTAAAGATGTTAAAAAACTTGGCGAAGATGCAAAAATTGCAATCAGAAATATTCGTCGTGATATGACTGATGATTTGAAAAAATTAGAAAAAAGCGAAAATCTTCCAGAAGATTTGGTTAAAGATAACCAAGATGAAATTCAAAAATTAACAGATAAGTACACTGCAACTATTGACACAAATGTTGCAGCAAAAGAAAAAGAGGTTATGACAGTATAATGCTTTATTTGAATAATAATGCAACAAGAATGCTTACAGGGTTAGTAATTGGAACTTTAGTAATGCTTTGTTTAATCGAAGGTAAGGTTGCTCTTTTAGCATTGCTTGTTGCAATTTTTATATTTGGGACAAAAGAATATGTAAAAATCTTAAATAATAAAGGTTTTTATCCAAGTTTGACAATGATCTATTTAACACAAACTCTTTTGTTGTTACACGCAGCATTTAATAATTTTGACGGCGCATTAATAACATTAACATTTTGTGTTATCGGGGCTTTTTTGTGGATATTATTTAGGGGTCGTCAACCATATATCGCAAACGTTGCAACAACTGTTTTAGGTATGATTTATTGTGGTTGGTTACCTTTACACCTTAGTTTTTTAAGACATTTGAACTGTGAAAGATTTAATGACGGTTTAGTCTTTTTAGTAATGCTTTTGATTTCTGTTATTTTAACAGATACTGGCTGTTATTATGTTGGAAGAAACTTTGGAAAACATAAACTAGCACCTGTTATTAGTCCAAACAAAACAATAGAAGGATCTATTGGTGGTATAATTTGCGCCGTCATAGGATCAATGGTTATTGGTTGGTATATTGGTTTAGAATGGTATTTATCTTTTACAATAGGTTTGATTTGTACTGTGTTCGCACAACTAGGTGATTTGTGTGAATCTTTAATTAAACGTGATGCTGGAGTAAAAGATTCTGGTGACCTTTTACCTGGACACGGTGGATTTTTAGATAGATGTGACAGTTATATATTAACAATTCCTGTAATGTATTATTTTTGCAAGTATTTTATATTTTCACAAGATTTAGTTAACAACATCGCTCAATTCTTTAAAGGTTAATTTTAAATGAATAAAGTATCTGAAATATTTAATATAAATATTGATAATGAAGATTATTTTAAAGAAGCATTGACTCATCCATCATATTCAAAAGATTTTGATTTATTATACAACTATGAACGTATGGAGTTTTTAGGTGACGCTGTTTTAAAATTATCTGTATCAGATATTTTGTTTAAAATGTTTCCTGAATACAACGAAGGCAATATGTCTAAAATTCGTTCAATAATTGTTTCAGATGCAATATTATTTGAAATTTGTGAAAAAATAGGCCTTTCAGAGTTAATTTTATTGCCTAAACATGAAGAAAAACAAGGTTGTAGAAAATTGGAATCTGTTTGTGCTTGTGCTTTTGAAGCCGTTTTAGGTGCATATTATTTAGATGGGAAAATGCCTGAATTATTAAAATTTATTGAACAAATATTCAAGCCTTATATTGAAGATGTTGATAAAAATTTTGAAAAATTTAATGCAAAAGCAATTTTACAAGAATATACACAAGCACAGACCAAAACAGTTCCCGTATATAAATTGATTGGTAGTTCTGGTCCCGCACATAATCAAATATTTGAAACGGCAGTTTTTTATAATAATGAGCAAATTGCTTTAGGTAACGGAAAAACAAAAAAAGAATCAGAACAACATGCAGCTTATAATGCCTGTTTAAAATTAGGAGTAATTGAATGTCAGAAATAATTGTTTCACCATCAATTTTGTCTGCAAATTTTGCAAATTTAGCGTCTGATATAAAAGCAGTAAAAGATGCTGGAGCACAGTGGCTTCATATTGATGTTATGGATGGACATTTTGTCCCAAATATTACAATTGGTGTTCCTGTCGTTAAATCTATTCGCAAAATTACAGATTTAGTTTTAGACGTCCATTTGATGATTGAAAATCCTGAAAAATATATTGAACCATTCGTAAAATCAGGTGCTGATATTATTACTTTTCACTATGAAGCGGTTGAAAATCCTGAAGAAGTGATAAAATTGATAAAAACTTATGGAATTAAAGTGGGTATGTCTATTAAACCAAAGACTTCTCCACAGGAAGTTTTAAAATATTTGTCCAATCTTGATTTGTTACTTGTTATGACTGTTGAACCCGGTTTTGGTGGGCAAGCATTTATGGAAGATTGTGCTAAAAAAATCCCTGTTTTAAAAGAAAATGCTCCAAAAAATCTTATTATACAAGTTGATGGTGGTATAAATTCTGAAACAGCAAAACTTTGTAAAGAATTAGGTGCAACATCATTAGTAGCGGGTAATTACATATACAACTCTAACGATATTAAGTCTGCTGTTCAAAATTTGTTGTAACAATTTTGTAACATGCTGAATTTCGACTAAACAAAAAAACTTTATATAAATGTGTGTAGTGTGAAAGTCGAAGGGGTATCGTTATGGTTTCTAATATTTTTCTTCCACGTGTGGGTGGTCACAACATTTCAAAAATGTCAAAAGATCGTTATGCAGTTACTGTTAATAATGGTAATTGTGGCGCTTGCATGATGAATAGAGAGCAATTAAGTATTTTTATTGCAGAACAAAAAGAAAAAGGTAATGTGAAACCCCCAGTTGCAAAGGTTGGTTTATTGGCAACATTAGGTTTAGTTGGGTTAAATATTTTGACAAGAGGTAGGTTGTTAAAGGGTGCAAAATCTTCAGTTGAAAAAGTTTTCGAAAAAATTCATAACATCTTCAAAAAATAACTTTTAATTAACGCACCTGAAGGTTAGTGGGCTCACAAAATGGGCCTGCTTTTCTTTAATCTATAATTGTGTTTTAGACGTTAGTGTAAAGTTATGTAACAAAAAGTATATAAATTGAATATAAAAAGTCAATATTTTTTTAATTAAATTTTTTATATAAGTACGAGAGATAAATAAAGAAATTTTTACAAGAGAGAGGTTCAAACTATGGCTACAATGCTATTATTTTCTAATGCAGTTTCTGATACATATAAGACAACATCTGATGCAATTAAAGATGTTAAATTAAATGATAAATTAGTTATAAGGAAATCGTTAACAGATTTGATGAAACAATCATTCTTTCACGGTGCAAATAGATTTGGAACAAACTTTATAGCATAAAGTTCGTTGGAATTCAGGAAATAGGACAAAATATTTTATTAGGAATTAGGAATTAATAATAGCGGCGATAAGCCGCTTTTTTATTTTATATCTTTGTTAGTTTAATGATATATGGATATAAACCTGTAACAAAAAATCCTAATATAAAGAAACTAATTGCTTCACCATAACCTCTTGGTAGTACATTTATCAAAAATGCTGGTAAATAATGATGTAACAAACAAAGAATTAAAGCCCCGATGGTGAAGCGAATAATTTTTTTGAAAAAATTACCTTTTTCTATATTAAAATTAACAATACGTTTTTCAAAAAACCAACCCCATAAAAGACCTAAAATACCACCTGTTCTACTTAATAAATAAAAGATGTTATCTGCGGGATCGTATAGAACTTTACCATTAACATAATCCATCGGATATGATTTGAAAGCAGAATAAAGTACTAATAGAATTGTTGCCAAAGTTGTTGTTGCCAAGATAAATAAATCTCTATTTTTACCTTTTTCTTCCCATTTTAATGCTTTAAATATTATGAATAATGAAAAAATGCCCAGCAAGAACCCCACAATAACATCTTGTGGAGTATGAACACCAACATAATTTCTTGAAAACATAACAATTGGAATTAATATTAATAAAAACCTAGCAAAAGGATTTTTCCAAAAACCACTTGCAATTCCTCCCCAAACAGTTGTAGCATTTGTTGAATGACCGCTAGGGAAAGAATATCCACCAGCATATAATATTGCTTCTTTAAGAGGGTTAATATCAGAACATAAAATCCAAGGTCTATATATGCAAGCAGTTACTTTAATAGCAAAATTTAAAATAAAACCGGTCATCATACTAAAAAGAATATAAATTCCGGTTTTTTTATTAATACACCAATAAATAAAACCTATAAATAAGATTGGAGTAATCATTTCACCAAATCTTGTCGCATTTAGAAAAAACAAATCTAATGCGTGATTTGTAACTTCACGAAAATTTTCAATAAGTAATAAAAAATCAATTTGCCATTCAAGCCAGTTGTTAATCATAATTCTTTTATAATTATATAAAATTTTAGAAAATAAGGCAAATAATAGAAATTATAGTATCTAGACTTAACCAATTTTAACATGGCACTTGATTATTAATTTTTTTAAGTTATCATTAAAAGTACAGGAAAACTAGTAAAGGAATATAATCATGGCAAAACAATGTGAAATTTGCGGTAAAAAACCGATTAAAGCAGCGAAATTAACATTCTCGCATAAACAAATTGTACATACTCAAGAACCAAACTTACAATCAGTTAAAGCAGTTGTAAATGGTCAAACTAAAAGAATTAAAGTTTGTACATCTTGTTTAAGAGCAGGCAAAGTTCAAAAAGCTGTATAATTTTTGATTTAAAATTTTAAAAAAGTAAGAACTCGAAAGAGTTCTTCTTTTTTTATTAAGTGTTGTTACGAGAAAATGATTAACAATTTGTAATTTTAAAAATAATTTAATAGAATATAATTGGGAAGGGGTATGTGTAAATGAAAGAATCCGGAGTTTTATCACCACAAGAAGTAAGAAGCATATTACATACTGATAATAAAGAAATAGTTGAATTGTGTAAACGTGCGTCAATTTTGCCTAAAAAGAATCAAAAAGGGCAAACATATTTTTCTTATGATGAGGTTAGACATTTACGACAAATTCAATCTCAAAAAAACCTTCCAGCAGAGCAAAAAACCAATGCTGTTGCAAGTATTTTAGCATCATTGAAAGAATTAGAAACTACATTAAGCACCAAAATTGGTAAAGTTATTGATGAAAAACTTGAAGGTATGGATGAAGTTGTAGTTGAATTAATTCGTTGTAAGACTGATAATGAAACATTAAAGCAAAAAATTGTTGATTTGAATAAAGAAATATATCAATTAAAGAATGAATTGAATAGTTATAAACCTGTTGCATTAGGTTTATATAGAAAAAAAGAAAGAAATATTTGGGAATAACAAATTTTAATTTGTTTTAAATTGTTTGTGACAAAAAACAATATTTGAGGGGAAAAATATGGTTGCGGAGATTAATACTGAAGAACGTAATAAAGCACTTAAATTGGCTATTGAAAAAATAGAAAAAGATTTTGGTAAAGGTTCAATAATGAAACTTGGGGATAAAACAACAGTAAATGTTGATGCTATACCGACAGGTTCATTAGCATTGGATATAGCATTAGGTGTTGGAGGTATTCCACGTGGCCGTATAGTTGAGATTTATGGGCCAGAATCTTCTGGTAAAACAACTTTGGCACAGCATATAGTTGCAGAATGCCAAAAAAGAGGTGGTATAGCGGCATTTGTTGATGCAGAACATGCTCTTGATCCTGAATACGCTAAAAATTTGGGGGTTCAAGTTGATGATTTATTGATTTCACAACCAGACACAGGTGAACAAGCACTTGATATTACAGAAGAATTAGTACGTTCAGGTGCGATAGATATTGTTGTTGTAGACTCAGTTGCGGCATTAGTTCCAAAGGCTGAAATTGAAGGTTCAATGGAAGATCAACAAATGGGTTTACAGGCACGTTTAATGTCAAAAGCCTTGAGAAAGTTAACAGGGATTATTGGAAAAACAAATACAACAGTTATTTTTATTAACCAATTGCGTATGAAAATAGGTGTTATGTACGGTAATCCTGAAACTACAACAGGTGGTAATGCTTTGAAATATTATTCAAGTGTTCGTATGGACATTAGAAGAGTTGAAGGTTTAAAAGGTGAAAATGGTGATGTTGGAAACCATGTACGAGTAAAAATATTGAAAAACAAAGTTGCTCCACCATTTAGAACTGCAGAATTTGATATTATTTTTGGTAAAGGTATTTGCAAAATAGGTAATATTCTAGATGTTGCTGTGAATTTTGACATAGTTAAAAAAGCAGGTGCTTGGTTTAGTTATAATGACGAAAAACTAGGTCAAGGTAGAGATAAAGCAAAAGAATATTTGGCAGAACATACCGACATTTTAAATGAAATTGAAACAAAAATCAGAGAAAAACTTTCAGAACAATAGTCAGTTGTCCAATTTTTGTTAATTTTTGTAAATGCTATTTTTTCCATGATAGCAATTATTTTCATGTTTATTCTTTATGTAAACAAAGAAAAATATTTTATCGGAGGTTTAAATGCAAGTACAAGGAATCAATTCGTACAATTATAATTATAACACCCCAAATTTTACGGCAAAAAAATCAGAAGAAAAACAACCAGAGCAAGATAAATCATTAAAAAGATCTTTAATAGAAAAACTTTCAGGACCAGCAGTAGCGGCAATGTTTTTAGTTCCTGCGGCTACAACAACACTTCCATCTTGTGAAAGTTATATAAATATCAATACAAAAACGAATGTAACAATTCCTGTTGACATTCCAATTGTTGTACCAAAAGATACAGTTTACATTACTGATATGGATACAATCTATGTACCAACAACAGATACAATTTATGTAGATAACACAGATACAATTTATGTCCCAAGTGTTGATACTGTTTTTGTACCAACAACAGATACAATTTACGTACCAAAAACAGATACAGTTTACACAGAAAAAACAGATACAATTTATGTCCCAGAAACAGATACAATCTATGTACCAACAACAGATACAATTTATATTTCTGATACAGACACAATTTATGTCCCAAAAACAGATACAGTGTATGTACCAACAACAGATACAGTTCACACAACAGATACAGTTCAAAATTATGATACTATTTATGTAAAAGATACAATTTATGTACCAACAGAAAACTTTGAATTCCCAAGAGAAATTCACGATTCATTAAATTATTGGAGAAAAGATATTTTTGGCGTTGGCGCAGAAGGTGATGATGAATTAACTGAAGGGAAAGCATTATTGTATGCTTCTGCTACAAGAGATTGGTATTACAAACAACCAGAATATATCAAATTAAATTTAGATAAATCAGACAATACAGAAGCAAGATTTGATCATGTTATAAATAATGAAATTAAAAATGACATTAGAATAACATTAGTTAAACCAGGTGAAATAACAGTAGTTAAAAAAGATGGTACTGTAACAGATCAAGTTAGCGGTTTGTTATTCAATGAAGATGGTGTAAAAACATTTGCTCATTCTGTTAATGGTGAAAAAGTTGTACTTTATTCAAAACAAATGTCAGGCGAACACATTGGCAAATTCAAAGAATTAGGTACAGTTGAACCTGGTTACTTACCAATATCTAAATATGGTCAAAACATATTATTAAATGGTATTTTGTCAGAAGGAACTGAAGATCACTATACAAATGTGAATGCAGAAGTAATGGAAGTTGATGATCTTGAGCAAATAGCTGGTAAATACTAGAAACGATTTGTTATTAAAAGAATAATAAAAAGCCCTGATTATTCAGGGCTTTTTTAATCTTTAATTTGAAAAACGCATTTTGTACAATGTGCTTTAGGATGGTAAACGATATTGTCTTCCAAATCGTACATTTGTTCAATTTTTGTTGTAAGATTTGCGCCACAATTAGGACATTTTAGGCCACCGGCACCATTTAGAATAAGTTCTTTTATGCTGTCAATAACCTGTTGAGAAACAAGATTGTTATTAAAATCTTTTTCGAGTCTTCTAATTTCTTCCGGATGACATCTAAGGACTTTTGCGATAGATTGTCTTGCTGTTATAGGAAGAAATAGTTCTTTTCCTGCTTCCAGATCTTCTATGAATTTAATATCTAGATTGGCTTCTATAGCAAGACCTTTTGGAGAAAGTCCAATATCATCTCTTTTTTGTTGAATAAATTGAGCTAAAGTTTTTTTCATAATGAAATTATAGCATAAGTAAGGAAATTGATTAAGATTTAGTTTTGATTAGGGTCTTGAAAAAGATTAAAAAGGGGTTATAATAGATATACGGAACATTGAAATATGGGGACGTCCGGATTTGACAGGATGTTTGATTAATATGGATTGCGAGTCCGAGCGCTGTTCTCGGTTATCAACGAGCTAAGTAAATTACATGCTGAAAATAATGTAATCAAAGCTGATTTTTCTAGAGCATACGCTCTAGCTGCGTAGTAGCAGACAGCCACTCTATAAGCCCAACTTGCCGGTTTATGGGGTCCACGATGCAAGTTGCAGTGTGTTGATGACGGTAGACACATCAAGATTACCGAACAAGGTTATGTATTTCCCGTAAAAAATACTATGGCATAATTAACGGTGGTGATATTTTCCGGATTATGTTGAGCGAATAAGTATCTACACTCGTAGAGGTTTATGTTGGTCCATTTTGGACGTGGGTTCGAGTCCCACCGTCTCCATTAATTTATTTATGATTTGTATGTTGGAATGATAACCCATACAATATGTTACCTTGAAGATAAAATATTTGAAAAATTGTGTAAAAAATTACAAGAATTTTGCACTTGATTATGTCCGTTTTTGACATGGTGATCAGTTATTATAAATATAAAGATTTCAAAACGGAGATGCATATGGAATCATACACCACAGTTGAAAAACTAATCGAATTTTGTAGAATTTGGTTGCTATCTGAATTTGTGCTTGCATTACATCTCTATGGAATACCATTATTCTTCCATATTTTAGTAGGCGAATTGAAAAATGGGTTGAAAGCATGCGACTTTGATGTATTCTTTGACGTATCTGTTGTGATTACGATTTTTTACATATTAGTATATATTTTCTTATGGTAAATAATGGAGGTAATATGACTAAATATATTTTTGATGGCGAGAAAATAGATGTTGAACACTATATAAAAACAGGCAGAAAACACAAAATGAGCAAAAAAGAAGTGTTTTGTTGGGTTTTATTTCATCTTACACTATGGACTGTTATATTGCTATCCTATTGGATACCACTTAGAGTTTTAAATCCAATAGTAGTGCCATAAGTAGAGTATATAACAACTAAGAGTGTTAAATTAGAAATGGAGGTATTATGGAAGAAATAACTTATTCAATAACTTGCGCTGCCAGTTGTTGGTTTTTTACAGAATTGTTTATATTCATCGCATTAGCATTCCCAGTACTTGCTTGTGGCTGGAAAGCCTTTGAATTAGAACTCTTTTTAGGACTAACAATATTAGTAACAGCAGGAGCAGTTATTATGTGTACTTTATCTTGTATTGCGGAAATATTTTTGTAATAGTATAAAATAGAAAGGAAAAACTAATGGGATTTTTTGATTTTTTATTAGGTGATTACGAAGAAAAAAATAAACGTCATAAAAGACAAGAAATGGCTAATATGTACGAATTTGGTTGGGACGAACCCGAAGAATCAAAGTATGATAACGAGGCTTTACAAAGAGAAAAATGGGCTAACTACGAATACTCTGATGAGGAAGAATAATGTTTGGTTTTGATGATTTGGAAGATTTAATTGAAGCAGATGTTCAATATGGTCTTTTTGAAGATGACGACAAACAAAAACAACAACAAATAAAAAAACAATTCCAAAAGCAAAATAAAGAAATTAAAAGTTTATGGAATATATTTAAAATTTAGGATTTTAGAAAAGAATATTGAATAAAATATATCCACCAATGAGTAACAATAAAATGGTTATTGCAAGGATATATTCGAATCCTAGAATAAATAGTAATAAAATTATACCTGTTCCAATTGCTGCTGGTATGTTAATTGTTTCGTTTGTCATAATTCTCCTTTTGTAAACACAATAACACTTATATACGACATATATGGACACATAGTAAAAATAATGTTAAAATACATGTAAAAGGAGTTTTATATGGAAGATAAACCTAGATATTCAAGAGTTTCTGATATATTAGATTTGGCAATTTTTATGTCGTCTAAAATTCAAGGGGTTACAATAAATGAAATTGCTGAAAGATATAATGTTTCTCGTCGTACTGCTGAACGTATGCGTGATAGTTTGATAAATATTTTTCCGCAAATTGATGAAATTGAAACGAATAGTTCACAAAAACATTGGGGCTTTACGAATTATTCTATTAGTCAATTAATTTCGTTTGAACCAAAGGAATTTGCGAATATTGAACAACTTCAACGCAGAACAACTAACAAAGAACTTAAAAATGAACTTGGTAAAACTATTGAAAAAATGAAATCATTAAACCGTAAAAATATAAATTCTGTTGAAAGTAATATAGAACTTATCTTGCAAACAGAAGGTTATGTTGTACGTCAAATGCCACAGTATAAAATAAGTTTTGAGACTTTAAATATTATTAGAGAAGCAGTACAAACTTCAAAAATGGTTACTGCAACTTATCACGATAAAGAACGTTTAATTGAGCCACTTGGAATGATTTATGGTGAAAAGATTTATCTTGTAGCGAGAGAAAAAGCAAAAGGGGATGGTATTTATAACTATCTTTTACACAAATTTGATAATTTAAAATTGACAGATAAAATATTTGAAAAAGGTGATTTTGATTTGCAAGCATATACAAATTTATCGTTTGGGGTTTATCACAGTGAAATTTTGGATGTAAAATTATTGTTTGATAAGATGCTTGCATTAGAAGCAAGTCAGTATAATTTCCACCCAACACAAAAGGGCAAATGGAATGATGATGGCACTTATACAGTTAGTTTCAAAGCAAGTGGAAGCAAAGAGATTTTTTGGCACGTATTTAAATGGGGTGCAGGTTGTAAAATTCTTGCACCAAAATCATTGCAAAAAGAGTATAAAGAGTATTTAGAAGAAAATTTGGCAAATTTTAACAAATAAATTTATCTAAAATGTTGCCATTGTTTTTGAATATGACCTTTTGTATGTTTGTTTATTATATAACCACAAACAGGTATGTCCATTTTTGTCGTAGTTGTGTTTTAGTATATGAATATGTTTAATTTAGATTACTTTTGAATAAATAACATTTATGTAAAATTATGATAAAATTAAATTATATTTAAGGAGTTTAAGAAATGGCATTAACACCAAATACAAATCAACAAAAAGCAATTGATACTTTATCAGGACCTATAATGCTTTTGGCTGGGCCAGGAACAGGTAAAACCTTTACGGTAATTCAACGTATCGAAAAAATGCTATCTCAAGGGATTAGTCCATCATCTATTCTTTGCTTAACCTTTTCTGATGCAGCAGCGAATGAAATGCGTCAAAGATTAATTAAAAAAATGGGAGTTATTGCCTCTGGTGTCGATATCTATACTTATCACTCTTTTTGTAATGATATTATCAAAACCTATCCGTCACAATTTGAAATGGCTGCTGGAGTTAGATTAATCAAAGATACTGAGAAAATTAAACTTATGAGAGAGTGTATCGATGAGCAAGATTTAAAATATTTTGTTCCAACGAAAGGGGACAGATATTTTTTCACAAAAAACTTCATTGGGCATGTTGAAAAACTTAAATCAAAGCGTTTGAACAAAGTCGAATATATGGATTATATCAACACAAACCCAACGCTTTTACCTCGATTAAATGAAGTTAAAGCGGAAATTGCTGAACGAGAAGCACGTGGAGAAATGCGTAATAAAACTCGCTACGGTGAAATTGAGAAAATTGAAAAAAATATTGAAAAAGCAAAAGAACTTTGGGCTTTGTATGAATTATATTCAGATAAAATGCTAAAGAATAACTTGATTGATTTTTCGGATATGATAAATTTTGTTCTTGATGAATTTGAAAAAGATAAAGAATTTTTGGAAGAAGTTTCTAATAAATATAAATATTTTTTAGTTGATGAATATCAAGATACAAACGATTTACAGAATGCAATTATATTCAATCTTGTTGATGGAAATAATGAAAAAAACATTTTTGTTGTTGGTGATGATGACCAAATTATTTATGGTTTTCAAGGTGCAAGAATTGATAGTATAGAAAACTTCTTGACAAAATATCCAGAAACAAAAGTTATTTGTCTTGAAGAGAGTAACCGTTCAACGCAATCTATTCTTGATTTTAGTCACGCAGTAATTTCGCAGGATAAAAACCGACTTGAAAATAATCCTAATTTTAAAACAAAAGGTATTTCTAAAAGACTGACGGCAGTAAATAAATTGGTTGAACCATTAAATAAAAAAATTAGACGATTGCATTTTGGAGATAATTTACAAGAAATGAATCATATTGTTGATGAAATTGTTAATCTTGTAAATTCTGATAACTGTCCAAAAAATGATAAAGGAAAAGATTTGTCTCAAATAGCAATTCTTTCTAGAAAGAGAACTGAATTACAAGCATATGGAGAAATGCTAAAAGGTAAAAATATTCCATACCAAATTGATGAAGGTAAAAGCATTTTTGCTATTCGTTCATCAATTTTGATTTATTTTTATCTAAAAGCGCTTAATAATCACCTTATGGCAAGTGATAAACTTTTTGGATTGTTGCTTTCAGAACCATTTAAATTAGATTTGGAAGATTACAATAAAATTTTGCACGAGCAACAACTTTTGTTAAATAAAAAACCAAATGATTTTATCTCATTAATGAAAAAAATAAATGGATGGAAAAACCCTGAAAAAATTGAAGAGTTTTTGAAAACTTTTGAATATTTACAAGAATATTCTCAAAAAAACAATTTGAGAAATACAGTTGTTGAAATAATAAATCGTACAGGAATTTTGGAAGCCTTTTATAAAGACGAAAAGAACCGTATGGAAAACCTTATGGGTATTAAAAAAGTCATTGATGAAGCAACAGAATACGGTAACCTTGATACAACAAAAGGTCTTGGGGATTTTGTTCAATACCTTTCAGATTGTTGGGTTGACGAAATTGATATTACAACCGACAAAAATTCAATTGTTCAAAACGCAATTCAATTGACAACTTATCACGGTTCTAAAGGCCGCGAATTTGAATATGTTTATTTGCCAAATTTAATTTCTCGTAATTGGGAAGATTTTAAAATGCCTGGCGAATACAAATTTATAACAGATGAAGTTTTAGATAAAGATGAAGCCGAAAAGAAAAAAGATAGTGAACTTTTAAAACTTCTTTTTGTCGGAATTACCAGAGCAAAACACGCACTAACTGTCTCTTTTGCTGACATGGAAGATAATAAAGCAAATCAAATTACAAGATACTTGGCAGAACTTGACGATTATGATTTTGAAAATGAAACTTTTGAGTATAAAGAGGATGATTTCACGAGAGAATTTTTCAGGAGTCTTTCAAGAGAAGTTTTTGATAATCAAAAGGCATTTTCTGATGAAATAAAAGAACGTGTTGAAAAAGTTGTGCTTTCGCCAAGTAGATTGAATGATTATCTTGCTTGCCCAAGAAAATTCTTCTATACAAAAGTTTTAGGTATAGATGTTGAAGATGCTGATTGGGATGGCGCAAACTTTGGTACAGCAATCCATAAAATTCTTGAAAATGCAGTCAGAACTGCAAAAGAAACAGGTTCTTATCCAAGTGAAGAAGTTGCTAAAGAACAATTTTATGAAATATTTAATTCTGCAAAATTTACTTCTTTTGCTTCAAAAGAAAAATTTGAAAAACGAGGGCTTGCAATTTTAGAAAAATATTATCCTTATTTTATCCAAACATCACCGTTTACGGTTGAAGATATTGAATTTGATTTTAGTGGCGTAACATTTGGTGATGATTTTATCAAGGGTAAAATTGACCGTATTGAAATCAACAACGACGGAACATATTGTTTGTATGATTATAAAACAGGTTCTCCGTCAAGTGAGAAAAAAATAGCGAAAGGTGAAGAAAAAGAAAATTATTATAACCAACTTTGCTTTTATAAATATGCATTTGAAAAAATGTCAGGCAAAAAGGTTTCTCAAGTCGGTATAATTTATGTTGAGGATCATTCTCATAGTGTTTATAAACATCTTACAGAAGAAGATATGCACTATATTGAAGATAAAATCAAATCTGCCTATAAAGATATAAAAGATATGAAATTTAATCCGATAAAAGAATCTCGAGATGGTGAATGCAAATTCTGTGCATACAAGCAAATTTGCAGACTAGATGTGATTTAATTTGATGGAAAAAGAATAATTTTATTGCGATAGTTTTAGTGTAATTTTATTATTTATCTTGTTTAATATTTAAAATTCGTGCGGTTTGTTCTGCAATTTCGTGTATACAGGGCCAGCAACAGTATTTCCCCAAACGCCGTAACCTTTTGGGTTGTCAAAACATACATATATTAAGACTTCAGGATTATCGACGGGGAAATAACCTATTGCAGAAGTGTAAGATTCATTTGTTACATATCTTCCATTTTTAACTTTGTTTGAAGTCCCTGTTTTTGCAGCAAGATAATATTTATCCATTTTTAATGTGGACTTGCCTTGTTCGATGCTTTGTGTCAAGAGTCTTGTAACTGCTTGTGCCGTTTCTGGTGATACAACTTGTGTGTATTTTACCTTTTTGTTTTCTTCCTCAGGAGAATATTTTATGATATGTGGAGTGACTTTTATACCATTATTAGCAATTGCACCAACAGCAGCAATCATTTGCATCATTATCTGTTGCAAGTTTTATACCGTTTCTGTCTAGGAATCCCCTTTTAATGTAATATCTTCGCTGATATATTGTAGAGCGGCTTTTGCTCTATAATTTTGCGGGTCTTTAATTTGTATGATATAAAGTCTGCGTACTAATCCAAAACTCCAAAATGCAAATAATATCCAAACACCCAACACAATATTATTAAATCGATTTTTTTGAAGTTTTTTGGATTTTTAGAAGTCTTTTTTACCATTACAAATTCCTACTCTTTAGTTTAAGTTTAGTTTAATCATATGTCAAATGGACATATAAAACACAAAATTTTTACGACCGAATTTGTCGTAAATTAGGGTTATATTTTAAATATAAACACAATATTACATTTACGCAAAAGGAATTATAGAGATGATATTAGATTTTATGATGGTTATAATTAGTTTTATTATTGTGATAGCATTTATTGTTGGACTTCCAATGACATTTGGTATTGGAAGTCTACTTGTTACAGGGTTTTTGTGTACTTCTATCAAGACAATAATTTAAAATTAAAATGAAAAATCTTCGCCTTTTCTACGTTTTTGGAAGTATTCTGCAGTTGCAGTGAATAAAACGTCACTTGATGAGTTTAGGGCTGTTTCTAAACTATCTTGAAGTACAGAAATAATAAAACCAATTCCCACAACTTGAATTGCTAAATCGTTTGAAATGCCAAATAGTGAACAAGCAGATGGAATTAGTAACAAAGAACCGCCAGCGATACCAGATGCACCACAAGCCGCAAATGTTGCTAATAAACTTAGTACAACTGCAGTTGTAAAAGTTGTTTCTATTCCCAATGTATGTGCTGCAGCCAACGCCATTATTGTAATTGTAACTGCACCACCGCTCATATTAATTGTTGCACCAAGAGGAATTGATACACTATACATATCTTTATCTAGTTTTAAATTTTCACATAATTTCATGTTTACAGGAATATTTGCAGCAGAACTTCTTGTGAAAAATGCTGTAATTCCACTTTCTTTCAAGCATTTAAAAATCAATGGATATGGATTTTTTCTGATTAAGAAAGATATAATTAAAGGGTTAGTTACAAGAGCAACAATAGCCATACATACTGCTAATAAAAGAATCAATTTTCCGTATTGGGTAAATATTTCCATACCATTTGTAGAAACAGCAGTGAATACAAGCCCCATAATTCCAAATGGTGCTAAATTGATTATCCAACTAACGATTTGAGATACAGATGCTGAAAAATCCTTAAGCATATCTTTTGTGCTATTAGAAACCATATCTTTTAATGCAACACCTGTAATAATTGCCCAGAATAAAATTCCCAAATAATTGCTTTCAGAAAGTGATGATATTGGGTTAATTACAATTTTTACCAATAAATTATGAATTATTTCACTCAAACCTTGTGGTACAGAGCCATAATCTTGAGTTGTTGAGTGAAGAGTCAAAATTTGTGGGAATATAAAACTTGCAATAACGGCAGTAATTGCAGCAAAAAATGTCGATATTAGGTATAGTAAAATTACAGTTCTGAATTTTCCTCCAGATTTTTTTACACCTTGAGCAAGAGAACTCATAACTAAAATAAATACAAGTATTGGTGCAATTGCTTTAAGTGCTCCAACAAAAAGATCACCTAATGTGCTTATCCAATCAAGTCCAGGGATTATTATTGCTAAAATTACCCCGATAATTATACCGATAAAAATTCTTGTAACTAAATTAATACTATTATATTTTTCGACTACATTCTTAATTCCCATATGTTTATTATATAACAAATAAAATTAACTTAAAAATTTATAAAATTTCAGTTTTATTCTGTTGTCTTGACTTTGATTGTTAAAGGTCATACAATATACTATATAAGAAGTTTTGGGATAAAAGGGATATTTGGATAATGATGGATTTGTTTAAGGGATTAAGATTTTTTGTACAAGTAACGGATAAAGATATTTCCCATAAAAGAGTTACGTTGTTTAATATAATTCATTTTTCTATTCGTAAAAGAGAATTTGAAAAAAGGAAAAAAGAAGTAGATAAAATTTTTAAATATTATAAAAGGAATAATATTGATATAACAACATATCCAAAAGCAACAGGTATTTTGAGAGATGTTCAGTTAGCAGGATTAGAAATTTTAAAAGAAGTGGATTATGTTTGCCAAACTGAAGGTATCGATTATTGGTTAGATTTTGGAACTCTTTTGGGTGCTGTTAGACATAAAGGTTTTATACCTTG
>JAZRSZ010000038.1:0-50959 GCA_045651695.1 Candidatus Gastranaerophilaceae bacterium
GGTTTAATACTGCATTAAAAAAATCTCTTAATTTTGCCATATTTATTCTCCTTTCTGCCGTTGGCAATAAAAAAGAGTAAGACCCGAATTCTATAATCCTTATCTTACTCTTTTTATCTACTATTAAATTTTATACTACAATTATAGCATACCTCACTGAAAACTGTCAACTATATAATAAAAGAGGCTTCAATTGAAGCCTCTTTTATTCTCTTATCAGTATATTACTACTGAATTGCATCTTTACATTCGTCGCAAATACCATCTGTTAATTTACGATATTTCCAGCAACGTTCACATTTTTCACCCTCTGCTTTTGTTACCCAAACAGTATAAGCATCTTCTGTGTATTCATTCAATACATTTTGAGGTGCTTCGTTTGTTACATATGCTTGAGATGTGATAAATATATTAGCAAGTTCAGAAGCATTGTCATTCAATACTGAATCATCTGAAGTTTTTACATAAACTGCTACTTCTAAAGAACTTCCAACTTTTTTGTCTGCTCTTAAAGGTTCGATTGCACGAGTAACAACTTCACGCGCTTTCAGTATTTTAGTGAAATCTTCTTCTAATTTTGCATTAGTCCATTGTGGATTAACTTTTGGCCAATCAGAAAGGAGAACGCTTATCAAGCCACCTTTTTGACTTTCTGGAACACTTTGCCATATATCTTCTGCTTGGTGTGGCATAACCGGTACCAAAATTTTAACCAACGCTTGTGAAATTTCGTACAATACAGTTTGACATGCTCTTCTTGAAAGTGATTTTTTACCCGCTGTGTATAATCTATCTTTTACAATATCAAGATAGAATGAACTCAAATCAACCGCAGCGAAGTTTTGCAAACTTTGGAAATATTTATAGAATTCATAGTTTTCAAAACTTTCTGTTACTTCTGCAATCAATGTATTCAACTTGTGTAAAGCAAATTTATCCAATGCTTTCAAATCTTCGTAAGCAACATAATCTTTTGCAGGGTCAAAATCATACAAGTTACCAAGCAAAAATCTTGCTGTGTTTCTTGTCTTTTTGAATATTTCAACAAGTTGTTTAACAATATTGTCACCAATTTTGGTATCATTTCTGTAATCAACTGATGCTGCCCAAAGTCTAAGAATATCAGCACCGTAGTTTTTAATAATATCATCTGGACGAATATAGTTTCCTAATGATTTTGACATTTTTCTACCATCTTCACCAAATACAAAACCGTGAGTTAAAACCGTTTTATAAGGTGCTTTACCTTGAGTTGCGATAGAAGTTAACAATGAAGATTGGAACCAGCCTCTGTGTTGGTCAGAACCTTCCAAATACATATCAACAGGAGTATGACCTAATTGCTCAGCGCGTTTTTCAACAACTGCACGCCAAGTTACACCAGAGTCAAACCATACGTCCATAATGTCTTTTTCTTTTGTAAAATGAGTTTTTCCACATTTAGGACATTTGAAACCTTGTGGCAAAAGTTCTTCTGCGCTGTATTTAACCCAAGCATCTGAACTTTCTTTTTCAAAGATTTTTGCTACATTTTCAATAGTTTCGTCTGTCACAATTGCTTCACCACAATCATCACAATAGAATACAGGAATTGGAACACCCCAAGCACGTTGACGAGAGATACACCAATCTGTACGTCCTTCAACCATGTTTGAAATTCTGCTTTGTCCACCTGCAGGAATCCATTTTACGCCTTTAATTGCTTCTAACGCTGCATCTCTAAATCTATCAACTTTTACAAACCATTGAGGAGTTGCTCTGTAAATTACAGGATTTTTACATCTCCAACAATGTGGGTAACTGTGTTGAATATCTTGTTTTGCAAGCAATGCGCCACAAGCCTCTAATTTTTCTATAACAATATTATTACCTTTATAATAAGGAATTCCTTCTAAATCTTTATCTTGAACTGCTTCTGTCCAAATACCTTTTGAATCTAACGGTGAAAATACTTCAATACCGTATTTGCAACCAACTTCATAGTCTTCAAGACCGTGACCTGGTGCAGTGTGAACAGAACCAGTACCAGCTTCCAATGTAACGTGCTCACCCAAAATAATTGGAGATTTTCTATTTACCAATGGGTGAGTTGTTGCTAACAATTCTAAGTCTTGACCTGTGCAAGTTCCAATTACATTAATATCTTTTTCTTCCCAAGCAACATCAGCCAAGAAATTAGCAAGTAAGCCCTGAGCCGCAACGTACACTTCATTATTATATTCAAAGAATGTATATTCAAAACGTGGGTGCATACTGATTGCCATATTTGATGGAATTGTCCAAGGAGTTGTTGTCCAAATTACCGCATAAACATCTTTACCCTTTAAATCAACAATATTGTTTATTTTAGCAGTGCTTTCTTCATCAAACTTAAATCTAACATAGATTGAAGTTGAAGTATGATCAGCGTATTCAACTTCTGCTTCAGCAAGAGCAGTTTCACAAGATGCACACCAATAAACAGGTTTCAAGCCTTTTTCTATGTAACCTTTTTTGTACATATCACCAAAAACTCTAACTTGTTCCGCTTCAAAATCTGGGGCAATACTCAAATATGGATGTTCCCAATCACCCCAAACACCAAGACGTTTAAATTCGTTTTCTTGACCAATCAAACTTGTATGAGCAAACTCACGGCATTTTTGTCTTAATTCCAATGGAGTTAAGGCATCTCTACCACCTTTAATATTTTTAACTACTTTATTTTCAATTGGCAAACCGTGGCCATCATAACCAGGTACAAATGGTGCATAAAAACCAGATTGAGATTTATACTTAATTAAAATATCTTTTAATATTTTGTTCAACGCAGTACCAACGTGAATTTTTTCTGAACTCAAATATGGAGGACCATCATGCAAAACAAAAGAATTTGTTTTATCACGTTGTTCTAAATTTTTCTCATAAACTTCATTCTCTTCCCAAAATTTTTGGGTTTGAATTTCTTTTACTGTTGCATTCGCCCTCATTTCCAAAGTTGTTTGAGGTAGATTTAAAGTATTTTTGTAATCTGTCTTTGTTTGTTCGCTCATTATATTCCTCTATCTTTTTCATAAATACTTTTTATACTACTAAATTTCCAATCAAATTTATCATTATCTGATTCTTTTATAAACTGATTCATTTTATCATAATCAAATTCTTTTTCCCAACGTGCGATAACTACCGTTGCAACACAATTTCCAACCAAATTAACGGTTGTTCTACCCATATCAAGAATTTGGTCAATACCTAATAAAATTGCTACCCCAAGAATTGGAATATTGAAACTTGCCAAAGTTCCTGCAAGAACAATTAGTGACACTCTAGGAACACCAGCAATACCTTTGGATGTAAGCATTAATACCAACATCATAATAATTTGTTGGCTTAATGTTAAATCAATCCCAACAATTTGTGCTGAGAAAATAACTGCCATAGCAAGATACAATGTACTACCGTCCAAATTAAATGTATAACCAGTTGGCATAACAAAACCAACAATATTTCTAGGTACACCAAATTTTTCCATAATTTCAAACGCTTTAGGGAATGCGGCTTCAGAACTTGCTGTTGTAAATGCCAAAAGCGCAGGTTCTTGAATTGCTTTAATTAAATTTCTGAAAGAAATTCTTGCATATTTGCAAGCAACAATTAAAACAAAAACCACAAAAACTATAAGTGCCGCAAACAATGAACAAATAATTTTAGCATAATTCATAAGAATAGCCAAACCGCTTGAACCAACAGTTGCAGCAATAGCACCAAAAATACCTAATGGCGCAAAATACATAACAAATTCTGTAAACTTAAACATAATTTTTGATACAGAATTTAAAACAGTCATAACAGGCTTTGCGACTTTTCCTACTGCACACATTGCAAGCGCAAAGAATATTGAGAACACAACTATTTGCAACAAATTACCATCTGCCATTGCTTGAAAAATACTTGTTGGAAAAATATTCATAACCAAATCTGAAGCAGAAGTGTGTGTATTTGTTGCCGCCATCAAGCCTACTTCTTGAATTAACTCTGGATTTTGTTCTGCTATATCAGAAACAAATCCTAATCCTGGTTTGAATACATTTGCCATAAACAAACCAATAAACAATGCAATAGTTGTAACTACTTCAAAATAAACAATCGTTTTAAGTCCAATTTTGCCAAGACTTTTAACATCACCGTGCCCTGCAATTCCGACAACAAGAGTTGAAAATAACAACGGTGCGATAATCATTTTAATCATTCTTAAAAAAATCATTGCAAAAGGACGCATTTTTACCGCAATATCAGGGAAAAAATGCCCTACAACTACGCCTAAAACAAGCGCAATAAATATAAAGAATGTTAATTTTGAATGTTTCAAAGAAATTTCCTCTGACAACATTATATTATAAACATAGTTAATTGTTCTTTTCTCTAGTTAAAAGTGTAAAGTTTGTTACTAAAAAAGATGGGCTTAGTAATATCACTAAACCCATCTTCAACATTTATATCTTTTATTAATAATTCATTTGCCAATTTTCTGCTTTAATTCTATCTAAACAGAATAAGCCAATAGCATTACCCGTGTCTTCGCTTCCGATAGCACCACACGCCTCATCTGGCGACCCTTCATTCATCTCGGCATAAGTTACACTAGGTTGATCAGGATCTTTAAATTCTTCATAGTAATCAAGATACGCACCTACTTTAAATCCCTTTTTGGTATCAAAAGCCATTAAATAATAAAACGTATCTCTACCCATAACATTTGGACCTTTCGGACCATTAACATCTATCATAAAAATTATAGAGCCCAACTTACTTGTATAAGTAGAATTTAATACTGTAAAATAAACATATGAACCATCTGCTAACTGCATATAAGGAACAGTCGTCAAATCCATATCTCCTGCAGGTTCACCATTTAAATAAGAATATTCTATAGATGCTGCACTACAGTTTGCTCCAATACACACCTCTGAAACTTTAAAATATTTTTTTAAATTTTCATTCATAGAATCCACTACACTTTGAAAGTTTGTAGGAGTTCCACTTTCATCTTTTTCAATTTGTCTATAAAATTTTGTATTAGCCAAATAATCAACACCTTCAGTCGCTAACATTAATTTAAAGCCTTGTGTGATAGTAGCATATGTCTTTTGTAACGCTACTACATATTCTTTTTTCTGGTAATTACTTATTAAAGTAGGGATTGTTAATGCAGCCACTACACCAATTATACCCAAAGTAATCAAAACTTCCGCTAAAGTAAAACCTTTTTTATTTTTCATCATTTAAAACTCCTGCTTAGTTAATTCTATAGGTTTTGAAAAAATCTGTCAATAAATTTGTATATATTTATCCTTTTAACACAATATTTACTTATTCCCTTTTTTGTATTAGTATTATGGATAATAGAAAGAGGGGAATAATGCAAGTATCATTAAACTGGTTAAACACATTCGTTGATTTATCAAACATAGACGAAAAACAAATTGCACATGAACTTACAATGAGTGGATTAGAAGTTGAAGCTCTTGAAGAAGTTAAACCACAATTTACAAATATAGTTACTGTTAAAATTGAAAAAATTGACAATCACCCAAACTCAGATAGATTACATTTAGTAACCATCAACAAGGGTTCTGAATTAAAAACTGTTGTTTGTGGTGCTCAAAACATTGCAGAAGGACAAATTGTTCCATACGCAAGTGTTGGTAGTCAAGTTTTAGATAGAAAAACAGGCGAAATGTTTACATTAACACCAGCCGTTATTCGTGGTGTCGAATCACAAGGTATGTTATGTTCAGCAGATGAACTTGGCGTTTCTGATAGAAATTATCAAGAAGAAGATGGTATTCTTATTTTAAACAGATTATTCCCAGATGTAAAAGTTGGACTAGATGTAAAAGATGTTTTAGGCTTTGAAAAAGACTACATTTTAGATGTTGCACCAACTGCAAATAGAGGCGACCAAATGTCTGTTTTGGGTATTGCAAGAGAATTAAGCGCAATATTTGACATCCCTCTTAAACACGACAAAATAGAATATACAGGTGATTTATCAACTGATAAATTCAAAGTAGAAATTAAAGACACAGATGTTTGTAAATATTATTCAATTGGTCTTTTAAAAGGTATAACAATCAAACCTTCACCAGACTGGATGCAAAAAAGATTAATCGCATCAGGCGTTCGCGCAATAAACAACGTAGTTGACATTACAAACTATGTAATGTTAGAGTATGGCACACCTCTACACGCATTCGATTTTGACAAATTAAACGGATACTTATGTGTTAGATGTGCTGAAAATGGAGAAAAATTGACTACTCTTGACGGAGTTGAAAGAACACTTACAACAGATACCGTTCTAATTGCAACAGAAAAAGAAGGCGTTTGTTTAGGTGGTGTATTTGGTGGCGAAAATTCAGAAATCGATGACAACACAAAAAATATTGCCCTTGAAGCAGCATACTTCACACCTGCAACAAACAGAAAATCTGCACATAGCGTAGGTTACAGAAGTGACGCTTGCGCAAGATTTGAAAGAGGCGTTGATATAGAAGCAATCAGACCTGCCTTAATGCGCGCTATGCAGTTAATGGTTGAATATGCCGATGCTAAAGTCGACGGTATGGTTGAAACTGGTAACGATAAAGTTGAAACTATTGAAATTACATTAAGATACCCACAAGTTAAAAGAATGTTGGGTTGTTCAATTGATGCAAAAAGATGTGATAATATTTTAGAAAAGTTAGGCTTTACAAAACTTGGTGGTAATGATGCCGCTGCAAAATTCCTTGTTCCATCATTCAGAATTAATGACGTAACAAGAGAAATTGATTTAATTGAAGAAATTGCGCGTATAAATGGTTACGATAAAATTGCACCAACACTTCCAAGCAAAACTCAAATGCCTGAAATTTCACTAGAAGAAAAAGTTATCAAGAAAGTTCACGAATTAATGAGAGCATCAGGCTTAAATGAAATAATCACAAACTCATTAATCGGCAAATCTTTATTAGATAAATACCTTATTCCTTTCAAAGAAGAAAAGGCCGTTTACGTTCAAAACCCTGCAAGCGAAGAATACTCTATGCTTCGCCAAACATTATCAGCAAGCGTTTTGAACGTTATGAAAATGAATATTGATAACGGACAAAAAGACTTTTGGGGTTATGAAATCGGCAGAACATACAAAATCACTGAACCTGCAACAGAAAAAACATCTGGAGTAAAAGAAACTAAAATTTTAGCAGGTATAGTTACCGGTGAAGTTGAAAACTCAAAATGGGAAAAAACTGCAAATGTTGATTTCTTCACTTTAAAAGGCATTTTTGAACACTTATTCAATACCCTTGGTGTTGAAAGACGTATAAAAATTTCACCTTGTGATGAAGTTGATTATATGCACCCTTACAGAACTGCAAAAGTTCAACTTTTAGGCAAAACACCTGAAACATTAGGATATTTTGGACAAATTCATCCATTACTAAAAGATAAATTAAAACTAAACCAAGATGCATATTTATTCGAATTAAATATCGATGAAATTATCAATGCAGTTAAAGAATCAACTCCAAGATTTAAACATCTACCTCAATTCTTGGAAGTTAAACGTGATATTGCATTTATAATAGATGAAAAAGTTTCTTTCGAAGAAATTCAAAAAGTAATTAAAGGTGCTGTTCAACAAAATATCTTTAATGGAAGTGAAGTTTTTGATATTTACCAAGGCGAACACGTTGATAAAGGCTACAAAAGTATGGCTTTCAGAATCAAATTACTTGATGAAAAAGCAACATTAACAAATGAAATTATAGAAAAACAAATACAATCAGTTCGTGAAAAATTACAAAAAACATACGCTGATATTAGTTTTAGAGAATAAAGGAATTTAATGAAAAAAATATTAACATTAGTATTTACGTTGTTTTTTATAGCATTACCAACTTTTGCTGAAAAAGTAATGCCTGATAAAGTAGACTTGAAAAACACACGTACAATTGGTGTTTATCAAGTTTCACAAGATATTGTTTTATACAAAGATACTAACGAAAATTCTGATATTGTTAAAACTATCAAATGGAATAAAAATGAACTATTACCAGAAAGTTTAACTTTTAATGACGTTTTTGTGGTTTTTATTCCGAACAAATCTTTGGCGCTTATGCAAGTAACAGACGAAACTGAAGATTGGGTAGAAGTAATTTACAACAATAAGACTGGTGAAAAAGGTTGGTTAAAAAAGGATGACCCGTATAAATTTGCAACTTGGACAAATTTTTACAACATGTACGGCAAAAAGTATGGATTATATATTCTAAAAGGTGCACCAGATTGCGTAAAAAACATGAAAAGCGGTACAGATAAACAATCTCAAACAGTAGATACAATGAATCATCCAACCAAAATTAATCTTAATGTTATTCGCGGGAACTGGGCATTGGTAAGTATCTTGGACTTAGATAAGACCTCAAAGACAGGCTACATCAAATGGAGAAGTGACGAAGGAGTCAAATACCTTTTCCCTGATATAAAATAATTAACAATACGCAAAAAACCCTCGACAACTAATTATGTTTGTTATAGGATAATCTCAAAGTGAATATAAATAGCAAAGGAGAAATTATGCAAGTTATATTAAAAAAAGACGTACAAAACCTTGGTGAAGCAGGCGATATCGTTAATGTAAAAGATGGATACGCAAGAAACTTCTTATTACCACAAGGCGTTGCTGAATTTGCAACACAAGGTGCTTTAGAAAACCGTGAAAAAAATATCGCTAGAATTAAAGCAAAACAAGAAAAATTACACACTGAAGCATTAGCAAAAGCAGAAGAAATCGAAAAATTCGGTAAACTTGAATTATCTGCTAAAGCTGGTGAATCAGGAAAATTATTCGGTACTATCACAACTAAAAAATTAACTGAAGAACTTCAAGCAAAAGCTGGTATCGAAGTGGATAGAAAAAATGTTTCTTTAAACGCTCCAATCAACAAAGTTGGCGAATACAAAATGCTTATCAAATTAACTTCTAAAGTTAAATGTGAATTAGCAGTTGTTGTTACAGCATCTGAAGTTGTTAAAGAAGCAATCGAAGAAGTTGAAGAAACAGTTGAAGAAACAGTTTAATTTTTATTTATTAAACAATTTAAAAAGAAGATGCCAAGTGCATCTTCTTTTTTAGTAAAATATTAAAAATTTGACTAATAATAAAATTAATGAGAAACTTGTAATATATAAAGAGTATTAGAGAGGGATAATGACAGTAAAACTGGCAATTACAGGCAAAGGTGGAAGCGGTAAAACCACAATTACAAAAGCATTTCTAAATATATTAAAAGAAATGTATCCTGAAAAATCAATTTTATTATTTGATAACGATTTAACAGGAGAATTAAGTCATAGTTTTGGTTTAGACATAAGAAACACAATTTATGGTATAAGAAGCGGTAAACACGAGTACAAAACAGGTATTCCGGAAGATATGACCAAACAAGAATTTATTGAATGGGCAATTGAAGATATTGTTGTTTCAATATCCGAAAACGTTGACATTATTGTTTCTTGGTTTGTTGGTTCAAAAGATTGCAGATGTCCCATTACAAATCAAATAAATGATGCAATTCTAAAACTTATCGAAAGATACGATATTGTTATTTTCGACTGCGAATTTGATTTAAAATACTTAAATCAACTTGTAGATACCGATATTGACACAACTTTAATAGTCGCAAATCCAACAGAAGCAAGTACTCACCTTGCGACTAGAATCGAAGAATTTAGTTCAAAATACGCAGCAGGAAACCAATTAGGCGTTGTTTTGAACAAAGTTGAAAATAGTGATTTAGAAAAAATTTCTACTTTCTTAAAAAGTTATGATTTAGATATCTTGGGAATAATTCCTTTTGATGCTAATATAGATTCAGTTAAAAAAGATTCTGAAATGGTACAAGATGCTATAAAACAGTTCTATTTCAGATTAAATTTACCACAATTAAGGGTATAACAATGATTTTAGATGGCAAAAAATTAAGAGATAAAATTTTAGAAGATTTAAAAACACAAGTAAGCAAAATGGATAAAAAGCCAACACTTGCAGTAATTTTAGTTGGAAATGATCCAGCAAGCCAAATTTATGTAAATAATAAAAGCAAAAAAGCCCAAGAAGTTGGGATTAAATCTATTGTTATAAATTATCCCGTTGAAACTGAAGAAAAAGTAATCCTTAATAAAATAGATGAACTAAATAAAAATGAAAATATAACCGCAATATTGGTTCAATTACCTTTACCTGAACATATTTCAAAAAGTAATGTAATCAATGCCATCGATCCTAAAAAAGATGTTGATGGTTTTACACCATACAACGCTGGCAAACTTTTTTCAGGCGAGAAACCTTATGTTTACCCTTGCACACCAAAAGGAATTTTATTACTTTTAGATGAATACAATATTGATTTAGATGGTAAACAAGTTGTTATTGTTGGACGCTCTAATATTGTGGGCAAACCACTTTCAATAATGATGCTTAATAGAAATGCAACAGTAACAGTTTGCCATAGCCACACAAAAAACCTTGAACAAATAACAAAAACTGCAGATGTTCTTGTTTCTGCAGTAGGGGAAAATATAATAGAAGAAAAAATGTTAAAATCTGGTTGTATAGTAGTTGATGTAGGCATTTTCAAAGATTCAACGGGTAGAACTCGTGGAGACGTTGACTTTGAAAACGCATCTAAAATTGCATCTTACATATCTCCTGTTCCAGGTGGAGTTGGCCCAATGACAATTACGTCATTAATGCTCAACACCGTGGAACTCGCTAATCAACAGTTACTATCCGCCAATTAAGTTCAATGCGCAACTATTTTTAATATTATTATTAACCATAGTTTTCAATGAAGAAATTTGGCTATCGATTAACTGAATTTGAGAATCTAATGCATCTTGTTCTGATTCAAGACGTTCTTCAGTTGCTTGCAATTCAATGTAATAAGCATCACTTTCTAAATCGTATCCATCTTCTTGCTCATTTGCATAATATTGCATTTCTTTTGTAATCCAGTTTGCTTCATTCATAACAAGAGTTTGTTCGAATTGAAGTTGGTTACGTTGTAACGTAAATAAACTTTTTTGTGCATCTACCGCTAAAAATGACATAATCGCTCTCCTTATAAATAGTTCTTAATACTCTCTTACACATGTAAAGTATTTTCAGAACCTTCAATTTCAAGAGTTGTTATTTTTGTTACATTTGTTTACATTAGATAAAACACTAGATTCTTTATACCCTTATACAAAAAAAGAGTGTGGTAATTCATTACCACACTCTTAATTATTTCCTAAGAACTATGCGTGAACAAGTTCTTTTTTAGCAGATTCAACAACAGCTTGTGCTGCAGCCAATCTTGCTTGAGGAATTCTGAATGGTGAGCAAGAAACATAGTTCAAGCCAATTTTGTGAGCGAATTTAACTGAATCAGGATCGCCACCGTGTTCACCACAGATACCACCAACAAGTGATGAATTAACTGCTTTACCACTTTCCATTGACATTTCAATCAATTTACCAACACCTTTTGTATCCAAAGTTACAAATGGATTTGAAGGTAAGATTTTTTGTTCAACGTAGTTTTTCAAGAATTTGCCTTCAGCATCATCTCTTGAATAACCAAATGTCATTTGAGTCAAGTCGTTTGTACCATAAGAGAAGAATTCTGCATATTCTGCAACTTCGTCAGCAGTTAATGCTGCACGAGGAATTTCAATCATAGTACCGAATTTGTAAGCAACTTCAACACCTTTTTCTACCATTACTTCACGAGCAACACGGATTAAAGATTCTCTAACTGCTTTCAATTCGTTAACGTGACCAATCAATGGAACCATTACCCAAGGCTGAACTGCAACGCCTTCTTTTTTCAAATCACAACAAGCAGAGAAAATTGCTCTAACTTGCATTTCATTGATTTCAGGATAAGTTAAACCTAAACGACAACCACGTAAGCCCATCATTGGGTTAGATTCTGATAAGTTTTCAACTATATCAAGCATTTTTTGGTCTTCAGAATAATCTTGACCTAAAGCCTTTTTAGTTGCAACTTTTTCAACTAATTCTAACTTAGAAGGTAAGAATTCGTGAAGAGGTGGATCTAATAAACGAACTGTAAGAGGTTTATCGCCTAATGCTTTGAACATAGCATAGAAATCATCATATTGCATTGGTAACAAGTGATCCAAAGCATCTTTACGTGCTTCTGGAGTACCAGCAATAATCATTTTTTGTACCCAAGGTAATCTATCTGGATCCATGAACATGTGTTCTGTACGGCAAAGACCAACACCTTCAGCACCAAATTTATTAGCGTTAGCAATATCTTTTGGAGTATCAGCGTTTGCTTCAACTTTCAATGTCTTGATTTCATTTACCCAAGAGAAGAAAGTTTCGAAATCTTCATCAATACCTGCTTCAACAAGTTCAATAGCGCCTTCCATAACGTCACCTGTACCACCATCAAGAGAGATAATGTCATCTTTGTGGAATACAGTTCCGTCAGAACAAGTGATTGTTTCTGCTTTCAAGTCGATAACTAAATCTTCACAACCAGAAACACAAGGTTTACCCATACCTTTAGCAACAACTGCTGCGTGAGAAGTAGCACCACCACGAAGTGTTAAAACACCTTGAGCAACTGCCATACCGTGAATATCATCTGGACAAGTTTCAATTCTTACCAAGATAACTTTTTCACCTTTAGCACCGCGTTCAGCTGCTTCTTCAGTATCAAATACGATTTTACCAACTGCTGCACCTGGAGAAGCGTTAACACCTTTAGAAACTTTATGTGCATGTTTAACTGCTGCCGGGTTGAAGCAAGGTAACAATACTTGGTAAACTGAATAAGGATCAACTTGCATAATTGCTTGTTCTTTAGTAACGATACCTTCGTTGTATAAATCTACAGCGATTTTGATTGCTGCTTTAGCAGTTCTCTTACCGTTACGAGTTTGAAGAATCCATAATTTACCTTTTTCAATTGTAAATTCCATATCTTGAATATCGTGATAATCTTTTTCTAATTGTTTAGCGATATCAACGTATTGTTTGTAAATTTCTGGCATATCTTCTTCTAATTCAGCGATTTGTTTTGGAGTTCTGATACCAGCAACAACGTCTTCACCTTGAGCATTTACAAGATATTCGCCGTAGAATTTGTTTTCACCAGTTGCAGGGTTACGAGTAAATGAAACACCTGTTGCACAATCATCACCCATGTTACCGAATACCATTGATTGAACGTTAACCGCAGTACCGAAGTTGTGATCAATTTTGTTCATGTTTCTGTAAGCGATAGCACGAGGAATGTTCCAAGATCTAAATACTGCTTCAATCGCTTCTTGAAGTTGAACATATGGATCTTGAGGGAATTCTTTACCTGTAACTTCTTTAATAACATTTTTGTAAACAGGGATAAGAGATTTTAAACCTTCTGCAGAAATTTCTGTATCTTGTTTAACGCCTTCTCTTTCCTTAACTTTTTCTAATTCAGATTCAAAATATTTTTGTCTGTCCATTTCCCAAGCAACAGAACCGAACATTGTTAAGAATCTTCTGTATGAGTCATAGCAGAATCTTGGGTTGTTAGTTAATTTAACCATAGCTTCTACTGTTTCATCGTTTAAACCAAGGTTCAAAATAGTTTCCATCATACCAGGCATAGAAACTCTTGCACCTGAACGTACTGAAACCAATAGAGGATTAACAGGGTCACCAAATTTTTGACCTTTTTGTGCTTCTACTTCTTTCAAAGCAGTTCTAACTTCATCCATCAAACCTTCTGGCATTTTATTACCATTGTTGATGTAATCCATACATGTTTCAGTTGTAATAGTCAATCCTGGAGGTACAGGCAAACCTAAATTAGTCATTTCTGCTAAGTTAGCACCTTTTCCACCAAGGAGATTACGCATGTCAGCATTTCCTTCTCTGAAAAGCCATACTCTTTTTTCTGTCATAATTTTCTCCTTTAAAATGTAATCTTAAAACATCTATGAGAAAATTGTAGCATGAACATGTTTTAAAGCAAAAAGAAATCGTGATTTTTGTAACATTATAAGGCGTTTATTGGTCATTTTAAACAAATAACATTTTTGAGTTCATTATAGTATCCCATATTCAAAAGTTCTTCAAACTTTTTGTATGCAGTCGGAGCAAGTTCTATTGTTCTTTCTTTATCTAAATATAATCCCTCGACAAATCTAGCAAATAGTTCTGTTGGCCGAGTATAGTATTTTTTATTTTTATTTATTCTCGCAGAAATCCTTGATTGTTTCTTTTGGTACGAACGTAATCTAATATACGCCGCAAATGCCCTTGGCATATCCGTAAAATCTTTTTCAATATCATTTACACTATATATTTTGACAGTTTTCATGAAAAATCCTTTAACCAATTTTATTCTGTCGTATTTGAGTAAATATTTTGCGTCACTATTTTTTATATATTTTTCAAACTCTTTAAATTTTTTAGATCGCATAAATTTCGGATAATCTTTTTTGATTATTTTCTCATAATTTTTAATTTTTTCTTTCACTAAAGATTTATGATATTCGAGTTTTTTGCATAACGAATTTTCATCAACAAAATTGGTAACTTTTATAAGTTCTTTAAGGATATTTTCATCATCAGTTTGAAACAATATTTGAATTGTTCCACCTGTTTTTTCCATCTTTGGCTCAATTTTTGAATGAATATAATGTGCAAACTCATGCAACAAAATTCCGATTTTTCTTTCTTCTGGTGCATTCTTTGAAATATCGATGCGATTTTTTAAATAAAAACCGTGATGTCCACGCGCCTTGGTTGTTGTATGAACTTCTATACCTAAACTTTTGAAATATTTTATCAACTCTTTTTCGTTCATTAGAATATCTTATAAGGATTTAAAATATTATTAGGATCAAAAATCTTTTTGATTTCTCTCATATAACCCAACGTATTTTGGCTAACAACTTTAGAAATATGTTCTCTTTTTTCTCTGCCAATTCCGTGTTCACCAGACAAAGTTCCACCCAAAGAAATAGTTAAATCGTAAATTTCAGATTTTGCCATTTTGTAATTTTTATATTCAATCTCATTTGAAAAATCAATTGGGATTTGAGGATGAATACTTCCATCACCAACGTGTCCGACCATACAAACTGTTAAGTGATATTTTTTGCAAATATCTTGAATGCCGCTAATCAAAGTCGGCATATTTTTTCTTGGAACAATAACATCATCAGTCGTCACATTCGGACGAAGTTTCGCACAAGCAGCCATCGATGAACGTCTTGCCTGCCAAATTGCTTGAGCATCTCTATCCGTATTAGAAAATTGTATTGCAGAAGCATTACAGCGTTTAAGTGCTGTCTTAACTATATTTTTCTGTTCCTCAATACTTTCCTTAAATCCATCAATCTCAATAATCAATGCGGCTTCCTTATCAGTTAAAAGCCCAATTGGATAAAATTGTTCAACTGTTTTTAATGAATTTTTATCCATAAAATCAATTGTCGCCGGTGCGAGTTGTTGCTCTATAACACTTGTAACCGCAGAAGTTGCATCCTCAACCGAATCAAAATATGCCATAACAACTTTTGAACATTGAGGTTTTGGAATTAATTTCAAAGTTGCTTCCACAACAATTCCTAATGTACCCTCTGAACCTATAAACAAACTTCCTAAATTATATCCCGTAGCATTTTTAATAGTATTTGAACCGGTTCTCAAAATTTCACCTTGCGCAGTCACAACGAGCATATCAATAACATAATCTTTAGTCGAACCATATTTAAAAGTCCTAGCGCCCGCAGAATTTTGAGCTATACTTCCACCTATTGTTGAAACAGCAAGATTTGATGGATCTGGCGGATAAAACAAGCCCATTTTTTCTACTTGATTTTGCAATTCCCCAACAATAACACCTGGTTGAACTCGCGCAGTCATATTTTCACTATTAATTTCTAAAATTTTATTCATTTTAGAAAAATTCATGATAATTCCACCGTGTTCTGGAACACAAGACCCAACTGTATTTGTCCCTGCCCCTCTACAAATAATTGGTAAGTTCGCTTTATTTGCGATTTTCACAACATCTTGAACTTGTTCAATTGTTTCAACAAAAACAACAACATCAGGCAAACCCACCATTGTATTTGAAGCATCTTGAGAATAAGCGTATCGTTCCTCAAGTTCTACTAATACGTTATCCTTTGTAAGTGTATTTTGTAAATCTTTTATTGTTTTATTCATCAACATATGAAGTTAATTTTTCTATACTACTGCTTAATTTTGTTAGTTGTTTATCTATTTTATCAACTTTCTTTTGCAACTTGCTATCATCTAAATCTTCAATAGCAGAAAGAACTCTTTCTAATTTTAATTCTAATCTATCCATTCTTTCTTGTTGTTCATCAAATTTTTCTGATAGAAGACTTAATGTCTCGCTTTGTTCTGGAACTTTATGTTGTAAAGACAATATGATATCATGGATTTCATCAATTTTTTCAATTTTTTCATCTGTTCCATCAATCCACTCACCCATATAAATTAGGGCTTGACGCATAACCTTATCTGAATTTGAATTTTCAGAAATAATTGTCAATGCATTATCAAGTTTTTCCTCAATTCTTTCAGAAACCTCTTGATTATCAAGGTAACTAATTCTGTCTTCAAGTTTGTAAATAACGTCACTAAAATCATTCAAACTATTATGCAATGATTGATATGACTCATCTGATGATAATAATAATTTATTTGTTCGTGAACTAATACTAACCACATCTTCACTAAGTTTTTCAAAATTACTTTTCAAATCAGTCATTTGTTCTTGAGTCAAAGATGTTTGCATTTCTTCAACTGAAGATATAATCTTGTGAATATTATCAGAAATATTTGAAATTTCTTCTTTTGAAGATGTATTAGAAATTTCATTCAAAACAAGTCTTAATTTTGCAATATCAGATTCTATATCTTGAAGTGTATATGTATATTCGTCATTTTCATTATTTGTAAGTTGTTTTAATTGTTCTTTAACTTCGATTAAATTCTGATTGATTTCATCTGTTTTTTCTTCAACAAAATCTTTAATATCTTCAGATTCTTCTATAAATGAAATTTGCTCAAATACTGACAAAATACCTGTTAAAATACTTTCGCGCATTTCTTTTAAATCGTTACCATCAACGGTATCAATTTTTTGAACTAAACCTTCTAAATTTTGTTGAATTTCAACGATTTTGTTCTCATTATTTGCGTTTTCAAGCAATGTTCTTTGAGATGAAATTAAGTTTTTAACTTCGTCTATCTCATCCAAAATCATATCGTCAGAATCATCAACAAGAACATCTATTTTTTCATTCAAAATATCCAACAAATGAGATATTTTGCTGCCTGATGCTACTAATTCTTGAGTTTCAGATAATATATTATCTGTTTTATTAGTAATTGCTTCAAGTTCAGTATATTTGATTTCATTAAACTTCAAATCAATTATATTCTTAATTTCCTCTATATAAGAGAAAACATTTTCAGAAATTGAATCACTATATTCTCTGTATTCAATATCATCAGAATACAGGTCTGTTGTGCCACTTTTTCCCGTATAACTCAAAGTTTCAAAGATTTTTTCAATAGAATCTTTTATTGGCAACAATTCCGCAGTCATTGCTTCTGATTTAGCATTTAAAGTGTCTAAAATATCTGTATTTACAAGATTTATTTCTTGTTTAATCGCAGTAATTCTATCTTTAACCTCTTTTAAAGGTGTTTCTAAATCGATTGTAGGGAATTCAGGAATTTGAATTTCTGGGAATTGAATTTCTGGCATTTTAATTTCTTGTGCTTGAATATTTTCTTGCGCAAGTTTAAATTCAGAAATTTCAGATGTAATATCTGCAATAGCATCTGTAATTGCCATTCTTGCCATATCAACTGTTTCATTAATTTTGTTTGTAGATTCATCAACTCTATATGCAGTTTCTTTTTCTTGTGCAATTTTATCTTCTTGCATTGTTTTTACAGATTCTGCAAACTCTTCAATAATTTGAGTTAATTTGTCTATTTGACCTTCCACAAGTTCAGAATTTTGCCTTAATTCTTGATGCACACCTGTTTGTACTGAATCTTGGAATGTCGTAATTGTGTTATTAAGTTCATCAAGTTCATAAGTAACTTTGCCAATAATTTTCAAATCACGATCTTCTTGATTGTAATTAATATTTTGAAGTTCTTTGCCTATTGCAGAAACCTCATCTTTTAAATTGTAGATTTCATTAATGGAATTAGCAATTTTTGCATCAGTATTTTGTGAAATTTCATTTAAATTTGTAATATATTCATCTAATTTCGCATCTAACGCAACAAATCTTTCATCTCTACTTTGAACATTTTCAGCAATAATATTTTTTAATCCCACAATTTTTTCTGTCAAATTCATTTCGGTTAAGTTTTCAGAAATAGATTCTTTAAGCAAGTTTATTTCTGTTGATACTTGGTTTATGCCAGAAGTAGTTGTGTCTTGAGTTTGCTTAAGTCCCTCTGTAATCATTTGCATATCTTGATGCACGTCTAAATGTTCAATATTAGACATTATTTTATCAAGTGTTTCTTTGTTTGAATTGAAGTTTGTGTTAAGAGTGCTTGAATTATCAATGATTTTTTGAACCAACCCACCCAAAGCCTCTCTAAAGCCTGCAAAATCTTGTTCTGTGACAACCGCAGAAAGTGTCTTGTTCAATTCATCTAAACTATTTTTTACAACTTCAGAAGTTTCTGTATCTTTTGATTCTATAGATGCTCTCAAATCATCTAATAGATTTGAGTATCTTTTTACCTCTTCAGAAACGCCAGAAACATCATCTTTCAATGTCGCTAAATTATTAACAGAGTTTGTTAAATCTTCGCTTTGTTGTGTTGAATGTTGTAATTCTGTAAGGATTGTATTTGTAGATAAATAAAGATTTTCTAATTGTCTATTTACAATATCATTCTGTGCTGTAGGGTCCATAACAACAAGGTTTTGAAGTATTGTTTGGATATCATTATTAAGGCCTGCAAATGATGAGATAATGCTTTGATTAGTATCTACAACATCTGCTTTAATGTTATTTATCGTTTGGATAATATCTTCTTTGTCAGTTTTATCAGAAACATAATTATTAAAGTGTTGCTCATAATCCGCAAATTGTTCTTTTTGTTGTTTTAATTCGACACAAAGGCTATCAAAATTTTGAGTACAAGCACTTAATAACTTTTCAACTTCAGTACTTTTTGCCAAATCATTTGAATTATCATTTAAGAACTTAATAGTTTTATTAACATCCTCAAATTGAGTTGAAACGTATGCATAACGTTCTTCTAAAATTTGTTTTAATTCGTTCAAATAAACTTTAATAATGTCTTCAACATTAATATCTTCAGACATAAGTTCAATTTTATTGTTCAAAGTAATCAATAATTTTTCGAATTTTTCCGAATTACTTCCTGCTTCTGCCCTAATACTATCCAAAAGTTCGGCAAGTTCTTCAATAGTTTGTGCCATCTTTATTTCCTTATAATATCCCTACATTAAAATTTTACCAAAATAACCGGCAAATGCGCAATAATATTAAGTTAATTTAATACCTTCTTTTAAGTAATATTACAAAAATGGTTCATTAGGAGTATTTATTTCAAATTGATTGATAAAATCACCTAAAAAGCCGATTTATTATTTGGAGAATAATATTATTCTTTTCATGTCAAAGAGGTTAAATCAAGTGAAAAAAGAACTTTTGTTAGCAATTAAAGAAAAAGAAATACAACTTGCCAAATTGAAACTTCATATTGATAAAAGTTCAGTTTGTGGCGATTTATATAACAAGTTGGTTTTAGAAAAAGCGATTTTAAAGAAAGAACTTGAAGATAGTCAAAAAAGCAACGTAATTGACGGCATAAAAAAATTTATCCCACATAAAAAAACCTTAATCTGCGATTATTTTAGAAAGTAAACAAGAAATATAAAATGAGTTCGGTAATAACCACCGAACCCACTTGAAATTTTATATTTTCATAGTCTTGTATTCTCTAATAATCCATTTTCCAGCCTTCATCAAATATTCGGCCTGCACAACCACTACCATATGCATTGTTTTTGTCACAAAAAGAATTAACTTCGTCCATCCAATTCCAATATTTGTGAATAGAAACCGAACCTGCAGGATATAATTGCCCTTTATCATCAAGAGTGAATCTAAACATGTCACGACCAAATTTATTTGGTTTCTTTTTACCATTTACATCTACATTAATACCATGATTGTTATCAGCATGATACAAGCAATAAGTTGCTCCATCTAACTTATAAGTTTCACACTCTTCCTCACTAACAATATCTGGATTTTTAACAAATAAAGAATCGAAATAATAAATCATACCATCATTAGCAAAAATTTGTAAATCTCCCCCACGATTAGAACCAGAATTAGAATACCCACTTTCTATATCAATATCAGTTGTTCCTTTAAACTCAGAATAATAAATATCATGACAACCTGCGATAAAATCCATTGGATTACACGCCTTTTGTATTTTCATATATTTACCTAATTGAGAAATAAACTCAGATTGATCATCGCTAGCACCAATATAATCCCCATTAATACTTTGCATAAGTTCTGTATCAGCAAGGTCTTCAACTTCATCTTCTGCCATTGCCATATCGAATACTTGTTGAAGTTGGGCATAAGCCTTTTGCAACTGCGCTACATAAACTTTCTTCTGATAATTAGAAACCAGATTAGGAACAGTTAAAATCGCAACCACACCAATTATACCTAATGTAATTAAAACTTCCGCAAGTGTGAATGCGGCTTTACGTTTATTACCAAACATATCTATATACATAGTACCTGCGATAGTAAACTTTCTTTTCAATTAGCCTCCTTTAATGCATTCCAATTCTAAAATATTACCAATTGTTTGTCAATTCTTTTAATTATTAACATCTTGCCCAATTTCAGAAAAAGTTTTACAATAAGTTTTATGGAAGTAACTTTCGACAAATATTCGCTAATTGTTGACGGTAAGAGAGTGTTTATTAAATGCGGGGCGTTTCATTATTTCAGAACGCCTGGTTATGAAATGGCGCTGGATAGATTTTTGAAAATGAAAGCCGGCGGATATAATGCTGTCGATATTTATTTCAATTGGAATTATCACAGTTCTGCACCAGGTTGTTATGATTTCACAGGTTTGAAAGATGTTAGAAAAGTTTTACAAGCCGCAAAAGAGGCTGGTTTATTTATAATCGCAAGACCTGGCCCTTTTATTAACGGAGAAGTAAATGCCGGCGGATTACCATTTTGGCTTTTAAAAATGGAAGATGTAATTCCAAGAAACCGTATAGGAACAGAGTATCATTATTCACCTAAATATATGGAATATATTAACGAGTGGTACGACCAAATTATTCCAATTATAAATGAATTTAATAACGTTATTCTTTTCCAAATAGAAAATGAATATGCGACGGATACAATGGAAGAAGATTACATGCGCGAGTTGTACAAAATGGCTCGTGACAAAGGAATTAAGTGTCCAATATTTCACAATGACGCATACTTTGCTGGATTATGGGCAGATGTCGTAGATATTTACGCACTAGATTTGTACCCGTACATAAACCCAAATCAAAATTGGAAACAAGATAACTTCTGCTTTGACACATTAGATAATGTTGAAGATATTTTTAGATGCGCAAAAGAGAATTCACCACCATTTGTTGCCGAAATGCAAGCCGGCTGGTTTGACAAATGGGACGGACTTGGCTACAAGCATATGCGAGATGCATTGGGTAATGAGCATATCAATATTATGAGCAAAACTGCTTTATCACAAGGAGTTACATTATTCAATCACTATATGGCGGTTGGTGGAACAAGTTGGGACGATTTAGCTTGCGATGAAGTTTATACAAGTTATGAATTTACCGCTCCTATAGATGAATTTGGTCTTATTCAAGATAATTTCTTTAAGGCAAAAGAACTGAATTACTTTATTGATAGTTTTGGTTTTACACATACCGAACCTAAAGATTTTGATTTTTCACAAGAAAACATCTACACAAAAATGCGCCACGATTTAGATAATGATTGCGATTGGCTTTTTGTAAGAAACTTAAATCTAGATACAGTAGATTTGAATTTACTAGATAAAAACGTAAAATTAAAAACTTGCGATATGAAAATATGTCCTGTGAATTTAAAACTTTTAGGTTGCGAAATAGAGTTTTCTGATGTTGAAATATTTGCTCGCTTAAAAGATGAAAATGAAGAAGTTTTATTTATGTTAGCAGATAAGGACGCTAATATTTACCTAAAAGAACACGGCTTAATATCTGGTGACAGAAACGATTATGACAATTTAACCTTTGAAAAGGATGGTAAAACAACTCAATTCGTATTTTTGACAAAACCACTTGCTGATAAAACTTGGTTTTTGAAGGACAAACTTATATTTAATGCAGATTATGTACTTCCAAACGGTGCCGTTGCGATTGAGAAAAATACTGAAATTGCATATTATGATTTAAAACATAAATTTGCAAAAAGGTACTGCATTGTCGATAAAGTTGAAGATACCTCAAAACCAATGGTAATAAAAGATTTTGATGTAGAATTTTGTTCTCCAGAAATAGATTTGCATTATGATTACAGTAATTGGCAAAAAATAGGAGATAAAACTGATTGTTTATCTTGCGGTCTGTATGATGAATTCGTTTGGTATAAAGCAAAAATTCCAAATAATATTGAAGAAATAACTTTAAGTGCACGACACCTCTTTGCCGTTTACATTAATGGGAAAGAAATATTAAATCGTAATAGTTATAAACTGGAAAAATTGCAAGAAGTACCCGAAACAATTTCTGTTGATTTAAACAAAAAGATTTTAAATAAAGAAATTAATGAACTTACTATTTTGGTTCAAAATTTAGGATTTGATAAAGGATTTTCTGGAGATACAAACAATCCAAGAGGGTTAGTATTATTCGAAACAAAACCTCAGGTTCCTGTTGAATTTTATGTTAAGGATAAATTATCTATCGAACGAGATTTTGTAAGAGAAAGTGATAATCCATACCTAACTAAAATATCAGTAAATTTTGACGTTGATTTTAATGATGATGTATTTTTTGCAAAATATCTATCATTAGCAAAATTTGGTTACAAACGTGCGACCATATTTTTGAATGGTGTGAAAATCGGTAGATACATTAAACGCACACACGTTCAAGATAAATTTTATTTAATTAACGAATTTTTAAAACCACATAACACACTAGACATAGTCATTTGGGAAAAAGACAGAAACATAAAATCCCCTTGGGGCTTTAAATCTGATATAAAAAATGTTATAATACAAATAGGTACACAAAAAATGTACCAGTTATTTTGAAAAAGAGGTATCTATATGGTTGTCGTTCCTGAGTTTTTGATGAAAAGAGTTTACAAAAAAGGATCTCTAAGACGTGTTGAAAACGGTGCAAGTTTTGAACTAAAAAACGTTTTAGGCCCGGGTTTTATTAGTGGTTTGAACTATGTAAAAATCAATGATGTAACATACAACACAAAAGATGTTACATTTATAATGAAAGGTCAAGAGTTTTCTGCAGAAAGTGTAACCGAAGAGAATCCAATTGCGTTCAGACTCGGAGAAGAAGGAACACTTATTATGACAGGTCAAGATAGTATTGTTGACGGAATTAATAAAATTATTATTGATGTAAATAACCCTGAAGCAGGTACTGTTCAAGTTAAAGTAGAAGATACTGTTTAAAAGTTGTTTTAACTTGACAAATATGTTATAATCGAGCCTATGGAAGAGAAGAAAATAAAAATAGGTTTAATTGGGCTAGGAACTGTAGGTTCTGGAGTTTTCAAATCATTAAAAGATTTTGACAACATAGAAATTGTAAAAATAGCAGTAAAAGATAAATCCAAAAAACGTAATATCGAAAATTTTAACGAAAATCTTTTGACAGAAGATGCTTATGAGGTGGTTAAAAATCCTGAAATTGATATTGTCGTTGAAGTCATTGGCGGAGTCCAGCCTGCATTAGATTTGATTAAAACAGCAATCGAGAATGGCAAACATATCGTTACTGCAAATAAAGAATTACTTGCTAAATGTGGAGAAGAACTTTTTACATTCGCAGAGCAACATAACAAAGTCATTCTTTATGAAGCAGCAATTGCGGGCGGCATACCTATTATTACACCAATCAAAACCATTTTATCAGGTAATAAAATTTTAAAAATTGAAGCCATTTTGAATGGCACAACAAACTATATTTTAACAAAAATGGATACTCAAAATGCGTCTTACAATGATGTATTGAAAGAAGCACAAGAACTAGGTTACGCAGAAACAGATCCAACAGGAGATGTTGAAGGATTTGATGCAGCATATAAAATAACAACATTAGCGACTTTGGCATTTAAAAAACGTATTAGAGTTGAAGATGTTTATAAAGAAGGCATCACAAAAATAAGACCAGAAGATATGAAAGCCGCAAATGATTTAGGGTATAAAATTAAACTTATTGCGCTTGCTCAAACAGACGAACAAGGTCGTGCAGACGTTAGAGTTCACCCAATGCTAGTTTCCAAAAATACTGCACTTTCTCATATCAATTACGTAACGAATGCCGTAAGCTTAGAAGGTTTCCCTTTAGGACACATAACTCTTTCTGGACCTGGTGCTGGAGAATTTCCAACTGCGAGTTCTGTAGTTGGTGATATTCTTGCAATCGTAAATGAATTGGGAACAACCGAATATTTACTCCCTATGATGAGATGCAACCACAAAGAGTATGCAGAGTTTCTGAATATATCAGAGACTCAAAATAAATATTACTTATCTTTAAATGCAAAAAATAATAAAGGTGTTATAGGGAATATTGGCAATATTTGTGCAGAATACAACTTAAGTTTAGAAAGTATTATGCAAAAAATCATGCCAGACAATACTGCTGATATAACAGTAATCACAGAACTTTGCAAAGAAAGTGATATGCAAGGTGCGATAAAAGCATTTGAACAAAGTGAATTTATAAATAATGTTAATAGTTTAATCAGAGTTCAATTATAAGAAGGATTAATAATGTATTATCAAGGATTAATAAATACTTTCAGAGAGTTTTTACCAGTAACAGAAAATACTCCTGTTATTACTCTTAATGAAGGCAACACGCCACTTGTAAAAGCCGATAACTTGGCTAAAAAAATAGGTTTGGATGCAGAAATTTATTTAAAATTTGACGGTTGCAATCCAACAGGAAGTTTCAAAGACCGTGGAATGACAATGGCTGTTTCTAAAGCAAAAGAAAATGGTTCGGGAGCAATAATTTGTGCCTCAACAGGAAATACAAGCGCATCAGCAGCAGCCTATGGCGCAAAAGCCGGAATGAAAACATATGTTCTAATCCCTGATGGCTACATCGCACTCGGCAAACTTTCTCAGGCTATGATGTACGGTGCTGAAATTATCGCAATCCAAGGGAATTTTGATAAAGCACTAGAAATGGTTAGAGAAATTTCTGACAAATATCCAATCACATTAGTTAATTCTGTAAACCCTTATAGAATTGAAGGTCAAAAAACTGCAGCATTTGAAATTTGCAACTCTTTAAACGATGCCCCAGATTACCATTTTATTCCTGTTGGCAATGCTGGAAACATCACTGCATATTGGAAAGGTTACAAAGAATTTTTTAATTTAGGTAAAATAACAAAATTACCAAAGATGATGGGATTTGAAGCAGAAGGTGCTGCTGCTATTGTAAAAGGGGAACGAATTATGAACCCTGAAACTCTCGCAACCGCTATAAGAATTGGTAATCCTGCTAGTTGGGATAACGCTGAAAATGCACGTGATGAGAGTGGTGGCATGATTGATTTGGTAACAGATGAAGAAATTGTTGCCGCATACAAACTAATCGCATCTTGCGAAGGTATTTTTGCTGAACCAGCAAGCGCGGCTTCTGTTGCAGGATTAATTAAATTTAAAGATAAAGTACAAACAGGTTCGAAAGTAGTTTGCGTCTTAACAGGAAACGGTTTAAAAGATCCTGATAATGCAATTAAATATGCTAATGCTGATATCAAAAAAACTCCAGCAGAATTAAACGAAATTCTACGGGTTATGAATATTTAGTTGCATAAAGTTAAGATTAGCCCATAAATGCAAAATATGCTATAATTTTTCTATGAAAAAGTTTTTACTTGCAGGAATCATTTATGCTTTATCTTTTGGAATTTCATTTGCAAATGAAATAACAGATGATTATTTTGATATTGCAACAAATTACTGCGTTCAAGGAGATTATCTAACTGCAAGCGAATATTTAGATAGAATTTTACTTATCGAGCCAAACAATAAGAGCGTTTCCGACTTAAGAAATGGATTAAGACTTATAATACAAGGTAAAAAAAGTTCTTTTGTCCAAAGTCTCACTGTTGAAAGTGCAAAAAATGCAAGGAATTTAGGTAACAAACAAAAAGAATTAAAAGAATTATCTGCAGGAACAGATTATTGGGCATACTATTTTTTAGGTGAATATTACAAAAAAAATGAGCAGTATTCAGATGCTATTTCCGCTTATGTAAAATCTGTAAATTCTAAACCATCATTTACACAATGTTATTTACAAATAGCCATTTGTTATTATGAATTAGGAAATTATGTTCAATCAATAACATATTTAAAACAATACTTAAAAGACAATCCTCACGATGATTATGCACTATATTTAAAAGCAAAATCAAATATGGGAATGAATAATAATGAAACAGCATTAAATGATATTTTAACTGCAATTGCTATGGAAAACAATATCGATTACAGATTTTTAGAAGCAAAAATTCTATATAATATGAAAAGATATACACAAGCAGCAGAAAAATTTGAAATGCTAGAAGAAGATATCCAAACAGCAGAACTTTATAAATATTTAGGTTTGGCCTATTTAGAAATTGGCAATAAAGTTGATGCAGCAATCAATTTAGAGAAATCTTTACTCCTTTGTGATGACGACAAAGTTGTTAATATGAAATATAATGATTTAAGGCAGTAAGATGGGACGCAAGAAGAAGGAAAGTTTTATATCGAAAGTCAAAAACGCATTTTATACGGCGATTTTAGTCTGTATAATGCTTTTTTGGGTACAAGGATATACAGATGCTTCTGGTTTAAAATTTGTTCAAATTTCAGATAACCACTTTTTAGCAAATGGAACTAACACAACTTATAAAATGACAGCAGAAGCACCAGCACTACTTGACGATGCCATTGAACAAACAAATCTTATCCCAAACTTAGATTTTGTAATTTTTACAGGGGATTTGATAGATAAACCATTTGAAAAAGAATTAAGCGCAGTTTTACCACATTTATCAAAAATAAATGTACCTTGGTATTTTGCATTTGGAAATCACGATATATGTTTTGGTGGATACTTAACAAAAAGTTTGTATCTAAAAATGCTCCGTGATAACAACAAAAATTTTACATTTGAAAAGCCTTATTATTCATTTGTTCCTAAAAAGGGCTTCAAAGTGCTTGTATTAGATAGCACAATTGATAAAGAACTTTCTTCTCAAGGATACATTTATCCAGAACAATTAAAATGGCTTGATGAAGAATTAAATAAATCACAAAAAGATATTGTTTTAATTTTTATGCATGTACCTATTGTTGAGCCATTTCCTAGTGCAAATCATAGAATGACAAATGCAGGGGAAGTTCGTACAGTAATAGAAAAATATAAAAACCCAATAGGAGTTTTTATGGGGCATTACCACGCCGCAAAAATTACTCAGAGAGAGAATATTCTATATGTTAATTCTCCTGCATTAATTTCATATCCAAATGCATTCAGATTAATTGAAATTTCAACAAGAAGAAATCAAGTTATTTTCGATTTTCATTATAAAGAAACAGGATTAAAAAATGTTCAAAAATTGGCAAAATTGTTAGTTTTTGGTACAACAATATATACAGGTGAAGAAAAAGATAGAACAGCAACTTATATTATAAAGAGGTAAACATGGGCGAATTCAGTTTAAAATTCAGAGGCGTTAGAGGAAGTTATCCAATTGCAGATATCGATTATCTACAATATGGTGGGAATACTACATGTGTTGAAGTTAATGTCGGCGGACATTTAATTATCCTTGATGCTGGTACCGGTATGATAAATTTAGGCAACGACTTAATGCAAGAGTATTTAACTTCAAACATAAATCCGGAAGAAAGAACTCCTATTAAAGCAACTGTTTTGCTCTCTCATATTCATCAGGATCACGTACAAGGTTTTACATTCTTTAAGCCATTACATTTAAAAAATACTAAATTGAATGTTTTTGGACACTTGGCTGAAAAAGAAGATTTGAGAAAAGAACTTTCTGATATGCTATTTGGAAAATCTTTTCCATTGGATTTGGGTGATATTGCTGGGGATATTAATTTTCATAATCTAAAAGACGGCGAAACAATCATTTTAAGACACGGTATGGAACCGATGATTGCTAAATCATCCGAAAATATTGAACCTCAATATGAAGATGTTATTATTCAAAGTTATAAATCGTATGCTCATCCTCAAGATGGCGTTGCTATTTACAAAATAACGTATAAAGATAAGACTTTAGTTTTTGCAACAGATAAAGAAAGTTATTTGGGTGGAGACAAAAAACTTATAGATTTTGCTCGAAATTGTAATGTCCTAATCCACGATGCACAATATACAACAGAAGATTATCAAGATGTTTACCACTCAAAACAAGGCTATGGTCACTCCACTTTTGAAATGGCAAAAGACGTTCAAAGACAAGCAAATGCGGAAAAACTTGTGTTTTTCCATTATGCCCCAGAATATGATGATTCAAAATTAAACAGGATTGCAGAACAATATTCTGGCATTATGGCAAGAGAAAACGACGTTATTGATTTAATTTAAAAGAAAATTATATATAAAGTATGAAAAATTTATTAGCAATATCATTTATATTTTTAGCGTTTTTGACATCTGGTTATAGAAAACCTGATGTTTACGAAATTGATGCTGCTAAAAATGCATATTCACATAACAATATGGGTCTTATATATGTGGAAGAGAAATGCTATTATGCGGCAATTCAAGAATTTAAAATCGCAATAAGTTTAAATCCAAACACGCAAGCAACTGCTGTTTATTATAATAATTTAGGTGAAACATACATTAAAATTGGTTATCCTGATTATGCATTGGATTGTTTTGAAAGAGCATTAAAACAATATAGTTTGAATTTCAAATACTACCAAAATTTAGCTGAAACATACAAATTATTAAATATGCTAGATAGCAAACTTGCTGAATATACAAACAGTAAAAACCCTTTAAGCAGAGTTATGGTGGCTCTTTTATACGAAAAAAAAGGTGAAATTAGACGAGCAATTACTATCCTAGATGATTTTGCAATGAGCGAACCAGACTTAATTATCACAATTGCAGTTAAAAAGCATATAAAAGAACTCACCGCTAATTTATAATAAAACATTTTACTAAATCATATAAATGATGATTTTTTGTATGAAATCGTTATAATGTTAATATGAGGAAATTATTAGCCATAGTATTCATTCTTATTTTAGGTTTGCCATCTTTCGCAAAAGAGAAGGCAGATTACGAAGGAATGGGTTATGTCGGCAAACTTCCTGATTTAACAAGCAAATATCAACCAACCGAACCGAAATCTACCAAACCTGTTTTTCAACAGGTTGAAAATTTTAATTCTACAAATCAAGTAAAACCTATTCCTCGTGATAACCCTACATTCGTTAATATTATGCTAAAAAAAGACAAAACATCACGCTATATTAATGATTTGAATGAATTAATACCTATTTTAGAAAAAATATATGCTTCAATTGAAGATGGCGAAGATGTTCAATTATTTAATGCAAAAGTATATTTCTTAAATAGAAATGTAGATTATTTTAGAGATAGGTATATTGATAAACCTGAAGCAGAATATATCTCATTTAAAAAATTGATGGAACTAAACCGACACTCAAAATCTGTTGCATTACTACGTTCAGAGGCTGAAAAATATAATCCATATTTAGCGTACAGTGGTGCTGGATATATTTATGACCCAAATAATATTACAGAACAACTAAACTTCCTAAAAACAGAAGTTGAGGAAGTAATTTTAATACTTAAAGATGCCGATTAATCAATATCCCATTTTGCTTTAAGTTGTCGAATAACACCTTTGTCTAAAGCATTTTTTATTTCAAAATCAATTGCTTCACGTAAACGTTCATCATCTTTTCTTAAAGCAACCGCATAAGGCTCTTGAGAGTAGCGTTTTGGCAAAATTTTAATCGAGTTATCTTTAATAGTAAAACCCATTAAAATGGTATCATCGGCAATCATAGCATCCGCTTTATCTTCTTTCAAAGCGGCAACTGCTTCAGGATAAGTCTTATACCCGACAACCTTAACATGCGGAACTGCAGATCTTAAAGATTTTTCGACTGTAGAGCCAAAAACAATAATGACATTTTTATTAGATAATTCCATTAAGGATGTTATTGGACTATTTTTCTTAACCAAAATCGCCTGTCCTGCCGTATAATAAGGTATTGAAAAATCAAGAATTTGTTGTCTTTGTGGAGTTATAGACATTGTAGCAACAACTATATCAACTTCTCTAGACGCAAGTTTCATAATTCTGTTTGCCGTATTCACAGGGACAAAGTTAACTTTATTTTCATCACCAAGAAGACTTTTAGCAATAAGTTTAGCCAAATCAACATCAAAACCAACATTTTGACCTTGGCTATCTACATAACCAAACGGCGGTGTATCAGTCTTAACCCCAATAGTAATAACGTCTTTTTGTTTTATTTCTGATAATGTATCAACTAATTCAGGTTCTTTTTTAGAACACCCACATAAAGTTAAACATACCAGCAAAATTAAACAATAAAATCTCTTCAACATACTTTCATTTTAACATAAAAATAATATTAGAACTAATTGTTAAAAGCAATTGATTTATTTAACGCAACGTAATGAATATTGTGAACTAGATTTTTTAGGAACATCCATTAGAAAACCTGAAGCATAAAGACCCATTGCATAAGTATCAGTCGTAGAGATTTCTTCATTTAACCAAAAACGATTGTTAATTTGAAGCATTTCTGCACTACCTACCATTTGATATGCCTCTACTCTTGTTGGTAGTCGCATGCCTTTGTTTTCACAAGCAAGTCTTGCGCCAGCCCACCAATTCAATTCAATACTATTGCCGTTTTCTGATGAGGCTGTACCAGTATATGGTTCTTCTGCAACAGGAACATATGAAGTATTAGATGTATCAACACATAAACCACCAATATCCATACAAGCACTTGCTACATCAGCAATTGATGCATTAAAAAATCCTACATCTTTATTTATTGTGTTTGGATTCGCTAAACCATTTGTATCATAAACAGCCTTTAAACACTTATCTACTGGCAAAGTGTTGTCATATTGATTAATCTGGCAATACATATCATAAGTCAAAATTAAAGAAGTCCCATCTGCTAAAACCAAACCAACGTTTTCTGTATCATTATCTAATTGACCAAGTTGCGTACCAACTTTCAAATCACTCATTTTTACAAGTTTCTTTTGAGTTTCGTCTTTTGTCATATAATATAAAACATCATCAGAAAAACAAAGTTTCAAATTGTCTGCATCACATTTTTTTATAATTTTAAGATTTTTTTCTAACAAATCAACAAATTCTTCAGTAGAAGAGGTTCTTTGTAAAATCCCTTTAGCATTCATAACTTTCATCACTTCAGTTAATTTGGTTTCAACTTGTTTTCTTGCTCGTTCCTCAACTCTTGACGTAACTTGACTAATTGTTGTCATCAATAACACTGATATAACACCAATTATACCTATGGTAATCAATACCTCGGCTAAAGTAAACCCGAATTTACGTTTATTGTCAAACGTACATACGTGCGTAGCACCTTCGGCTAAAGTGAATGCCTTTTTCATCATACCTCCTGCGTATTTCTCTTCTCTACTGTGATGTATGGTTATCATGAGATAATTATAAAGCATAGCCATATCATTGTCAATAAAATAAAATGTTGGTATGAAAGATGATAAATTGTTAATTTTAGGGCAAAGAATTCGTTTTGAAAGGCTTAAAAAAGGTCTTTCCCAAGAGGAACTTGCCGAAAAAACCGATTTATCAAGGCGTGCTATAAGTTGTATTGAGTGCGGGGTTAATGATGCTAAATACACTACTCTTTTAAAAATAGCAGACGCTTTAGATATAGATATATCTATATTGTTTTTAAAATCTTTGTAGTTATCCTCTTAAGTATTTTGGTGTTACTTAAATAGCCGAGGTGTATAGACTCTTTCGGTAATGTTTCTGCTGACAGTTAAAGTACATAATTTGATATAGGTTTTTTAAACTTATGGATTTAACATAAATCCAAAATACAAGGAGGTAAAAATGACAATTAAAAAACTTACTGTGGCAGCTGCAATTGCCGTTGGAATAGCAACGTGTTCTCAAGTAATGGCGGCTTGTCCGTGTGCAGAACCTCTACCAACCGTTACAGGTCCTGCATGCCCAATTGAAGAACAAATGCCTGTGGTTACAGGTGCAGCGTGTCCATGTGACAAAGTGGTGCCTAAATGCAATACTTGCAAAAAAGCATTACCAGACTGTGATTGCAAAAAACCAAACCCTTGCGATCCATGTGAGAAACCAAAAAAAGATTGCGATTGTCCTGACGAAATTAGTTGTGACAAACCTGCCGTTCCTGCTATGGCACTTTGCCCACAAACAGGTAAACCTGATCGTTCTCAAATGAAACAAGTTTATGGTTATCCACAAGCGATTTACGGTACAAATAACTATGTAGGTGAGCCAGCAAACTCTATTTTATCAACTGAAACAGCAGTTAGGGGACTTTCTGCGCCTTCAATGGCATCACACATTAACGGTGTAACGGTTTCAACTGATCAAACAATCACAGGTGCTGCAGCTCAAATGCCTTGTTTAAACGAACTACCATCATACAACAATGGCGTTGGTGTAAACCGAAACGAAGCAAAAATGGACGGTAATAATTGCCCAATTGATTTCCAATCATCAAATTCAATTAATGCTGTTAAAAAATCTTTAGTCCCATTTGATTTAAAACCATTTGCTGATTTAACAACCGGTGCGGCTGCAAATGTAGGCGGAGGTTGTTCATTCCCAGATGTCCCAAACGGTCATTGGGCGGCTTGCGACATTGATAAATTGGCAATGAACGATGTTGTTGTTGGTTATCCAGATGGTCAATACAAACCTAACAGAAGTATTTCTCGTGCAGAATTCGCAACAATGTTAGTTAAAGGTTTCAACCTAGATGATTGCGATATGGAACGTTCGAATCTATTCTCTGACGTCCCTCGTGGCAACTGGGCAAACGCAGCAATCACAAAAGCCGTTGATGAAGACTTATTAAAAGGTTATCCAAACGGTCAATTCAAACCTAACAACCATGTTACTCGTGCGGAAGCATTAACTTCTATTGCAAAAGGTATGACATGTGATATAGACAAATGTAAAGCCGAAGAAATTTTAAGCCGCTACAAAGACGGTGCATCAGTACCTGGTTGGGCTAGAATTCCTGTTGCAAAATCACTTGAAAATGGTGCTTTAAAAGATGCTCCAAATCCTAATATGATTATGCCTCATAAAGATGCATCAAGAGCCGAAGTTGCTTCAATGTTACAAACAGTTAGAGTAGCATTAGGTTACGATACAAATCCTAAAACAGCAAACAGCATTTGCCCTGCTTGTCCTGTAGATAAAAATGCATTTGTCGAAGAACAAGAAATTGTTAAAATCCCTACATTAAAAATTTCAATGATAGACCAAATTACTGCAAAATCATCTCACGTAGGTCAATACTTCAGAGCAAAAACTCTTGAAGATGTAACAATTAACGGTGTAAATTATCCTTGCGGATCAACTGTTACAGGTCAAGTTGTCGAAGTCGTAAGACCTTCTGGTTGTGATAAAGGTGCAATCAAATTATCTTTCACAGAAATCAAAAACGGTGATTGCAAAACTAAACTACCAAAACAAATTTTAAGTGCACAAATCAATAAATCTAAAAACGTAAATCCTGTTGCAAGATTAGTTGAAATGCCATTCACCTGGACAGGTTCATTAATCGGTGTAGTAGGAAGAACTGCAGGCGGTATATTATCTAACGTTGGTAACGCAGCCGAAAACATCATGAATGATGGCGGCTACATGTTAGGTCACGCATTCCAAGGTCAATTTGGTGCAGCAGCACGTAACTTGGGTGATGGTTTGTGGGAAACTGTTAAAGCCCCTGTAGATGTAACAAGAACTGCTTTATCAGGAACAATGGGCTTGTTCCAAACAACAGGCGACGAATTTGCTTACCTTGTTGACCCTCGTGGATACAAAATATCTGCGGTAAATCCAAGAGAACACGTTACTATTGCTTTCGGTTGTAATGAATAACAACCCAGTAGTCAAAAAGTTCGTTGTCGGGAGAAGTCGCTAAAATGCGACTTCTCTTTTATAACGAAAAAAGACTTGATGAAAGTTCATCAAGTCTTTAATTTTATTCAATTCCTTAAAATTAATCAAATGTATAAGGAATAATAGAAGCTTCTCTAGCACGTTTGATTGCTTTAACAATCATTCTTTGGTGTGCTGCACAGTTACCAGTAATTCTTCTAGGAATAATTTTACCAGCTTCTGTAAGATATCTTCTCAATTTTGCTGCATCTTTATAATCGATTTCAGTAACTTTGTCGATACAAAGACCGCAATTTTTTTTCTTTTTGTCTTTAGACATATCTTGTTTTGCCATGATATTTTAATTTACCTTTCTATTTGCGCATAAGCGCTCGACCATAATTTTTCTTTCTTAAAATGGAATTTCGTCTTCACCGATTAATTCATTAGCGAAATCATCTGATTCAAACTTAACGATATTTTCACTTGATGAAACAGGTGCTGTTGATGCTCCGCCTTGAAGTTTTTCGATTGTATTAGCATCGATTTCATAAATTCTTTTTTCAGAGCCGTCGTCCATTTTTGCTGTTGCTGTTTGAAGTCTGCCTTCTACAAGAACTCTTTCGCCTTTATCGATAGAATCAATAATTTCATCTAATGCTTGGCGTCTTGAGATTACACGAACAAGGATTTCTTCGCTTTCACCAATATTTAAAATAAATGATGAAACAGCAATATTGTTTTGTGTAAAGCGTTTTTCGGGTGCTCTATAAACTGTTCCCGTAACAACAGATTTTGCTATAGACATTTTTACCTCTATACACTTGCTTTTTTAGAAACTTCTAAAAACATAGTTCTAAGAACGCTATCGTTCAAACGTAATTGTCTTTTGAATTCAGCAACTTTGTCAGCTGGTAATTCCATTGTTAAAGATGTGAAGAAACCATCTCTAAAGTTTTCGATATCAAAAGCTAATTTTTTTCTACCGATTTTGTCTGTAGATTCTACTTTTCCGCCAAATTCATCAACATTAGCGCTGATTTTTGCAACTGCTTTATCAATTTCATCAGCATCTAAGTTTGGTTTGAATATAGCCAATAATTCATAAGTTTTCATACTAATTCTCCTTTACGTATGTTAAATATAGCATGAAAATAGATTTTTTTACAACATGTTATTTGAAAATGTTAAGATATATCAGCACAATATATAACTAAATCCTCTTTAAAAAGTTCTTGTTTAGGAATTTTTATAATATTTTCTTCTATATTATGCGAATCAAATACATTATTTGGATCTAACATATACAAATAAAAACCATCATCTCTCACAATACTATAAGTGTGATGATCTTTCAGCGCTTGACCACCTACTGTATAAGATTTTAATCCAGCATCTTTGTTTGCAATTGAAAATGAATACATTTTATTCATATCATTGAAGTTTATATATGGAACATTGTTCTGCCCAGTAACCATTACAGAACAATTTCCGAATAATTGTTCCAACACAAAAGTTGGAAAACCACCGTCATAAATACTGACTAATTTTCCATCTACCGAAGGTAAACTATTATTATCATATGCATAGTCTCTAATCAATCTATCAAATGCTAATTCTATTGCTTTAACATCTCCATCACCACTTGAAAGATGAAGCGATTTTTCAATATCTTCTGCGCTTATGGTATATGATTTGCCCGAACCTTTAAAATTAACTGTTACATTACCTGTTTCTGCATCATGTTGAATACAATTTTCTAATGCATATTTACTATTGTTTTTCAAAGAAGCAGTAATTAAAGGTGCTAATAAGAAACAGTCACCCGTTTTATTTTGAATAAATGGGTCATCAATTTTTCCATCCGGAGAAACATTTTCTATTACGGGATTTTTATGAATATATCCTCTTAATGCGTATCTTATTAAATCGATATTGATTTTTTCATAATCGTCTCTATGGCTCAATATATCTCGTTTAATATCTTGCGCATATATGCTATCATCATTATCCATTGCTTCCAAACTAGTATTGATAATTTTTTCAATAAGTTGGTTTTGTTCCTCTTTTGTCAAATGCCATTCATCTTGAATATGTTTTATTATTCCATCGCCAGTAAATCTTAATAAATTTCCTGTTAAAGAGTGTGAAACCAAAAATTCTTTTAAATTCTTATTTCTGTTGTAAGTTGCCTTTTGATATCGTCCTAAAATTACATTGATATTATCTTTGTTTAGCAAATCTATTGTTTCTTTTAATTCTGTTGATGATAGTTGTAATCCAAAAATATTTTCTTGTAATGTATCAACGAGATATTTCACTGGATTGTCCATTAAATTTAAGTGATTTAAGAGTTGTCTTTGTAAGTTTTTATCAAAAGAAAATTTATCTTCGATATCCTCAATCAATTCATTGCCAGTTGTAGAAGAATACTGTAATAACGCACTATAATAATTTGCAGAATTAATTTGTAAAATATTTTGTGCAGTTGCTTTAATGTCTTTTTGGTTTTTAGATTTTAACCCGGATATTATTTCATCAACAAAGAAATATTCCTCTTTCATAATTATTTGGTCTTGTGTTTCCCCAAAATTATATATAGCAATGAAACGTCTAGAATATGGTTGGTTATCGGAATCATAATAAGTATCAATATATTGATTATCTTTACCTTTCACTGACTCGCGAATTTTATCAATATTTCCGTTAGGGTAGTAATAAATTTCTGATTGTGCTTTTTGTTTGCCATCAGGGATATTTCGCTCAAGATACGTTACTAAATTGATATTATTTTCAACAATAAAATTCTGATAATGCTTAAAAGCGAATTGTGTTTTTTCTCTTACTAATTCTGTTACCTTGTTGTTTTTATAAAGAATAAGAATAAGTTTTTCATCAGGGTTAATTTGAGCAGAATAAGTAATCGCCATTTCGTCTTCTTGGCGTTCCGGGTTAAAATTTTTGTATTGTTTCATAAAATTTTCAGGGGTTAAAACTTCAGGATTTTTAAGAGTACAATGTTCATCAACTTTTAACCCTAAAGGTTTTGTAAAATCTAAAAATTTATTTTCAGTTTTTTGTGTTTGAGATACAGAAAATAATTCAACTTGTTGATTGGTTGAATTTTGATTTACAAATATAGTATCTATTTTTTCAGGTTCCACCTTTTTGATTTGTGATGCCTGTCCGGTTGATATACCGGTAATTTTAGTTACTTTTTCTTCACTCATAATTATACTTATTCTTCTACAAAATATATAACGACAAGTTGAGGAAAAAACTTTAGAAATATTACTGAATGTAAAAATGGGTTTTAAAAGTAAAAAACAAGAGTATTGACAAAAAATTTTGTTTTAGTAGAATAGAGTTATCCGAAAAATCGTTTGGAGGAGTGCCAGAGCGGTTGATTGGAGCAGTCTTGAAAACTGTCGAACGTTCACGCGTTCCGTGGGTTCGAATCCCACCTCCTCCTTTTTTAAGTCCCGAAAGGGACTTTTTTAATGCAAATTTATTTTTGTAAAAAAATATTAAATTTGTAGTAGTAGGTATGTATTTCACCCTAACTAAAGAATATAATAACTTTAATGGCAATAATTCCGACAACAAATATTATACAAACATATAAAAATGAATATTTGAATTGGATAGATCAAAAAAATTTATATGAAACTAAACGTCAAGAGTATCTTCGCCAAAACCCCGATGCAATAAAAGACTATGATTTACAACGTGCTAAAATTCTCTTGTACACAGTTGATGTAATGGACAAATCCGTATCTATCAATTCTGATCATATTAACACGCTTGTAGAAACTTCCACAAGCATTGGACTCGGTTATGCTGCAATTATGGGAACTGCAACTGGATTACTAGTTCAAAAAACCAAACCATTTCAAAAGGCATTAAATAAAATAACTAAAGAAAACCCAAAATCACAAAAAGTTGTTTCTAGAACAATGGCAACAATAGGTGGAGTTCTAGGGATTATAACGGCATATCCAGCATACGCTTTTCTCTCCAATTTAGAAAGCAAAATTGATAGAAAAAAACGTTTCGACACAATGGAAAAAGAATTACAGGACCCAAAAATTTTTGCAACATTAAATCCGGAACAGAAAAAACAATTTGACCAAAATCTTGCAACAATTAAAACAAATAAACCACAATTTTCTCCAGTGACAGAAATTAAAAAAAGTATAAAAAGCATAAAAAAAATGCTTAATGAAACGCTTAACTATGACAAAGAACAAAAGATTTTTCGCGCAAAATACGAAGAAGACAAATCTTTTTATGAAGAAAATTTGACCGAACAAGAAATTAAAAATGCGAAAAAAGACAAAGTATTATTATGCGTCCTCACAAAAGAATTAAACACAAAATCTCAAAGTTATGAAGAAAAAATGCAAAGAATTACCGACAATATTATTACAATGTCTTTTGCTTTAGGTTCTTTATTAACTCTAGGCTACGAACGAATTGCAAATAAACTTAAAATTAAAAATTCTTCAGTTCCTGCAAGTACAGGTATCATTTTAATGGCAACATCTACTTTCTTTGCAACGTGGGCGCAAAAACGAGCTGCACACGTTGGAAGATTTAAAGCAAAACAAGAGTTAAAAGAAAATCCCGAAAGACTTGTGTATATTAGCAATCAAAAGACTAAAACGATTGCCGATGGAACACTTCAAGTTGAAGAAGGCAAAAAAGTTGGCATGTTAGAATTTATGAAAAACTTTTTCAAAGATAACAAAGAATACAATGCTTGGAAAAAAACCGAAACTATTACAGGGGAAGATATTTCTAAAGCAATGGAAACAATCGAATTTTCACCAAATCAACTTGAAGATGGCAGAAGATTAAAAACAAATATGTTTAAAACTTTTTACAAAGTTGATTCTAATACACAAAATTATTCATCTAAAATTGATTCAACAAGAGAAGCCGTAAAATATCCAATAATGCTTTTATTAGGTTCAATGGGCTCTGTTTTAGGTATGAAACATTTAGTAAAATTAAGAAATGCTGTGTCTCCAAAAGAAGCATTCAAAGAATCTGCAAAATATATTGGAACAATATCACTATTTACCCTTCCAACATTATTTGTTAATTCTCATTTCGCAAAAATTAAAAAAATGGCAGCCAGAATTTCTGATATGCAAACGATGAACGAACTCGAAGACTATAGATTTTTTGCTGATTACTCTAGATTTAAAGAAGAAAAAACTCCCCCAAAAACATAAAGAAAAGTTCTAAATTGCCAACATAATCGCGATATGCGAAATAATTATAATCAACAATTATTCCTTTGAAGTATCCATCAGATGTGATTTGTGGATTATATAGTTTGTAATGTTATAATCCTGTAAAATTATCTATACCTACAAAATTTGATTTTACAATAGTCCCTAAAATAAAAAATATTATTTTTTCAATATCAATTCAGGGTACAGTTTTTTTAATTTATTTATTTCTGTGGTAGATAATTCTTTATCTGTAGTCCTCGGACAACCGATATCTTTATGGCGGACAATTCTTATATTTTGCATATCGGAATCTTCTGCTTTAAAAAATTTTCTATACTCACCTTGCCAACGCTTTATCGCATTTTGCTCATAATCAGCAAATCCCAGCCAAGTATCTATAATATAAGGTCTTTCAGCATTAATCAAAACAACATCGTGGTCGATATGTTTATTCCCTGAAGCCAAAGTCGCAACATATGAACCTTTTATACCGTTTGCTTTTGCTGCAACTGCGGTTAATGTTGCAGATTCGGCGCAATTACCAACCCTATTTTTTCTTATAGAACTCGTATAAATTTGAAACTTTTTAACAAAATCAGGGGTATTTTTCCCTTTTTCTATAAGATAATCTCGCATTAATGATATTTGTTTATTCAAATTTCTAAATGCTAAATGAGTAAAACAATCCTCTGGTTCTTTTTTCATAATTCGGAATTTGCTTGATGATTGCATAGGGAAAGCATTGTTAACTCGTCTTGCAATATCTTCTGCCTGACGAATTGTTATATTCCTTGAGGTAAAATTTGTATTTGTATCGTTTGTAATTCTCATTTTATTATCTTATGCAGAGGCACTGTAAAACACTTAGTAATTAGTTTAAACCACATAAAAATAATTTTTGCTAATTATAAAATGTGTAAATATAATGAAAAAATATCATTAAAATATGCGTCCAAAATTGACGTAGGTATATATTATGCTAATAACATCATAAGATTTGTTTTTTCATGTTGTTACCTTAATTTAAGCGTAACTGTTATCTAAAAAAGACGGACAAATTAAAATTTATCCGTCTTTATTTTTATATATTGTATTTACAATTTTATCTATGATTTGGTCTTTGGTTATAATCCAAAACGTCTGCGTAGTTATAGTTTGAATCAGATTCTACGTCTATTACTTTCTTTTCCTCTACGTGAGGTCTTTTTGTAACGTCTGTAAGTATCAATTTGAGGTCATTACCTTCTTGCAATGTATTTTGGTCGTATCTTCCACCGTGAGCATTGATGTATAACAAGTTAGGGAAATCACCTATCAATGAAACATCAGTATATTTTTCTCCTGGCTTAAGTCCTTTTTCAATATCTTTTACTTTAAAGTTATGAGCACAGAAATATACCGGAATTTCTTCATTACTGTTGTTGATATGTTGTGCAAAATTTCTTGCATAATCAAATATCATTTCACGGAATCTATAACGAGTGTCATCGTCATATAGATAGTGTTTAGCCATTCTGTTATTAACCTCAATGTTTTCAATAATCATTGATTTTTTACCATTAACTTTTGCCATAAACAATCTAGACATAGCAACAACTTTTTGTTTATCAGCAGTTCTAACTTCAAGAGTTGTTGTACATGTTCTTGTTAAATACTTCAAGAATGAATCACCGTGATCTTTATCTATACCTGTACAACAAGTTGTATAGTTTCCATCAAATAAAGATTCTTGAGGACATCTATCCCAATTTTTTACATAGAATTGTTTTTCACGGTTACCAACTCTGTTTATAAATTCATCACCTGTAACTGAAATAGTTGGTCTTAACCATTTATTGTGATTTAAACCATTTTCTTCAAAGGCTTTTTTAGTTTTTCTATTAGATACAGAAATTTCATTAGGTTCTACAAATAAGAAATCATAAAAAGTACCGTTTGTTCCATGATATATAATATCTCTCAATAATGTACTTTTTGAACCATTATTACTAATATCTTTAAATAAAGGGTTATCTGGAGAATTCAATAAATGTACATAATTAGTATCCCAGTAATTTTTTCTAAAAGATTTTAAATCAACTTGATTGTCATAAGCTTCTCTAAAATCACGCATATAATTATCAACCGTTTTATCGTCAATACCAATTTGTCTTAAAACCTTATCCATCAAATCGATTTTAATTCCTTGGAAATCAACTTTTAAGTTATTATCCACTTTGTCTTCAGCATTTACATAAGTTATGTATTTATTGAAATCAATACCTTCATATCCAGCATTAATTATTTGTCTATTACAAGCCAATAAATTCATTGTATTAATTTTATCTTCCAAAGAAACAGGATATACGTTAATGTCGCTACCTTTGGTTTCTTTATCTGTAACACCATATAACTGAACTTTTCTTAAAAGTTCCATATCTTCTTTAGTTAATGATTCTAATCGAGGTTGATAAACAGGATATAAATATTTTGCTCTGTTATAAACCAACTCATTACAAGTTTTTTCACCAAACACTTGGCTAAACAACATTACTGTTGTAAATGTGTTTTGCATAAATGCTTTTGTTTTTAATTTTTTTATAGATTCTGGAATTTCAGTATTTGGATACTTATCCTTTTTTAAATTTTTCAAATATTTTCGATGAACTGATGTTGCATATTCCAAACATTCTGGGAATTTTTTGAAGTCACTTTTCTTTGGTGATAAAAGATGACTTTGCAAAATCTTTGAAACCCCGCTAGATGGAATTAAATCTAAATATGGTGTCAATTCACTTTCAATAGGGTTTAATGTATTTTTAGTATTTTCAATAATTTCTTTTATATTTTTATAGTTGTTAAGTTTTTGTTTAAATTCAATAGGGTCAGTGTCTTCATTATCAATATGAACTAATAAATCTTTTACATCTGTAAAATTTAATTTTTTGTTATCCAATGCAAGTAATTCTTCTAAAAATTCCTCATTTTTTGGAGTAACCGCATCAACGATAAGTTTAACAGCATAATCGCCTCGTCTATCGTACATTTCACAAAGTTCACGAACTTTTTCATCACTAATTTTTCGCTTATTGCCAGTAAAACTTACAGTGTCAGCACTAAGATTATATTTATATTGTGGACTTAATGCGGGAGAAGATACATAATTTTGTTGGGATTTGTTAATTTGTACTTTCTTATTTACGTTTGAAAAATTCATTGAGGAAATATTTAGCATTACTTAACTCCTATATTTTGCATGAATTAAAACCCATAAAAAAATTTTTTGTTATTATTGTAGTAAAAATATTTTCACATGTGGATATTTTGTTACAAATCTTAATTTTTAAAATCAAGCAAAAATATTTTTTAGGAATTTTTATAAATACATGAAAATATTTGGGTCTAAATTTAATTTTTACAATAATATTATAAAACCAACAGTAAAAAAGATGTTCAATTTCAAAGGCATTAATTTAGAAAGAACACCAGCACGAGATGTTGTTGAAGTGAACGTTTTCCATAATACCGCTGGGATTAAATCCGATACATTCAACAAACTTTTATCCCCTGAATTTACCAGAAAAAGAACTTGCACTAATGAGGGCATGAGAGTTACAACTCTTATTGATAAAAAAACTCAAAAACCAGTGGAAGCATTTGTAGGAATGGTGCAATCTGACACCCCAGATTGTGAACGTTACCTAATTTTGGTTAAAGATGAAAAAGGTGATTTCAAATTTCAAGGTAAAAATTATTCAACAGTCGGTTCTACACTTTTTTATATTAATAAAAAAAGAAAAATGATTACCCCTAAATTTGAGTTAATTATGAAAGATGGTGAATTATATGAACAAATTCACTCACATATGAAAGCCAAAGGCAATGACAAATACGCAGGCATTGGTACAAGACTTCACCAATTAAGAGTTGAACGAATGTTGCATAATGATTTAGGTAACGTCGAAATCGTTGCTGACGGTAATTCTTTCCCATTTCATTATGCAATGGGTTATAGATTAAGGCCACAAATTCGACCTATTGAAGATGCCGTAAAAATCATGCAAGAATTTTCTCATTTTAATAAAAAACCATTTAAAGAAAATGCAAAATATTTGACTATCGAAATGAAAGATAACAAAGAAATTATTAATTTTTCTGCTTCAGTTGAAAACTTTTTAAACGACCACTACAAAAACGGAGGAGCACCAATAGAAAACTTAACTCCTAATATGTATTTAGATATTACTTCCTATAATCAATGGAAAGAAATGATCACTAAACAACCTATTTTATCTGATTAAAATTTGATTACTTTTTGTAATAAGTTCGTCTAATTTAAAAAAAATGCTATAATTTTTTTATGATTAAATTAGAAGATTTTGAAAAATACGAATTATACTTAAAATACATTGACAAAAAACTTCAAGGTTTTTTTGAAGAGCAAGCGCCGTATATTTTTTGCAAAGAAGGTTGTTCCCACTGCTGCGAAGAAGGCGAATATCCAATGTCTGAAATTGAATTTGCATATTTAACGGTTGGTGCAAAAATGCTGCCATTAGATGTTATTGCACAAATTGAAAATAATATGTTCCGCATAAAAGCAGAAAAAGAAAATCACAAAGGTGATGATACATTTAGACACGCTTGTCCATTTTTATGTAACAACAGATGTTCTGTATATAAATACAGAGCAATAATATGCAGAACTCACGGCATAGCCTTTTTTAACGCACAAAAAAAACTTATGGTTCCTGCTTGTGTAAATCTTGGATTAAATTACTCAAATGTCTATGACCCAGAAACAGATATGCTATCTACCGATAAATACAAAGAATTAGGGTTTAAGCAAGAACCTTTAGCACATAATGTCGGCTTGAGTTTTATGGTAAATAACGACTTAACAAAAGAACTCGGTTTAAACTTTGGAGAACTAAAACCAATGTATAAATGGTTTTTACCAGATAATATATAATATATTATCTATGTGTTATACCGTAACCAAATAATGCAAAATCATATTTCGTTGGGTCTTCTGGACAGTATTTTTTTAGATTTTTAGTTAATTCTTTTACTGCTTTAAAATCATTTTGTTTTCGAGTCAAAAGGCCTAATTTTCTAGAAATTCTTGCAACATGGGTATCCAATGGAATTAATAAATCTGATTTTGGCATAAAATCCCAAACCCCTAAATCAACACAACTTTTTCTAACCATCCACCTTAAATACATACACATCCTTTTCATAGCACTACCTTTATTAGCATCAGGTATCATAAATGAAAATCCTTGTGTAATTTGTTTTGTATTTGAATAAAAATAATCCGACACTGGAACAAACATATTTTCGTGATTTTCCCAACCATATTTAAAAAGTTCTTCAAGACTACTACCATTGTTATATAAGTCTTTTAAAATATTAAAAATAAGGACAAAATCATATGACTTTCCAAATCTATAATTAAAATCGCCTAAAATTTTTGGTTCAAAATTAACAATAAAGTTGTGTGGTTCATCTTGCGCTAAATCAAATAAATCATCAAGTTTTTTAGTAAAAACATCACGCCTTCCATACGCAACAAGAGATGAAATAAAACCTGCAATTTCAATGTCCTTTTGGGTTTTAAACCTATGACAAAAACGAATAGGATCATCTATGATAAAGTCCTGATTTTCATATTCTTGTTGAAGTTTATCAAGTTCTATTTGCGTTATCATCTTAATTCCTTAAAACAGTCTTGCAATATTTTATCACATTCGGTTTCCATAATCCCGCCAAAAACCTTTAATTTAGAATTAACAAGAGTTCTCAAATCAATTTTAGAACCTAATGCACCATAATTCGCATCAAAAGAACCAAAATAAACTGTTTTTATTCTAGAATTGATTATTGCCCAAGCACACATAGGACATGGTTCTAATGTAACATACAAATCGCAATCATCTAATCGCCAAGTGCCTAATTTTTCTTCGGCCTGCCTGATAGCCAAAATTTCTGCATGGGCAATTACATCTTGATTTTTTTCTTTTTGATTATAAGCAGATGCAATAACTACACCATTCTTAACTATAACAGCACCTACGGCAATTTCGCCCTCTGCAGATTTTGCAAGTTCAATTGCTTGATGCATAAACATTATTATATTCCCTCTGCTAAATCTAATGTAACTTTTGCACAAAAACCACATTTATCAGTCGATGAAAGTTCAATCTTACCATTCATTGCTTCAACCAAACCTTTTACGATAAACAAACCCAAACCTGTTCCGCGAGTAGTTCTTGTTGTGTTATCTTCAAGTCTTACAAATTTTTCGAATAATTTTTGTAGTTTGTCTTTCGGGATAACATCACATTCATTTTTAACATAAATGACAGCTTTTTCATTTTTTATTTTTGTTTCAACCTTAATAATTGTATCAGGATATGCATATTTAACCGCATTTTCAAGCAAGTTTACAAAAACCTGCTCTAATCTACCTTTATCAGCAATAATTTTTGGAAATTTTTCATCAATTTCAACAATTATTTCGTGATTTTCTTTTTTGCGTAAAAGCATTTCTGAACGTTCTAAAATTTCCGACAAATCAACTTTTTCCGTTGCTGTTTTCAAACGCATTCTTTCAATATCAGGAATAGTCAATAAATCCTCAATCAATCGCTGCAATTTTTCAGATTGGTCCTTTATAATTCTCAAAGATTTTTGTTTTGTTTCTTCGTCAATTTCAATATCCTTACGCATCAATCTTGATGTATATCCTTGAATACTCGTTAATGGTGTTCTTAACTCGTGACTCACTGTATCAATCAAATTTGAACGAAATTCATTTAATTCCTTAAGTTCTTTATTGTTCTTTTTCAATAAAATATATGATTTATGAATTGCATTTGCCATCTTATTAAATTCGCCAGCCAAAAAAACAATTTCATATGGTGTAAATGCAGATTTCAAAAGACGAATTGGCCTATTGTAATTCCCCTTTGAAACCGCCATAATACCTTTGAAAAGTTGACGCATATTCAAATATAAATAATACAAATACAATGCAGTAAATAAAATAATTGCAACCATTGCACTAAATACTGCAGTAATAATCTTTATTCTACTATCAATGATTGCATTTTTTGTAACACTTTCAGTTGTATTTACAATAACCGTAATTTTTGGGTCTTGTTTCATAATATAAACAATAGGCTGGTTTTTAACATCACCAAAAATAACAGGTTCGTCATACGTTCTGTATTTTGGTAACATTTTCATTGTCTGCTTAAATATTTTTTCTGAATAATTGTGCGATGTCACTAATTGGTCATCATACGCCAAAACATAAATTTGTCTGTCTGAATCATTAAGTGCGTGGAATAACTTGTCTTGTAATTTATCAATTTTATACGTAATTACAATGTAATCCCCACTATCAATTTTATTATGTATACTTATTTTTTGCTCTTGGTTATTCTTCTGAATTAATTTATCCAAATCAGCCTGATATTTGATTGTAGAAATATTTTCGCACCCATTAATTTTGCGACAAGACATTTCTAAAAACTTTTGTCTTTCACTTTGAGTAGGAATAAATTTTAACGAATAACCGATTTGCTCAAGATAAAGTTTGTTTTGTGTAATAAAATAATTTGCTTCATCAGAAACCATATTAGCCATCAAAACAACTGACTCTTTAAGTTGTGCCCTCAAAGAATGTTGACTGATGTTATTGATGATTATACCACTTATAACCATTGGAATTAAAACAGACAAAAAAGTTACAATAGCAATTTGTTCAACAATTTTTAGACGTCTGAATTTAGGTATTTTCAACTTACACCTCACCAAATGGAGTTAGTTTGTATCCTACATTTGTCACTGTATGCAAATATTTTGGATTTTTAGTATCCGATTCGATTTTATTTCTAAGTCCACCAACATGAACTCTTAACATTCTCACGTCTTCGTTACTATCGTATCCCCAAACCTCATCAAGCAATGTTGCCAAAGTTACAGGTTTATTGATATGTTGCATTAAACAATATAATATTTCGAATTCCGTAGGCGTAAGTTTAACTTTTTTATTTACAATAATCGCTTCTAATGTTTCTGGAGAAATTGAAATTTCACCAGCCTCTAAAACCTCGTCAGAAAGGGAATTTTTTGTCTCGTCAAAATTATTCCGTCTTAAAAGGACTCTTATTCTCAAAAGCACTTCTTGAATATCAAAAGGTTTCACCAAATAATCATCCGCGCCACAATCAAAACCTTCTGTTTTGTCATCAATTGTACCCTTTGCAGTCAACATCAAAATAGGAATAGCAAGTTTTGCTTGACGAATATTTTTACAAACGTCGAAACCATTCATCTTCGGCATCATCACATCTAGCAAAATCAAATCATAAGAATTATTCAAAGCCTTATTTAAGCCTTCCATACCATCTTTTGCAGTATCTACAAAATATCCACTATGCGAAACATCAAACTCTAAAAGTTCTCTAATTTCATCATCATCATCAATAATTAAAATTCTTTTCTCTGACATATTCCCTCACTAAATAATTTTACTAAATTTTACTTTATTTATCAAGTATTTCCCCATTTGGATAATATATTATTTAACTTTACGTTTATATAATTTCTCTATGCAAATAACAATTACAACAAAAAATAACGAAAAAAAGTTTAATGACAAAAATATCATAATCATTGGCACAAACGATAGTTGCAATTATAAATTAGAACTTAATTACCCTATATTAATAACGATTAGATATGATTATTCATTGAAAAATTATGTGATTTCAAACACATTATCAAATAAAAAAATCTTATTTTGTTCAAAACCATTATCTAAACTTGAATTAGGTCAATTTAACAAATTCAGTTTTGAAAATTCTGATGAATTTTTGATTATCAAAATAAATCAAAAAATATATGCTTAATGAACTTTATCTGTAACTTTGATTAAATGCCAACCAAACTCTGTCCCAACGGGTTCTGAAACTTCACCAATAGAAAGTTCAAACGCTTCATCTTCAAATGGCTGAACCATTTGTCCACGTCTAAAATATCCTAAATCACCACCGTTTTGGCTACTCGGACATAGAGAATACATTTTGGCATATTGATAAAAACTTCCACCATTATCAATATCTTTTTTAAGTTGGATTGCTTCCGCTCTAGTTTTCACTAAAATATGACTTGCTCTAACTTGTCTTGGTTCTTGATAAGCGAAAGCAACTGTTGTCAAAAGACAAAATATAACTATGATTTTTGAAAATAATTTATACATATCCACACCATATTTTAAAAAATGGGGGAATAAATCCCCCATCACACTAACCTATAACTGGAGCAACAAAAGTTCTTGTTTCCATATCTTTGTCTAACAATAATAATGCGTGTTTGTCTTCGCCAATAAGTTGAAGTTTAGCAAGAACGTTACCAACATTATTTTCTTCTTCAACTTGTTCTTTCAAATACCAATCCAAGAATGATATTGCGGCACGGTCTTTTTCTGCTTCTGCAACATCTAACAATCCGTTGATCAATGAAGTTACATATTGTTCATGTTCTAAAACATGTTCAAAAACTTTTAAAGGTGATTCCCAATCAATTTCAGGTTTATCAATTGGTAAAAGTTCAACCTTTCCGCCTCTTTCATGTAAATAATTATACATACCCATAGCATGAGCGTGTTCTTCTTGAACTTGAACAGACATCCAGTTCACAAAACCTTTAAGATTTAATCTTTCAAAATATGCTTGCATAGAAAGATACAAATATTCTGAATAAAGTTCCTTGTTAATTTGGTCGTTAAATGCTTTTTCCAATTTTTCTGAAATCATATCTAAAACTCCTTTTCTTACTATCTGAAAGTATTTTACCACATAAAAAAATTTAACCATAAAAGGTAATGAAAAATTTGAAATGTTTTTTTATAAAAAAGTTATTATGTATAAAAACAACAAACTTTCTCAAATAGAAAAAATCCTGAAAGCTTACGGTCATAACACTATCTTACATTATGACAAATGGAGTGAAAGTCATAGTTACCAAAGTTTCGGACACGTTCAAAATAAAAAATGGATTGCAGGAGTACATCCATCTGAACTTTTAAATAGAACTTTTAAAAAAGCTATCGAATCTATTATTACTTTAAATGAAGATAACATATTCCATAACAAAATCCCTCAAGAAATAATTACGCCAAACTTTGGTGATAATTGGGGGCGTCTAGCAAATTATATCGAAATAAACAACCGCTCAATTGCACAAATGAATTATGACAGATGTTGTTGCGGAATAATCAGCGCTATGAAAATTTTACCTCTAATACCACCATCAGCTAAAAGTTGGGCTAATTGTGTAATTCTTTCACAAATTTGGCCGAATATTTTTGGGGATAGTTACAACAAAGGTAACGAGGAAAACTCTATCTATGGTGTTAAATTAAATGCAGGCTATAGCGAAAACATTATAGATTTTTCAATCACAGATAAGGTAACCGCAGAAGAACAGTTCAAAGCCTTTAATGATTTAGCTCACTTAAAGGGAATAAAGACAGGGTTTAGAGTTGTAATTTCTGCAGACCAGCTAAAAATTGCCCGCCCATACCAAGAAGATGAACCATTTAGCTGGTGCAATTATGAACACCAAGAACTTTGGATTGAAGAAGCAGTGAAACTTTGCAAACTCGGCTTTGAAGCAATTTTCGTAGATTCAGCAAAACACATTGGCGGCTACGATTGTGAAAATTATACAGGCGTAGGAGATTTACCAGAATACAATCAAATGCAATATATAATCCAACAAATCAGAGAACGTTCTGGATTAACAAGTATAAGTTTTGTCGGAGAAAAAAGTTCTCAAGATTTTGAAAGATACAAAAATCTAGGACTGACTGCAGGTACAGCATTTATTGAACCTGACAACTTTGAAAATGTAAAACACTGGTCAGAAAACTTGAAATTTTTTCGAGAATATGCCCCAGGTATAGAAGTTTCAAACGATAATACTGAATGGGATGCTCCTTACGAAAAAAAATTAGAAAGAATTAAAAACTGTCTTTTTGGTTTTGAACTTGCATCGGATAAACTACCAAGCTTTATGCAAATGGAAGATATTTTTCCACTACGACACGACAC
>JAZRSZ010000039.1:0-2680 GCA_045651695.1 Candidatus Gastranaerophilaceae bacterium
TCAAACGCTGCACCTGTTCGGTATTTGTTAATTTCATTACGTCTTTGAGTGTCAAAAAGTTTGTCATATTCTTCTTTTACTTTGTTTAAAAGAAGAATTTTTTGCTCTTTACTTAATTTGGGGTCATTAAGTATTTCTTGAAAAATAAAATCAGAATTATTCATATTATTTCCTTTCTAGGACAATAATATGAGCGGTTGGGGAATAATCAATTATACCACATTACAGGCGTTTTCGTCAATTGTGATTGGGTTTATGCTACACCGGCTTTTAGAATATCGTGAATATGGATAACGCCAACAGGTTTTTTACTTTCATTCACTACTGCCAATGCTGTGATAGAATATTTTTCCATCAAATGCAAAGCACTAGCGGCATAATCTGTTTCTAAAATGCATTTTGGATTGATTGTCATCACATCTTTAACCAAAAGGTTAGATGTATCTTGGTATTTAATCAATGTTCTACGAATATCACCGTCTGTTAATACCCCTAACAACATACCATCTGCACTTTCGATAATTGCCATACCAAGTTTGAATTTAGAAATAATTTCGATAACATTGGTAAATGTTTCGTTTTCAGAAACGATTGGTAATTTTTCTCTTTCAGCCAACATTAAGTCGCTAACTTTATACAAGAAACCTTTACCCAACGCTCCTGATGGATGGAATACTAAGAAATCTTCTTCGCTAAATCCACGTTTCTTTAATAAACATATAGCCAAAGCATCACCCATAGCCAATGTTGCTGTCGTACTTGCAGTAGGAGCCTTGTTCAAAGGACAAGCCTCTTTTTCAACAGAGATATCAAGCACAACATCACCTGCTTTTGCTAATGTTGAATTCATTTTACCTGTCATACTAATCATTTTTACACCAAAGCGTTTGATTAAAGGTAATAAATTCATCAATTCTTGAGTTTCACCACTATTAGAAATTGCAATTACAACATCTTCACGAGTTATGATCCCTGAATCGCCGTGTGTACTTTCTGCTGGATGTAAAAAATATGACGGAGTACCAGTTGATGACATTGTTGCAGCAATTTTTTTGCCTATCAAACCTGATTTTCCCATACCAGTAATAATGACACGACCTTTGCAATTGTACAAAATATCAATCGCTTGTTCAAAATTATCACCAATATTATTGATTAATCGCAAAATAGAATTTGCTTCAATTGTTAAAACTTCTTTTGCTAATTCATTTATACTTGATACTGTAATCATATTTTTCCCCTTTTCAAAATAATTATACAATAAACATTTAACTAAGGATTAAAAGTAAATAAACGTAAATATAAATTGTAAAGTTCAGAGTGACAAACAACAACGAGGAAGGTAATAATACCTTCCTCGTTTATCATGTTTATATGTTTATTATAAATATGTGACTATATTACTTCACACAAATCGCCATATTACCTTCATCATTGTTTGTCCAATAATAATCAACACCCGTTGGCATTAAAATACGTAATTTTGCAGTTAGTAAACCCGGATCTATCCATGGATTACTATCCGTCGAAACTATACTCCAATCATTCGAATAAAACATAATAGTACTACCCGAATTAATTGAAAATCCATAACTTCTAAGCTTGTCATCATTCCTAACAAGTCCGTATTTAACTTCATTAGCAGTAATAGTAGTATCATAAACATCAGAAAGGAGTGGGGTTAAATCATCAAAAGATGGGATTTTTGAAATTCCACCACATTGTTTTACTACTCCAAGGAATACCGTATTTGCAGTATTGCTACAATCAAGATCACTAGGGAACCCCCAAGTTTCTTTATTCGCTTCACACTCAGCTTTTGATACAGGTGTAGGAATAAAAGCTTGAGTTGTAAAGCAAACGCCACCAACTTCAGCAATACAATCTGCAGGGCCAATGCGTTTTACTGAACCAAATTGATTGAAGTCTTTACCCATTTCGTTTGGTTCTGAAAAACCTGACGTGTCATAAACAAGTGCAAAACAATCTGAACCTGTAACTTTGTTATCATATGGATCAGCAGTACATTTTGGGTTGTATGCAATCAAACCTGTCACACCGTTTGCGAATTGGATACCCATTACATTTGTGCCCCAATCGTCTTGACCAAAACCACTTGCATCTACGATTGCTGACATATCTACTTCTTTATCATTTACTGTTGCTGTTTTTTCAAAACATTGCATTAGGTGATCTCTATCACAGACTTTTGTTGTTTTGAAGTGTTTTTGTAATTCCTCTACAAAACCTTCTGTTGAATCATATTTACCATATTTACCAAGTTTACCTTGTACGTTCATTGTCTTTAATGCTTCAGTAAATTTTGCTTCAAACACTTGTGATGCAGTTGCCCAAGATTTAGTTTGGTAATTCTGTACTAATGTCGGTATAGTCAACGCAGCAACCACACCAATAATACCTAGGGTGATTAGGACTTCGGCCAAGGTAAACCCGAATTTACGTTTTTTGTCAAATGTATCTACGTGCGTGGCACCTTCTGCTAAAGTAAAACCTTTTTTCATTTTCTCTCCTTTTTTATGTTTTATTATTACTTCCTAAAAATTTGCAACAAAATAACAAAGATTCTAAATCTTTGTTAAAACCAGCCAAAACACGCCCTAGAGTAAGGGTTTTATTTACCCCCCGCCCCGCAAATGCAGGTAGTGTATGTGTTTTTGCC
>JAZRSZ010000040.1:0-15229 GCA_045651695.1 Candidatus Gastranaerophilaceae bacterium
GCTATGGCAGAGGCTAAATACACTCAAGATATGGAACAATTAGAACGCCAAGACCAAAAATTCGACTTAGAATTGAAGAAACTAGACACAGAACACAATGCACTACAAACAGAATATGATGCATTAAAATCTGTTGTCGATAAGAATATTGAAAAAGCCTTCAATGCATTTAGTTAATTTTTAAAGTAATGTTCTTCTCCTCTTGGCAATTTTAACACGTTTTTGTGTTACAATTTGTGTTATGAAAGAGTACGATTTTTATATTGTACCGACGCCAATCGGTAATTTATCAGATATTTCTTTGCGTGCAATAGATGTCTTAAAGAGTGTTGATATTGTTGCTTGTGAAGATATTCGTGTGACTCAAAAACTTTTAAATCACTATCAAATTAAAACAAAGTGCGTTTCTTATCACAAGTTTAATGAAAAAGAACGTGTTGATATGTTTTTGGAATTTTTGCGTGAGGGGAAAAAAATTGCTTTGGTGTCTGATGCTGGAACTCCATTGATTTGTGATCCAGGTAGTGTTATTGTCGCTGAATTAAGAAAAAATGATTTTACAGTTACGGCTTTGCCTGGGGCGAATGCTATTGCGACTTTACTTTCGCAAATTTCGAGAGAAGATGAAACGTATGCGTTTATTGGATTTATGCCAAAAACTCAATCTCAAATTGAAGAAATTGTAAATAAGTACAAGCAATTTGATACGCTTTTTTATGAATCACCAAATCGTATTATGAAAACTTTACAAATTATTCAAAAATTGAGGCCAAATTCAAGAGTTGCAATAGGCCGAGAATTGACAAAAGTTTTTGAAGAAGTTTTGTATGATGGTGTTGAAAATATTATAAAACATTTTGAAAATAAGGAAATTAGAGGTGAATTTGTTTGTTTAATCTCTCGTGAGAATGTTGATATATCTGCGATTGACTTGGATGATAAAATTTTGGCATTGAGGAATAAAAATTTTAAAGCAAAAGAAATATCGATTATTTTGTCTGAATTATACAAAATTAATAAAAATGATATTTATAAACGTGTTTTAGAATTATAAAAAATCCTATAAAAATGTATTAATTTTATTTGTTTTTTTAAGGGTTTGTGGTATAATTTTGGTAGGACAAGAGGGGCTTTTTTTGGAGAAGATTTTATATAGATTTTTAATAACCCTATTATTAGTGGTTGCGCTTCCACTAAATGCTTTTGCTATTGGCGATTTATGGGGAGGCCAAGGTATTAGCCCTGAAGTTGAAGATTTTCAAGCCCCAACAGAACTCAATTCAACAGTTGCTCCAAGTCAAGCTATAAAAGATGAAGAAAGACTTATTAAAGACATTGAAATTTATGGCGTAAATGCTCTTGATCCGACTTCTATTTTAGAAAAAGTAATGATGCAAAAAGGTACGGTTTATAAGCGAGATCTTGTTCAAACTGACTTGAAAGCAATTTATCAATTAGGTTATTTTTCTGAAAATATGAAAGCAATTCCTGTTGTTAACCCTGATGGAACAGTTACTGTAAAACTTATTTTGGAAGAAAATTTACCAGTAAAAGATTTTACAATTGAGGGCAATACTGTCATTCCGACCGAAGATATTTTGACTTGTTTGTTGCCGATGAAAGGTAAACCACAAAATGTTGCGCAAATTAATCAAGCAATATACGATATCCAAGGTTTGTATTCCGATAAAGGTTACATATTAGCCCGTGTAGATACTGTTTCTGACGACCCAGATGGCACAATTAACATAACAATTAAAGAAGGTATAATTAATAAAATTTTAATCCAAGGTAATGAGAAGACGAAAGATTATGTTATTGAAAGAAACGTTTTAACTGAACCAGGCATGATATATAACGAACATCTTATTAAGGCTGATTTGGTGAGATTATATGCTTCTCAAGCGTTTGAGGATGTAACTCGTGAAATTGAACCGACTGATGAAGACCCTGACATGTATGATGTCACAATTCAAGTGAAAGAACAAAGGACTGCAAGTGTTTCTGTTGGTGGCGGTTTTGATACTGTTACAGGGGTGTTTGGTTCTTTAGGTATTTCTGATAATAACTTCAGAGGTAAAAACCAAAGATTATCATTAAACGGTTTGGTTGGTACTGGTATGATTTTGAATGACGCTTCTGTACTGCGTCATATGAATATTCAAGCAGAATTAAGTTTCTTTGAACCATACTTTATAAACGCAGACAATTCATTGATGTCAAAAATTTATTTTAGAGATTATGGTAGTTATCAAATTCCTTTGGCGTTAGAACGTAGAATTGGTGGTGAAGTAACTCTTGCTAGACGTCTTAAAACTAATAGACATGCAAGTGCTTCATTGTCTTTAGGTCTTGAACATGTTGGCGTAAGAGAAGGAGATTTTAATAAAATTTCGAAGTTATATGCTCAACATTCAATTCCAATTAGTAAACGTGCTCAACAGTTAGAAGGTGGATTCTTCTTATCAATAAGTCCTGCATTAATGTATGATACCAGAGATTCTGCAACAGTAACTAGAAGAGGAACTATTGCAAGTCTTCGTTTTGATGAAGAACTTGGTTTGAACGGATTTGATAAAACACACGGTAAATTGACAGGTATGATTAAACAATACGTTCCTGTTGCGAAAAAATCATCATTGTCATTTACTGCAAAAGCAGGTGGTAAAATTCACGGTGATGATATGCCTGAAGTTATGGCTTATCGTTTAGGTGGACCTTATACAGTTAGAGGTTTCAAAATGAGTGGTGTTGGTACAGGCGACGGTTTTGTTATGGGATCTGCAGAGTTTGCTACTCCAATTCCATTTATGGATAGAACACGAATTAGATTTCTTAATAACTTAAGATTTACTATGTGGGTTGATGCCGGTAAAGTATTTGGTAATACGGTATCAAACGATATATATGACAGACCACTTTATGCTGTTTCAGCCGGTGTTGGTTTGAAATTCTATGTTCCGGGTATGGGACCACTATCAATTGATTATGGTATTCCTTTAACAAATCCGGGTAGTAATGGTAACAAAAATGGTTACTTTACATTTGGTGTAGGCGATATAATGTATTAGGAGGTTAATCCATGAAAAATTTTAAATTTGGTATTTTATTATTAGCAATTGTAGCAATGTTCACAGCAAAAGCAAATGCTGCTGGTGTTGGCTACATTAATTATCAAAAAGTTCAAGAGAACTATTCTTTTGCAATTCAAGCAGTAAAAGAAGTTGAATCAAAAGAGTTAGAACTTCAACAATACATGGTTGATAAAGAAAAACAATATAAATCTTTAGACACACCATTGAAAAAGAAAAATTTTGAAGAAATGACTGCTCGTGAATTAAAAGCAAAAGAAACTGCATATATTAAATTAAAAATGGCAAAAGAAGAACAAATTTATAACAAAATTCAAGCAGCAACTAAAGATGTAATGGTTGAACAAAAATTGGATTCAGTTGTAGATTATCGTGTAATTTTCGTTGGTGGTTTAGATATTACAGATTTAGTTATTTCTAAATTAAAAAATGGTAAATACTAGGAGTTGAATATGAACTATTCTCAAAATGGTGAACAATATCATATCGGCTTGAAGCCAGGTGATGTGGGTGAATATGTTATTCTTCCAGGTGATCCTAAACGATGTGAAAAAATCGCAAAGTATTTTGATGATGCAAAATTAGTTGGCGATAGAAGGGAATACGTAACTTATACAGGATATTTAAATGGTGTAAAAGTTAGTGTAACTTCAACAGGTATTGGTGGACCTTCAGCGTCTATTGCCATGGAAGAATTGGTAAATATTGGCGCAAAGACATTTATTAGGGTCGGCACTTGTGGCGGTATGGATCTGGATGTTAAAGGTGGCGATATTGTTGTTGCAACAGGCGCTATTAGAATGGAGGGAACAACAAAAGAATATGCACCTATTGAGTTCCCTGCAGTTGCAAATCTCGACGTTGTAAATTCTTTGGTTCAAGCATCTAAGAATTTAGGTTATGAATATCACGTGGGTGTTGTTCAGTGTAAGGATGCTTTTTATGGTCAGCATCAGCCTGAAAAAATGCCTGTTAGTTATGAATTATTAAACAAATGGGAAGCTTGGAAACGCCTTGGTTGTTTGGCTTCAGAAATGGAATCTGCAGCATTATTTATTGTTGCTAGTTTGTTGAGAGTAAAAGTCGGTTCTGTATTTTTGGTAGTTGCAAACCAAGAACGTGAAAAACAAGGTTTGAATAATCCTGTGGAACACGATACTGATAAGGCTATCAAGACTGCTGTTGAAGCAATTAAAATTCTTATCAGTAATAAATAAGAGGTAATATTATGAAAATGCAATATGTTGTAAAAACTTGTTCTGGTGATAATGCACAAGAGTTGCAAGACTTGTTGAATGATATGTCCAATGAGGGCTGGGAACTTTATAGTATGCAAGAAGTTGAAACGGATGAAGGTTTTGAGTACAATTGTATTTTTATGCGAGAAGCTAAAAGCCTTGTGAGTTGTGCTGATGAAATCCATATTTCATCCTTTAAAAGTCAAATGGAAAAAATGCTTTCGCCAAAATTATCTCCATATGAAAGTTGTTTAGATATTCAATCAAAAATTCGTTCTCAAAAAGATAGAATTGCTAAAATTAAACTTGAATTAGATGGAGCAGACCCAGCATCAAGAAAAAAATTAAATGATAAAATTTCTGCTGGTTTAAAAGAATTGGATGATTTAAAACAAAAATTGGCAAAGGCAACTTCTCCTGAAGTTATGTATTCAAAACTTGGGGAAGAAAAATTATCTATCAATTTAAGTGAGGAATTACTTGGTTATGTTGATTCAGATAGGGATTCTCAGGAAGAAGAACTTGTAGCAGAAACAGTTAAAACAAGATTGAAATTAACAGAAGAAATTGGTTATGTTATCCCAAAAATTGTTTTTAAAGATGATGTGACTATCAATCCGTATGAATTTTGTATAAAAGTCAGAGGATTGGAAGTATTTAAAGCATCTATTTATCCAACACATTTAATGTTTTTTGTTGATGATTTAAATTTAACAACAAAAATAAAAAATTCTATTTATGATGTTGATAGAATTACAGGTCGAAAAGTAGTTTGGATTGAAAAATCGAAAACAAAAGATTTTTGGGAACAAGGTATTATGGGCTCTGAATATATTGCAAAGGCCCTTGAGTATATTGCAATTAAGTATGTAGATGAATTGTTAGATTATGATGATTTAGATAAATACATTGAAGTCGTAAATAATCATAATTCATTTTTAGTTGATAATTTAATCCCAACATTCTTGTCTCTTGCAGAGTTAAGATTTATTTTAACAAGTTTGATTAGAGAAAAAGTATCAATTAAGGATATCAATTTTATTTTTGAAAAAATTAATGATTATGCTGAAGATAGTGTAAAAACTGATTTGTTGAAAAAGATACGGTTGGCTTTATCAAATCAAATTTGTAGAAAACATCAAAATATTGATGGTTCGATAAGTGTGTTCGAACTTTCAGACAAAACATTTGAAGATATTTTGGGTAATTGCGAAGATGGTGAAGATGCAGTTGTAAGAATTGATGGTTTGTTTGCAGAAAAACTTGCAAATAAATTAATTAAGGCTTGTAAAAAATTAAACATTCAATCACCAAAACTAATTGTACCAATGGATTATCGACAAATATTCTTTGGTTTACTTTCATTGTATGTTAATGACATCACAGTTTTAGCAATAGAAGAATTAGGTATTGATACTAAAGTTGAAATTCTAGGTGAAATTTAGGCTTTCTTTTCTTGGGCTTTTCCAACTTGATAACCAGGTACTGCTAAAAATAGAGGCACTGCTCTTGTTATCGTGCTAGCAACAGGAGAATCTTTTGCACCCATAAGTGTTATCGCTAAACACAAGTCATCAACGTGTGGGGCAAAATCTGAGGCTTTAATATCACGATTTTCTTTTTGCCCAAAGAATTTTTCGTTAATGAGGTTTGTTACTTTGCTACCTGCGTATATACCAGTCGCCAATGCTGTCATTGTTATACCAACAGCAGGTGAAACTTTTATAAATTTGTTCAATTTTTCAATAAATTTACCTTCTTTTTTGATTTGTGGCATTGCATTTTTGATTGGTTCTTCATATTTTTTGTATAGTCTAGAAGCCCCTCCTACTAAAGCAACAGGAGTGATAACATTGCCTAAAATTTGGGTTAATGATTCACGGAGTTTTGCTTTCATATTATCGCCGTCAAATATTGCACCGCCAATTAAACCGCCTAATACGGAGCCAGATGCTAGTTCAATAATTTCTCTTTCCTCTATTTCTAAAAGTTTTTGATTAGGTTTATTTTTTTGAGCAATTTTAAAAATAGGCCATTCTTTTAAAGGCATTTTAGCAAGGACTTTAGGTGAAACAGGTAGTCCTTGGCGTTTGCAAATCATTCCTAATGCAATACTAGTACCGATAGCAGAACTGATTGCAGCTTTTGCTTTCAAACCTTTTTTTGCTTCTTTTTTTACGGCCGGTTGCATTACATATTTTTGAGGTCTATTTATTATATTTATTGCTTCTACAGTCATGACTTCACCTATTCCACTCTATCAAAAAAACGTAAAAAAAACTATTGCTAGTTAGGACGCAAAAATAGATGAAATTTTAACATTACTTAATTGTTGTTTAGGTAACACTTTTATGTAACAACTTCGTAAAGATATTTGAAAAATTTAGCAATAAATTTTTTGCTTGTGATTTTATATAAGAGTGTAGAATAAGGGAATCCCATGAACATTAAGCCAGTACCGGTAGATATTAGTCACATAAGTAAAGGTAGAAGATTTGTTTCCTCATTAGCGGGAAAGGCTTTGTTGCCATTATTTATGACCGAGGCTTGTGTTGAAATTGGTAGAACATATCAAGCATACAAGAGAGGTGGCTTTACTGAGGCTAGAGAAAGAATTACCGAAGAGTTCTTGGGTGCTCTTTGTTGGTTTGGTGGTGTACCATTATTTGACAAATTGATTGATAAAACCGTAGGGAAACACGTATTAAAACTTCCTGAACAATCGTTTGAAGTTGGTATTGATAGTGCCAGAAATTCAATTGCAAATTTTGTTCATGAAAATCCTAAAAGATTTGAAAAGCCGCTAAAAGGTGAAAAATTATTGTCTGGTTATAGACTTACCAAATTACTCGTTTCGGTTGCTGCGGGTACTGCTTTAGTTGGTTTAGCACTCCCTAAATTTAACCAAGCAATAACTAGATTTATAAGTAATAAAAAAGAAAATGATAAATCAAATGAAAACCAAAGAAGAATGTTAATACAGCCAACAATGGATACATTCTTAAATGGTAAATCAAATGATAAAAAAGATGTAGCATTTACAGGTATGAATTTAATGGGTATTGTAAACTTCGTTGAGAATACTCCAAAATCATATTTGATAGCACAAGATGTTGGTGTTACAACTGGTCGTGCTTCTGCTGCAAGAAATAAATACGAAAGAAACGAAATTTTATTTAGAGATATCGCATCTGCATATTTCTATATGTTTAATATGCCTGTAATGGCGGCAGTTTTGAATAAAATAGAACATGGTAAATCTACAAGACTTGATGCTGTTTCTGCAGAAATGACTGAAAATCATTTGACTAAATTGTTAGATACTAACGGTGGTAAAATGTCTGTGGAAGCATTTGAAGAAGCCGTATTCGGTAAACAAATTGCATCAGATAAACGAGTTAAGAAAATTGATAGTTTACCAGATGGTCGTATAGAATTATCTAAATTTAAGCAAATTCTCGACGACTATAAACCAGTTGTAGATAGATTTAACAAACGTAAATCAGGTGTAGTTCTTGATGTGAACGCAATTAAAGATGCCGCAGAAAAAATGGCTGATTTACAACCAGCATTAAAAGGCCAAAAAATCTTGACGGCTTCGCAAGTAAAAGATTTATTGACTGGTGGTCATATCAATTCTCCAGAGTTTATGCATGATCTTTATAAAATAAGTTCTACAAAAGATCTGTTATTCAGCCCAAATGCACATACATATCAGGATAAATTTGGTTATATTTCTGAACGCTCAATTCTTGATAAGAAAGATGAAGCGGTAGATTTCATAAAAGAAATTGTGGCAAAAGCGAAGAAAACAGGTGCTGATATCACTACTGATATGGTTAAAAAAGCAAGCAAAACAAATTATAAGATGAATGCTTTAAATATGATTTCTGGTTTCCTTGTAACAGCATTATTTGCATCTACATTAATTCCAAAAATGCAATACTGGTTGACTAAAAAAGCGACAGGTTCTGATAAATTCCCAGGAACAGTAGAATACGAAAATGCACAAAAACAAACACCCCTAAAAACTGAAAAAACAGGAAACCAAAAAGTAGCGGCTTAGTTTATTTTAACCATCTGAAACTTTGTACATAGTCATTTCCGTTGATATCACCATATATAACGGCTTTGAATATTCTGTAAATATTCCCTTTTGTATTAGGAATTTTTTTTATGTCATCAGTTATTACACTAGGTGTTTCAGATATATTTATGCCAGGAATTGTGTTGAATAATGTGTTAAGTGATGCGTTTCCGATTTTGCCTAATGTAGTTGAAAAATCTTTTGTTAATGCTCCAAAAATTTGCATATCGGCCATTAAGTTGTTCAAATTGTATGAACCTTTCATATACATATTCAATGCTTTACCTGCTGAATATATTTGGATATCGTTAGCGATACCATTTGCAATTTTAATATCACCACTTATTACATCAAATTCACCTGTTTTATATGGTGTAATCAAGTCAATAATACCTTTTATAGAAAGTCCTGTAATGCCACCTTTAACTAAATCCCCAGCTTTTAATAGATACTCTAAAGAACCTAATTTTGGCATTCTACCATTTATAACTTTAAAATCAATATCTCCTGTGAGGGTTTGGGTGCAAGAGTCTTGTGATTTTATATTACAATATAAGTTAGTGTTACCTGTTATATCTCCGTAAACTTGTCCGTGTAAACCAAACATTGTATCGGCAATAATTTGCGCATTAGCATATTGAATGTTTGTTTCTATGTTTACAATATTTGTTAGTAGATTATATGTAAGTTTTCCTAATATAGTTCCATCTGCCAATGTAAATTTGAAGTCATTGACATTAAGACTCATCTTTTCATCAAGCGTAATGTGGGATATGAAATCTTTCGCGTGCAGGTTTTTAATTGAAATGTTATCTGCAGTTATTTCAGATTTTTTAATCAAAATTTGTGACAAATCAACGTTGTTTGGTGTGTTTTGGGATGTTGATTGTTGAGTTTTTGATGACGTTACATCGTAGTCTCTTAATGCGTTAGTAATTTTGTTGAAATCTAGGTTTTGCAAATTTATTTTGATATCTTCAAAAATATAAGGTGCTTTTAAACTGTTTCTGATTACAGCGGAAGCGTTTAATTTGTTTGATAAGATACTTCCTTTAGAGTCTATATATATTTTATCTGGTTTGAAATTTAAAGCAATATCGTTTATTGTTGCATCAAATAAAGGGATATTTATATCGGAAATATTAAGTTGCCCAATTATTTTAGGTGAAGTTGCATATCCATTGATGCTTATATCAGAAGTAAAAACTCCTTCTTTCATAAATGGCTTTCTAAAAATTATATTGAAAATTTTCGCATCTGTTGGTTGGTTAGTTTTTACTTTAAAATTAGTGAACAATAAATCATTATTTTTTAAAGTTTTAACTTTCCCAGAGGCATTTAATAATGTTGTTAAATTGGAAGTTTTATCTAATAGGTCATATTGGAACTTATTTATATTAATTTCATTAGGAGCGATTACGCTATCTAAATTCAAACTGACAGGGCTATTTCCAATTGTGGCACCCATATAATAAAGGCTAGCGTTTTCGTTTATTTTTATTTTTATTTTATTTTTTAGTGTATTTAACGTGCCATTAATTTGTGCTGCAAGGTCTATATCGCCTTTAAGTTTAACTGGATACACAACTTGATTATTATAAACTTGATCAACAAATTCTTGAGAAGGTTTAGCATTTATAGATAGATTAAATATCGGAGTTCCTATTATATTTGAGATTTTTCCATCAACCAAAATAGGCATCTCTGAAATTATTGCATTTATTTTATTTAAAAATAAATTATGATTTTTGAATGTTAATTTGCCATTATTTATTTTAAATAGAATGTTTTTAGGCGAGTATGTTGCTGATAAATTATTTAAATTTATATCTGAAATAATTTCATTATTTTTTATTTGTCCTTTTAAATTGATAATGCCTGAGAAGTTGTCAAAATGATTTAGCCCAATTAAATTTTTTATTTCATTCAAGTTGTTTAGGTTGAAGTTTTGGATATTAAAGACTCCATTTAAAACATTATCATTTAAATTAAAACTATTTATTTGAATTGAATAAGGACTATCTTTATAATTTCCGGTTAAATTTGAGGTTTTTAAGATTCCGTTATTAAGGTTAAAGTTAGCATTATTAATACCAATAATATTGTTTTTTGATGTATAAATTTTTCCAAGAATATTCAATCCGTTTGGTTCAATATTATCAATTTTACCTTTATAATTAGCGTTAAAACTTGTGTGGATTTTACCGATTTCGTTTTTGTATGGTATATTTAAATTAACAAGTTTTAGAGCATCTTTGAGGACGAATTTATTAGATAAGACTTGAATGTCTGCATCGTTGTTATTTATTGATCCTTTAATTTCTATAAGAGAATTTTCAAGATTAGATTTTAAATTTACACTTGCTTTCAAATTGTTGAAATCAACGTCCCCAGATATGTTAGATAAAGTTATACCTTGAGCATTTACCACGTTTGAATATAATTTTAGATTTCCTTTTGCAAATATATTTTCATTGAATACGACATCATTTACGTCTATTACTTGTCCTGTTAAATTGATTATAAAATCAGTTTTCCCTGCCGCATAGTTAATAGGTTTTAGTAGATTTTGAATATCGGTTAACATAGGTGAGGTTTGAACTATTTTTAGTAAATCTTTCGTATCTTGATTTTTAGCGGTGACATTAAAATCTAAAACCCCTTTTAAGTTGCATTTGCCATCAACTGATATTGGTTGTTTGTTGAAAAAGGCTTTTTTTGTATAAAAGTGAGTATCTAAGTCATTGAATTCCAAAGACCCTTCTCCGTTTGTAAGAGTCATATTGTGGATATCTAAAAATGATGCAGTTGTATTTTTAAAATTGAAAGTACCCCAAGCGTGTGGAACTTTTTGGTTACCTGTTACATGAAGATTTATATTACCATTCCCTCTGATATCCATAATTGGAACAGGCCCAATTTGGAATTTTAAAATCTGATGCAATGGATTTAGGACATTTTGTGCAGATTTCAAATCGACATTGTCTGTACTTGTAATCATTAAGTCAGCAAGCATATCTCCATATAATTCTGCTGTCCCTTTGACAAATACTCGTTGGTTTTTAGGTGGAGCAGGGACATCTACGTCGAGTTCCATTTTTTGTCCTACAAACCCAAGTTTGATTGTTGCTTTTGGGGCATTCATTGGTTTTACAAGGTAGCCATTTGTTACCATAATATTCCCGAAAACGTTAGGTTTGTCTGCTTTCCCTTTTATTAATAAATTTCCATTGATATCGCCGTAAAAGTAATTTTCTTTTAATACTAAAAGATTTACGGATGGTAATAGGTTCTCTTCTCCTGGAAGTAGAGGGATAAAGTTTTCGGTGCGGGATTTGTTAATTTTAACTTCAGTGTTAAGGTGTGGAATTTTTGCGTTTAATTTTGTAATATCTCCTTTGATACTTACATCAATCCCGTTAGACGTTATCTTTGTTTCGTTTAATTTTATACCGTTTTTAATAGTGTGTGCTAGTGATTGTATTGTTAAGGTGTTTTTGCATAATATTGATTTACTTTTGTTTTTAAAAATAATTCCCAAATCCGATATGGTTAATTTAGAAAAGATTTTTTTGTGGTTTTCTTCATTTATTGTATCAGCAAGCATATTAATTTTGCCGGATAGACTTTCTAATTGGCCATTTGATAATGTTTTTGCGTATTCAGAAAAATCTTTTAAATCAATGTCAGTTATATGTCCATTAATTTTAAATTGGTTTTCTGTGATGTGATTAATTGGAAGTTTTACATCAACATCAAGCATAATTTCAGATTTTTTCTTGTTTACAAATAATTGTGCAAAAGTTGATAATTTGATACTTTTATTTTTTTTAAATTCGTCAAGAGAAAAAAAACTTCCTTTTAGTAAGATATTTTTATTTTTTGTTAAATCTTTTAACGCAATATCATATTTGTTAATTCGAACGTATGCTTTACTTAAATTCATTTTGGTTTTAGGTAAAACTTGTAAAGGATATTGTCCAAGTTGAATGGTATTATTTTTTGTGTAAATAAAATTGGCGGCAATACTGTTTGCAGACAAATCTCCAATTTGGATTTTGCCGAAAATAAGAGGGAGTAAGTTGATTTCAATTGCTGCGTGTTCTAATTCCGCGGCTTTTGAATTATCGTCATTTAATAATGAAAAATTTTCAGTCATAAACCAAACAGATGGGGTTATACCCATTTTAATTTTTGGTTGTTCGATATTGATTTTGTAGCCTGTTTTTTGTTGGATTTTATTCTCAATAAAATCCATATTTTTATCAATATTTACAATTGAAGGAATTCCCCAATAATAAAATGCATATAGGAGTATAAAAATACCTGCAACAATTGTATATTTGCTTCTCATAAGATTATTATATCTAACGAAAATTAATAAAGCAATTGGTTTTAGCCTAATAGGGTGATTTTTTTTACTAAACTTGACACTTTTTGGGGATTATTCTTTCTAAAAATATTTGGATAATGTTTTTGATAGTAGGAGGCTCAAAAAGATGAAATTTTTAGATTTTACAAAAAAATTAGCACAACAAATAGCATATTATGACGCTATTGCAAAGAACAAAATTAATATATTTAGTAAACCAATTCCGGTAACAATTATTTGGATTGAGGAAAAAGAAGATTAATAAATTCGCTTGCCAGATTTATCAAAGCAATATAAATCTTCTTCTTTAATACTTAATGTCAAAGTTTTCCCAATTTCATAATCAGGTGGGAGTTTCGCACTATGTCTATTTTTGCCGATATTGAAATATACAATTTTTTCACTACCTAAAAGTTCAACAATATCGACTTTGACTTCTTTTTGAATATTTCCCCCAGTAAGCATTTTTTCAGGTCGGATTCCATAAGTAATATTTTTGTCTAGTCCCAAATGTTTCCCATTAATAAAATTCATTTGAGGAGAACCGACAAAGCCTGCTACAAATGTGTTTGTTGGGTTGTTATAGACTTCTTCTGGACTTGCGACTTGTTGGATTATACCCTTATCTAGTACAACAATCCGATCACCCATTGTTAACGCTTCTGTTTGATCGTGAGTTACATATATAAATGTAGTTTTTAATTTTTCGTGTAATTTTTTGATTTCAGCACGCATTTGAACACGTAATTTTGCGTCTAAATTTGATAGAGGTTCATCCATTAAGAAAACTTTTGGGTTTCTGACAATGGCACGTCCTAATGCTACTCTTTGGCGTTGACCACCAGATAATTGTTTTGGTTTTCTATCAAGATACTCTGTTAAATCTAGTATTTTTGCGGCTTCTTGGACTTTTTCTTCTATTACCTTTTTATCAATTTTTCTCATTTTTAGACCAAATGCAATATTTTCTCTTACGGTCATATGGGGATATAGTGCATAACTTTGGAAAACGAATGCAATATCTCTATCTTTCGGAGCGATGTCATTCACTTTTTTGTCTTCAATAAAAATTTCACCGTCGGAGATTTCTTCGAGTCCTGCTATCATTCTTAAAATAGTAGATTTGCCGCAACCAGATGCACCAACAAGGACAAGAAATTCTTTATCCTGAATTTCTAGATCTATTCCATTGATGACAGTTTTTTTATCGTAAATTTTAGAAACGTTTTTGAGAACGACTTTACTCATGTAATTCCTTTTCTATAGGTATTATTATATTAAATACTGTACCTTTCATAACCTCAGATTCAGCCCAAACAATACCATTTAAGCGTTTTGCTAAAATGTTTGCGGTACCTAAATTCAGTGAACGTACGATATTCTTTTTATTTTGTTTCTCTGACTCGTTATATGGATCAAACAAGCCAGCCATTTCAGTTTCTTGTAAACCAATACCTGTGTCTGTTATTGAAATTTGAATTAATGATTTTTCATCAACGTTTTCAAATATTTTTATTTTTTTAATTAAACTACTTTCTGGATAAGTTATTTTGAATGTGATAGAACCAGTATCTGTTAGTCTTAAAGACGTTGCAAAAAGGTTTTGCAATATTGTTTTTAAAGTTTTTTCATCTGAATAGATTGCGCGTTTTATCAAATCTTCGTAATTAAATTCAATGCTCAAACCTTTGTTTGAAATTAGGCTTTCATTATTTTTGATTACTGTTTGAATAGTGTTTACTAAATCAAAAATTTGATAATCGTATTCATATAATGTAGATTCTGCGTATGCAAATTCAATAAATTTATCCATAAAATACATAAAATCTTTAGAGCCTTTGTTTATGATTTTTACATATTTATCTTGTTTTTCGTTTATTTCACCGCCAACACCATCAATTAATGCTTGCGAGAAGCCGATGACAGAGTTTATTGGTGATTTTAATTCGTTTGCCAGTTTTACCAACATTGCATTTTTTTCTTTATTAAATTGAATAGTTTGTTCAGCGTTTGTTAATGCATTTGTAATTGCAGTAATATCACGGATTGTAACTAAGTATCTTCCGTGATGTAATTTTGCGTTTAATTCAACAAAAAACTCTCTTGATTCAAGAGAAAATGCACCTGCAACAAGTGGACTTTTTGTAGAAATTGCTTGCTTAATTTTGTCTAAACCATTATCGATAATGTCGTTAAAGTCACTGTTTTTTAAATCCCAAGTTGAACAATCGTAGATATTTGCGGCTTGTTCATTTGCCCACGAAATACGACCACTTTTTTCTACAATTAGAACTCCATCAGGTAGGTTTTTTAAAATTTTAGTAAAACCGTATAAAAAATCTTTTAACATTTTTTTCATAATTTGCACAACTTTCTACATTATTATATAATTTATAATAGCATAAAAAAATTATTATATTAATTTTTGTAATTTTTTTAT
>JAZRSZ010000041.1:0-10972 GCA_045651695.1 Candidatus Gastranaerophilaceae bacterium
TTGCATTTGATAGAATATATTTTTCAAATAATTTACTGCATCAGCATTCTCAGGATCTGCAGCAATTGAATTGCTACCATCTGTTCTGCCATATTCTGCATAATACGAAACACTTCTTGTTAGTGCTACTGCATAATCATACAGTTCTCTTTGCGCTTGCGTTGTACCATCATAATTGATTGGAACTGTCAATGGTTGTAATAAATTTGTATTAATATTTGTTACTGAAAAATCTTTGTTTAAATCTTCAATGTTTTCTGTACGTATAGATTTTGAATTTATTTTAGCCCAAGAATTATTTGTCGAATTATATTTATATAAATAATAATCTATTACGTAATTGCCATCATCGTTATATAGAACTTTATTATTTTTATCAAGCCAAGGTTTACTATTTATCATATAAGTTTCGCCACCATATTCAAAGGTCCAAGCAATTGTTTCTACTGTACCTGAAATATTTTCACGTGGAGCAATTTCATTGTCTAAATCACCGCCTGTACAAAATCTGACTTCATTATATTCATAATTTGATGTACAAGCGGTTGTAGCTTTCCCTGTTGGAATTGCTAAATCCATTGGTATTGCGCCTGAATTTGCCAAATATGCAGAATTTATAATCTTATTGCCATTTTCATCAATATTTTGAATAGCTTGGGTCAAATGTATTTCTGTATTTGCTGGCAATTCTGAAAAATAGATACCAGAATTGCCGTTAACAAATGTTGCTGTTTTATATGCAATTGGTTTACCATCATACATTTTAACACATGGCAATTCTACATCATTCAATATTTCAATAGAATAATCCATATTAGACTTATTAATTGATGCGAAGTATTTGTCCCACGCTTCTTTTACTTTTTCACTTGCATTATCTGCTGTGACGTCTATATCAACTTGTGAATGGTTTGTTTTACCATTTACAGACATAATTCTAAGAAATTCATTTATATCACCAACACTGTTTTCAAAAGCTTTCGCAGTTGATTTAGGGACTAATATTTTTCCTTTATTATCTGTTACTACATACTGTTTGCCGCAAGCAACTGTATTCAAGCCTGTCATCAAACCGTACGAAATATCTGTATAATTCGGTACTGATCCGTTAAATCCTGTTAATACCGTTAATTTTGTTGCATCTAATGCTTCATTATATTCATTAGTAATTTGTCCAGCAGAATCAGCCAAGCGTTGTTTTGCATACGCCAAAGACTGTGAACTATGCTCGTTATCTGAAAGCCTAGCCGTTATGCTTAATAGTCTTGCTTGTCCTGCCGCTAATCCCATGAGTATCCTTTCTCGTTATACTGCATGTATTTACGGCTATTCTATAGAAAAAATTTAATGTTTGTTAAGAAAATGTTACAAAAATATTACTGTATAAAAATTAGTTGAATAACTTCTCATACTGACCCTTTAGATTATCCAAAATTTCTTTATAATGGATAGAAACTGGAGTCGGTTTTGATGTCTCAATCACATTCAAAAACACTCTTGAAGAAGCAGGTTTTTGCCCGTCTAAAAAATATACACTTTCTGCTACATCTCTTCTCGCAGGAACAATTAAACCGCTTTGTGTCATCTTTTGAATATTTTCTTTAGAAGATAAATATGCTACCAATTTTTTAGCGGCTTCTTTGTGTTCAGAATCTTTAGATATCGCCCATCCAGAAGCATCCATAGGTACGACACTTCCTGCCTCACCTTTGGGAAATTCGACAATATTCCAATCAAACTTCGCTTCCTCTCTGTATTTAGGTACTAACCATCTACCAGAAATATGCATCGCCAATTTTCCTTGCAAAAACATTTGAGCCATAGTCGCGCTTGCGCTTTCTTCTCTCAATGGTGCTACGTGATGCTTTTTTCGTAAATCTGCATAAAAATTTAATGCTTTTTGGCTCTTTTCATCATCAATAATCAACCTTGACAAATCATCCGACAAAATTCCGCCGCCAAAACTCATTAAATATGGTAAATAAAATAATGCATCTTCCTCAAAACTAACTCCAAAAACACCCTCTCCCGTAAGCATTTTGGCAATATTCAAAAATTCTTCTATTGTCCAATCAGAATTTGGAAACTGCACCCCCTTTTTACGGAACAAATCCTTATTATAAAAAACTACTAAATTTGATACATCGCGAGGAACAGCATATAATTTATTTTCCCAAGATAACGCATTCAAAGATTTTCTATAAAAATTATCATCTGCACTCATCTGCTCTAATAATCCAGCATTAGCATAAACCGGCAAATAATGATTATTTATAAAAATAACATCAGGCGGAGTATTCGACGCAAACAAAAGATGAATTTTTTGAAAATAATTTTGCGGGATATGCATAAATTCAACTTTAATATCAGGATTTTCTTTTTCAAAATTAATCAAAATAGGTTTCAATATAGAAATTTCTGATTTTGAACCCCAACTTGCGAATTGGATTTTTTCCCTACCATCCATACGTTTCCCACATAAAAGAAAGCAAAGAAAAAGCCCCCCTAATATCCCTATAATTATTAAACTCTTTTTAAACATTAGTTATCTCTATAATTCTATTAAAACACCCATATTGTTAGCATCGATCATTGATTTAAATGAACCTACTTTTACAATATAAACATTTTCTTCGTCTCGTCTTACTTGCATTTTGCCGACTTCTGAATCAAATTTTTTGATAACTGAAATATCATTATTAATGCGACCAATCAACGCTGGTACACCATCTAAATTAACGATATGAAAACTTCTTTCATCATCTATTGTATAAGAATCTTTGATAATTAATCCGTCCCTATAATCTTTATTACGTTTACTAATTGGATTTGAAACCTGATTCAATGACGGTTTTTGCATACTCATAGAAGGTTTTACACCTGCTAAACTAGCTGCAACTTGTTGTGATAAATTTCTGTTAGGATTTGTAACTCGTTGTGATTGCTCTTTATCCAAAATAGCAAAGTATTCATCAATTGATGACATAACGTAATTTTGTTCCTTTTCTACCATTTCCACATCCTTATTATTATCTTTTAAATATTTACTACTAGTACTAATTAAATCTGAAACTTTTAAATTTGCATTAGCAAATTTTCTAGAAGTAGAATTCAACGGAGTTTCAAATAATTTAATAAATTTACCTTCTTTAGCATGAGAATACTTCGGCAACAATTTTGTAACATTTGTTCTGCGAGAAGTTGTCAATGAATTCTGATTAGCAAATGCTTTTAATCTAAACTCGTTTGACATATTTTCAGAAATAGCAAAATCTTCTGATTTAACTATTGGCATTTCATCCTCAACAATTTCTATTTCAAGATTTTCATATGTTTTAGGAGTTTTTTCTAATAAGTTTTCATATTCAAGTCTTTTGATGTCTGTTTCTGAAACCTGTATTGGTTTAATAAAATGATATTTACGTTCTGCCACTTTGTAATCAGACTCCTCTAAAAATTTCTTGTACTTACCTTGCCAATTAAGATCTTCATCGGAAATAATATCTTCGTAACTTGTTTCTACATTCGGTTTTTCAGACAAATGCTCCTTAAAAGATTGCCTTAATGTATTTGTGTCGTAAATTGAGCCTCTGAACATTTTTAAAAGCGCATACAAGAACAACAACGGAAAAGCAAACATCAACCAATTATAATTAAATGTTGATTTTTCCTTTTCAGTAAATCTGTCAATCTTGTTGTTTAATGTTTCCTCTTCACCAACTATTGCCTCATTTAACGCAATATCAGAGGTGTCAACAGGTGCAACTTCATTCACTACATTCTGTAGTTCATTTTTTGCGACTTTTTCAACAACTTCTATTTTTTTTGCCGGTGCTAACTGAACAGGTTTTGAAACTTGCTGTTTCTCTTGTTTTTTTTCAACTTTTTGTACTGATTTCTTGGGTTCAATTTTTTGTGTAGTTGTTTGTGTATTTGAAATTGGTTTTTCTGCTTGTATTGGTTTTGTCTTTACTTGAGCAATAAGCGCTTTTGTCATATTTTCTTCTGTACTAATAGGCATAGCCTTTTGAACGGATGTTTTTATATCAATGGGTCTTGTAGTAGTCAAGGTAACTTTTGTATAACCATTTATTCCATCATCAACAGATTTTACATCGACTTCTGAAACAACATCTTTCAATGAAGAGAAATCAGGTTTTACAGAACTACTCTCTGAAACATTTGGCATTAAAATAACATACTTGTTGTTTGATTTTTTTGTTACCATAGGAGCCAAAGACGCATCTGTTGCATGAAAAGTAACATCAATAACGTTATCTGAGATCTTTTTCATATCCATTTGAACAAGATCAGAAGCATTCGCTTGACTTAGCGTTAAACACATAATTACGGCTAAAATACTTTTCTTCATCTAAAACCCATTTCTACTACACATATATATAATAACCGAGGAAAAAAATTTTTGCCACTTTGTTAATAAAATGATACCTTTTATGATATAATTTTTTTATGAAAAGCGGTTTTGTAAGTATAATAGGACGTCCAAATGTAGGTAAATCAACCCTTTTAAACCAAATACTAGGGCAAAAAATTGTTATTGCAACAGATAAAGCCCAAACAACACGAAAACGTATAAAAGGGATATACACAACTAACGAAGGACAAATTGTTTTTGTTGACACCCCAGGCGTCCACAAACCTTTAAATAAACTTGGGGAATTTTTACTTGATGAAGCAAAAATTGCAATTCCTGATGCTGATTTAATTTTGTTCCTCGTTGATGGTAGCGAACCTGCAGGAAAAGGTGACAAATGGATTTGCCAAAATCTTTTACAAACGAATATCCCTATAATTGTCGTTATGAACAAGGTTGATAAAGTAAAAAATATTCAGAAAATTGAAGAAAATTTATTCTCATACAAAACCCTATTTAACGAAAATCTTCCTGTAGTAAAAATTTCAGCAAAAACAGGTCGTAATATTGATACTTTAATCAAAAATATTTATAAAAAACTCCCAGAAGGAGAAGCCTTATACCCTGAAGACATCGTTACAGAAGAAACAATGAGAGATGTTACCGAAGAAATTATACGAGAAAAAATTTTACTAAATACGTCTGATGAAATCCCTCATTCTGTTGCTGTCAAAGTAGAAAATTACTTCGAACAAGAAGAAATTGATAAGATTTATGCATCCATTTATTGCGAAACAAAAAGCCAAAAAGGAATTCTTATCGGTAAAGGTGGAAGCATGCTCAAAAAAATCGGAACCGAGGCAAGAAAAGAATTAGAAACTATTACAGAAAAAAAAGTTTATCTTGAATTGAATGTTAAAGTCGAAAAAGACTGGCGCAAAAAACAATCTGCACTCAAAAACTTTGGTTACAATCAAGAAGATTAATTAGGGTAACGACTAATTTCTTGTAAATATTGTTCCAAACCCATATAACCATTATAAATTTCATTAGAAATAGATGCATAACGGCTTGCATCTAAATATTTCAATTCCCTAACACGAATTTCGAATAATTTATCTGCATCTTCACGCAATGTATCAACATTAGACCACTTTTGCAACAATGCTAATTCTTCGTACATTTGCTTCAATGTTGTAAATTCTAATGTATTAAAATCATATTTCTTTAACAACGCCTTATCAGCATTTGTAATTCGACTCATAACGGCTTGGAATTTATAAATTCTTTTAATAATAACATAATTATCAGCAAGTCTACGATGGTTTGCTGGAATCACATTTCTTGCTAAAAGTGCGACATAAGAACGAGATGTAAAAACATCAGTATCACTAGAAAACGCACTTTTTGAAGTTAGGTCAAAATTTGATTTTTTTTCTAAAATATTTTCCAGCATTTTGCCTCCAAATAAATAATAAAATAAGCAAGCAACAATGTCATGTAAATTAACAAATTATTTACATATTTTAAAAGTATTCCGAAACACTTTTCTTTCTTATATTTGTTGCATAATTGCGAAAGGTTTTTCTGCAACCTTCATAGTTTCTTTATCGATAATGCCTCTTTTTAGTTCTGTGAAAGATGCATTTTTTGAATTGAAAATCTTTTTCAAAAATTCGTAAGCAACTTTTGGGTCACATTTATCACCACAAGTAAATAAATCTACTGCAGCATAACCTAATTCAGGCCAAGTGTGAATTGCCAAATGGCTTTCTGAAATAATAACAACGCCTGAGACTCCATATGGATTAAACATATGGAAACATTTTTGTACAACTGTAGCGCCACATTCTAAGGCCGCATCAACCATGTATTTTTCTATCTTATCTAAACTGTTTAAAATATTTGGGTCACATTCAAAAAATTCTGCTAATACGTGTTGTCCTAAGTGAATTTCACTTTCTCCGTTTTTGAACGCTGTAAATGGTGATGTTATTGCCAATTCATGTGCCTCCTACTACTTTTCTATAATTACTACGATTAACATATTACAATAAAAACACGTAAATTTGTATTTTTTACACTTTTTCTTAAAAAAATTTTTTTTCACAACGTTTTAACTTGCCCAAAATGCACAATTACACAAAATTCTAACCTTATATTTCATTATTAAGAAATGTTAATGTTGTAGTAGTAATTTTATTTTATTCAAAAATTCCTTTCATGATATAATCGAGATATGAATAAAATACTAGTTGTTGATGATGATTTAGCAATAAATGAATTAATAAAAGTCAACTTGGAATTATCTGGATACAAAGTAGTTCAAGCATTCGACGGAACAACGGGTTTTGCCCTCGCAAAACAAGAATTACCATCAATTATTGTACTTGATGTAATGATGCCAGAAGTCGATGGTTTTACAGTTGCTCAAAGAATTCGTAAAAACGATTCCACACAAAATATTCCAATCATAATGCTTACAGCGTTATCTCAATTAAACGATAAAGTAAATGGTTTCAATATAGGGGTTGATGATTATTTAGTTAAGCCTTTTGAAATGGAAGAATTACTAGTTAGAATTAGAGCATTGCTAAAACGTTCTAATCAAATTCCACAATCTGCATCTACTCGAGAACTATTAACACTAGGAGACATAACCCTGCTACCAGAAACCTATTCTGTAAAAATCAAAGACAAGCAAGCAAAACTAACCCCTATTGAATTTGACATCTTTAACTTATTATTCCAAAATCATGGAAATATGGTTTCTTCAGCACAATTACTAAAAGATATATGGGGTTATGCACCTGATGACGATATAGAAACAATCCGAGTCCACATTAGACATTTAAGGACCAAATTAGATAAGATTTCTGATGGGAAAAAATATATACAAACAATTTATGGTGGCGGTTATAAATTAGAGGTATAAATTATGTTATTACTTACAGATATAAAACTAATTGAAGCAACAAGCCAAGATATTGCACGCGCTTTAAATTACTCAATAAAACGATCCCCCATAACAGAAAAGGTTCTACATCAACAGTTAAGCAAAAAAAACAGACTAACATACCGAGATATTGAAAAAATGTACCCTCCTGATACTTTTACAAAAAGCAACGGAGTAATAAATAAAAAGTTTGCCAAAGAAATTGCAGAAAATATTATAGAAGTCCACCCAAGAACAAAAGATGTTGAACAAGTTAATATGATGGACTTTGCAAAAGGCTTTATTAAAATAATTGAAAATGCTTTTAATAAAAATTCACACTAAAAAAGGACAACTCGGAAGTTGTCCTTTTTAATATTTGAATAGAAACTATGCTTCAGTTGCTTCAGCAACTTCTTCAGCAGGTGCTTCAGCCGCTGCTGCTGCAACTTCTGCTGCCGCTTTTGCTTCTGCTTCTGCTGCTGCTTTTGCTTCAGCTTCTGCTTGTGCTTTTGCTTGAGCTTTTTTAGATAATTTTACAGTTTCTTTTTTCTTATAATCTAATGTTCCATCTGCTTTGCAGTTTTTGATTAAGTATGCAACTGTATCTGTTGGTTGAGCACCTTTAGAAATCCAAGATTCTGCTGCTGCTTTGTCTAATTGCATAACTTTAGTTTTTGGGTTGTAATAACCTAATTCTTGAATAGGTTTACCTTCACGTTTTGTTGTAGAATTGATAACAATAATTCTGTATGTTGGGGCTTTTTTAGCGCCTAATCTTTTTAATCTGATTTTTAACATTACTTTTTCCTTCTTATTAAGTTTCACTATCGAAAACCAGCCGCCGCTTGCTGTTTTTCTTGAACAAGGCTAAGAGGAATTGCCTGTTCCATAACTATAAAAGCACAAAACAATCTCATAATCAAGTATTTTTCCTCAAATTACTTAACAAATTTGATATAAACTAAAAAACTATTATAATAAAAGTAATGAGTGATATCGATATTTCAAGATTAGAAGATATAAAATCAAGAGTACAAAATACTCTTGATAATACAGAATTGTTTAGATACAAAGGGACAGTATCTAAACTTTTAGGTTTGACTGTAGAAGTTAAATTACCGGGATTAAAAATCGGGGATTTGTGTTACATAGAAACAAATGACGGCAAATTAAAACCTGCAGAAGTTCAAGCATTTAAAGGTGAAGTTGCTCAATTACTTTTGCTTCTTGATGCAAACGGTATTGGTCAAGGTAGTCTTGTAACATCAACAGGACGTCCAATCATTATACCAGTCGGCGACTTTTTACTAGGAAGACTTATTGACCCTATGGGAAACCCGTTAGACGGAAAACCTTTAGATACAACATTTGCTCAATGGCGATCAATAGAAGGACCACCACCTGGCCCATTTGAAAGACCTATTATTACTGAGATGTTCTCAACAGGTGTTCGCGCAATAGATTCTGCTATGACTATGGGTTGCGGACAACGTCTAGGACTTTTTGCTGGTTCTGGGGTCGGTAAAAGTACCTTACTAGGTATGATTGCGAGAAATTCTGATGCAGACGTAAACGTTGTTGCATTAATCGGAGAACGTGGCCGTGAAGTTAAAGAGTTTATTGAAGATGCACTTGGCGAAGAAGGGATGAAAAAATCCGTTTTGGTTTGCTCTACAGGTGATAAACCACCTCTAATAAGACAAAAATGTTTATTAGCCGCGACTGCCGTTTGCGAATATTTTAGAGACCAAGGCAAAAAAGTATTCTTAATGACAGATACTGTTACACGTTGCGCAATGGCTGGCCGTGAAGTCGGATTGTCACTAGGCGAACCTCCAACAATGAAAGGTTACCCACCATCAATTTTCTCTTGGTTACAAAAAGTTTTAGAAAGAGCTGGAAACAGCCCTAAAGGTTCAATCACCGCACTGTATACTGTATTAATGGAAGGTGACGATATCACTGACCCTATTGTTGACATCGTTCGTGGTATCGTTGATGGACACATCTTCTTATCAAGAAAAGTCGCAGAAATGAACCACTATCCTGCAATTGATGTTTTAGGAAGTATCTCGAGGTTAATGTCCTCAATAGTTGCTCCTGAGCACAGGGAAGCCGCAGGTAAAATGAGAACCATTATGTCAATGTATAGAGAAAACAAAGACTTGATTGATGTTGGTATGTATCAGCCAGGGACAAATCCTAAACTTGATATAGCAATTGAAATGATGCCACAAATAAATGCATTCCTTCAGCAAAGAACTTCAGACAGTGTTAGTATGGAAAATACAATTAACACACTTGTTTCTATGATGAGAAATGTTGACATTTAATTTTTGTGATAAAATAGTTTCGAAGGATTTATTATGAATTTACCTGAAAACTATGGAATTGCCCTATTAATGACATTTTTAGCCGGTTTGGCAACCGCAATCGGCGGTGGAATTGCTTTTGTCGTTAAAAGAAATAACTTAAAAGCTTTATCTATAGGGCTAGGTTTTTCTGCTGGAGTAATGATTTTTCTTTCTTTCAGCGAAATAATTCCTCACGCAGCACATATGCTACAAAAGCACTTCCCAAACAATTACAATTGGATTGTGTATTTAGGGTTTATTGCTGGTATTTTCATAGCATTATTAATTGACTATTTTATTCCTGATCACGTTGATACAGAAGAATTATTAAACCCGGATACACCTTGCGAACACTCTCATAGTAAACTTAAAAAAGCAGGATTATTTACAGCAATCGCAATATGTGTTCACAATTTCCCTGAAGGTATGGCAACATTTTTAACCACAATTCAAGACTTTTCGCTTGGTTTTTCTGTTGCAATGGCAATCGCAATTCACAACATTCCAGAAGGTATTGCTGTTGCACTTCCCGTATACCACGTTACAGGTAAAAAGAGATACGCAATGCTATATGCTGCCCTTTCTGGTATAAGTGAACCAATAGGCGCTCTCGTTGGTATGTTTATATTCAGCATAATATTACCACAAGTTCTAATTGGAGCACTTATGGCTGCGGTTGCAGGCATTATGATTTATATAGCATTCGATACATTACTTCCTCTTGCAAAAGAATATGGAGATTGGCACTTATCCCTAATCGGTATTGTTTCTGGAATTTTATTTATTTGGTTTAGCCTAATTTTAATAGGTTAATAGCATGCCTACTTATTTCTAAAACATCAAAAAAATGTGCACAAAATACATTTTTTATTCACCCCCTAAACCATTGCATAACAATCATTTTCCAATTTTTTATATCCGTAAAAATACTTAGGTAAAAATACTTAAGTAAAAATACGGAATTGTTTTTTATTGAAAAAGAAGTATAATCAAAATATACAGAACGGTTAAGATACAAGCCCAAGATGGTAAAGTCGTTTGCCGGTTCACAGAAAGGGAATACTATGGGGTATATTCACTGCTGTGGAGGTCTGAGAAAAACTAGAAGTTTCAGACTCTCTCCTCAGGGGGATTTTGTGCTATGCGAATTGGATTATTTGCATAAATGTCCAATCTGCAACAATACAATAATTCAAATTACAAGAATTGATAAAGAAAATAATGTTTCAACAGTTAGAAAAAGTAACAAAAAAGGAATTGAATTATTTAAAAAATTAAAAAATAAAATTTTATATGAAGAAAAAA
>JAZRSZ010000042.1:0-56228 GCA_045651695.1 Candidatus Gastranaerophilaceae bacterium
CGCCGATGTCCCCTGTGCCACCTTGATTACCTGTACCTTGGTTACCGCTGCCAACTTTATCAGTGCCACCGCCACCAGCACCATCCGCAGCAGCAGCGCCACCGCCGTCACCGCCGCCGTCGCCAGAATCACCGCCGCCGCCAGCACCTGCGGCATCTCCAGTTGCAGCAGCCTGACCTACCCTATCTGCAATTCCTGCGCCGGCATCAACTAATGCTGCAATCATATTTATTGATTGACCTATTATTTGTAAGTATTGTGCTGCTTCAATATTTTTACCGCTGATTTTTCCAAATTGAGCGACAATACTTCCGATACTGCTTATTGCATTACCTATCATACGGGTCATATTAGTTGCATCTTGTATATCATTCATACCGGATTTTGCTGCGCCTGAAATACCGGAGATTAATGAACCTGAAACAGCTAATGAGTCACCTATTGCCATTGCAATTTGATCTGCTCTGGTATTTTTATCTCCTCGTCGTTGTTTGTTGGCTGCACTTGTTTGTGCTGTAGATTTGATAAATTGACCTGCTGCACCGATGATTTGACCTGATAATTGTGCTTTGTCTGCTGCTGTTAAACTTGTACTACTATTACCTCCACTAGCATTCTTACCACCACCGGCAGCGCTGCTTGCCATAGAAGTTACAGATCCAACAAGTGAGAATGCGCTACCAATTAATGCAGTAATTTCTTCTGCTTTGGTATCTCGGTGTCCGTGTGCTTGTCTTATTTGTGCTGCGGCAGTACCAGATGTAGTTAATACTTGACCTGTTGCGTTAAGAATTTTACCAACACTGTCGATGATTGCTTGTGGGTCATCAAATTTCATACTACCAAGACTTGTTAATGCTCCGAGAGCACCAAGAACTTGGTTTGCTATTTGTAAATCTTCATTACGTTTACCTGTTTTGATGAAGGTTATGTCATCCGCCATTTGAAGTGCACCTTGAGTGATACTGATTGCAGATGATGCAATTGAAAATCCTGACATTGCAGCGGCACCACCTGCTGCCATGCCACTTGCTGCAGGAACAACGGACATAACAACTTTTACAATAGTCATAGCCAATGTCATCAAACCTGCTGCCAAGTTGCCGTTTGCCATTTGAATAGCGGCTGTTGCCGTTCCACAAACAAGAATTACAGCAGCACCAGCAATTATGATTGGGCCACCGACAGCCCAACCAAAAGCAGGAATCATACTGATGATAGAACCAATTGCAGTGATAATAGAACCTAATGTGTTAAAAATATTAACGATGGCCAAATCTTTTTCTATTTTCTTTTGCTTTGCTTCTTCTGCTTTTCGAGTTTGTTCTTGTATCTTTAATTTTTCTTTTTTAAGTTTGTCAAATTTTGCTTGATATTTTCTGATTTTAATACTTGAACGTGTTATTAATTTATGGTTTTTGGCAATTCTCTGTGATAAAGAATCCGTTTTTGTAGCGATTTCTTCAATTCTACCTTGGTTTCCCTGAATAGTAGTAATTGCATTTGGATCAATTGATACAGTTGGTGTTATACCCTGTGCTGCTTGCTCTTCCATTTTTGCTTGGTTTGTTTCTATTTGGGTACTTGCAGAAACGTTTTGGGCATCCAATTCTTCAAACTCTGCACTTAATAATTGTTGTTCTTGGGCAGATTTTACGGTATCTTTGATTGCTTTTTCAATCTTTTTCTTTTCTATTTCAATAAGTTTTTCAGTTACTTTTTGTTGGTTTTCTACTTGTTTTTCGGTCTTTTCAGATTCGCCTTTGCGTTTTATGGATTCTTCGTTACCCTCTTTAGTTTCGCCTATAATTTTCCCTAAACCACCTTGTGCTTCTTTACCTTTGTCTAGTGCATTGCTTGCGTTAACATCATCAAATCCATCATCGCTACCACTTTCGTTATTTGATTTTTTAGAACCGCCCATTTTTGGATCATCTTCGGCTTTATCAATAGCATTTTCGATGACTACATCTGAAACTTTAATCTGCGCTAAACTTGTCTTGACAGCGTTTTGACCCTCTTTGCCTGCTTTGATGAGTTTACCACCTTCCTCAAACATTTCTTCGCCGCCTTCCATACCAAGCATCATCATTGGAACGGCCATTGCAGATAACATAGCACCAGTTTGTACCATGTCTTGCATACCATCAGCATTGCTTTCTACATATTCAGCAAAACTTTCGTTTATTTCCTTGTATTGTTCAAGTTTTTCTAATCCACCCATTCCGTTTGCACTAGCAAGATCCATCTTACCAGCACCAACTGCATTTTGTGTCTCTCCACCTTCAGCAGAATCTCCACCCTCTTCAGGTATATCTTCTCCTCCTGATGCTGCCGGAGCACCACGTCTGCCAGATACTTTCTTAGCCTTAGTGACAACGTCCATATCGTCTTCTTCGCCACTTGCCGCCTGTGCCTTTAAACTCTCTATAGCAGCAAATCGTGCATCGCCATCGTTTTTGGCATCAGCCGCCATCATTTGGGATTCTTGTCCCGTTTGAACAATCTCGTTTACAATTTCTTCAACATATTCTGATAAATTCTCAACAAAAACTTCTTCCGCTTGGAATTCTTCTTGCGGATTTTCGTTTTCTTGTAATTGTTTATCTAATACGTTTTCTTTGTCTTCCGCTTTAACTCCATCCGCTGAAGTTTCACCATCTTGTGACTGTTCCCCGTCTTCTTGTTCTTCACCCTGATCGGAAACTGTCACAGTTGCTTGAACTCCTGTTGAATCTTCAACTGTTGATTGGTTCTCGCTAATAGAATCTAGAGAAGAATTTATCTTAGCAGATGCTTTTTCGTGGACAGTTTTGATGTCTTCACCAGCCTGTACCGCAGCCGCACCACTGATAGCCGCTGCCGCTGCTGCTATCAATCCAGGAATACCAAAAGGACCGTATGCCGCAGATTTTTTAGCCAATTCTTCACTCAAACCAAGGGTTACATCACCATAAGCAATTGGTGTTTCTCCTGTGAAATCTCCTGTCTCTGAAACTTCATACATTGAGTAAACTTCTTTTAATGATTCACCAAGTTCTTTTTGACCCTCAGTACCCATCTTGTGAAGTTTTTCTTGTGCTCTTTGAAGTTTCTCTATATCTCCTGTGCTGAAATATTCGTCAGGAGTTATCTCTGGAAGTTTGCCCTCGGCTTTCGCTTTTTGAATTTTTGCGTTAAATTTATCTTTTTTCTCTTCTAATTTTTCAATCTTTTTGTTTTCTTTTTCGCTGTCTTTTTCAATTTTTTCAGCCAAACTATCACTAGTAGCCTCTTCGATAGATGCAGATATTCCCATTGCACCAAGTTTGATTTCATCGACAATCGTCTCCGCTGCCTCTTTTGAACTTTTTGCGCCAAAGACTACTGTTTGTTCAAGTAAACTTGCGCCCTCCATTTGCATATTTAGTAATTCTTCTTGGGCAATATTTCTTTGTGGAATCTCTTCATCATTCATTAACGCAATAGATTCATCAATACTAGCATCTGAAACTTTAACTTGCGTGCTACTTTCATCTGTCATAACTCCACCAGCAACACCAGTTCCAACTAAGGCCCCGCCAACCCCTGTTATAACAGAACCAAATGCAACATAATATGTACCCATACTTATTAATGTTGCACCAAATGCTGCTGTAAATGGGTTCGTTAGTAAAGGCGTACCTATTGCAATCAATTCTGCACCAAGTGCGATTGATGTCGCTCCACCTGCGACTGCTTCCGTACCAATCGTAGTTGTCATACCCATTGCAACATTTGTTGTATCAAGGTACTCGTCATAATCGGTGTTGATATCTTTGAATGCCTCAAGTTTCTCTATGCCAGTTAAACTTTCCTTGTCTTTGACCGCAAGTTCTTCGTCTAATTGCGCAATAGATTCTTCTACCGCAATCTCCTCATTAGTTTTTTGTGGCGCTTTGTTCTTGCCTTTAAGCGCTTTTCCTTGTTCTTCTAATTGGTTTCTTTCGGATACCGTCTTTTTAACCTGCTTTTTAGCCGCCTTGACTTCTTTTGAAGCCTCTTCTGCCATTCTGGTTGACTTCGTTCCTGCCTCTTTAATTTTTGAGAATAAACCTTTGGAAGTTAGGTTGTATTCACTCAAAGCGCCTTCATCTGACAATAAGTCTTGCATAGTGTCTTTGGCTTTTGTAGCCTCGTCTTTGGCGGTTTCCTTTTGGACAGTTTCATCGTCTGATGAAGCCTCAAAATTCTCCGCAACTTCTCCGTTTTTGTCCTTTGAAACCTCTCGAAGATTCTCTTTTGGCATAAATTGGCTATCTAAGTCTTTTAACAACGTTTCCATTTCGTTGTCTTGATAAAATGGGTCTGTTTGTGGTTCGTAAATGGCTTTCTGCTCGTGAGCCCACTCTAATACTGCATCTGGAATTACAGTACCGTTCGCCTCCATCTCTAAGATTTCGTCATACGTGAATACCGCCCACTGTGCATACTCCTCTGATAGTGCACCTCCCTTTTGTAAAATATATTGGAAAAATGAGTTTATTGAATTGTAATTTTTTACTGTTAATGATTGCGCTACATAATCCGCTAAATCAAAGCCTTGGCTATTTTCTAGAACAAATAGTTTACGTTGTTTATCGTACTTAGTTTTAGAGTCTGCTAATTTGTTATTTTGCTCATCTTTTTCATATGCAACATTGTCTGCCTGACCCGCTAAACTATCATACAAAGCCTGATAGCGCTCATCGTAAGCCTCTTGAGCGCCTTTTGTGTATTCAGGGTTTTCAATGAGTCTGCCATCTTCATCAAACATCAAAAAGCCATACTCATCGAGCATGTAACGGCCACTTGCTATTAAAATGTCAGTAATTTTTAAACTCATTTAAACCCATTTCTCTTAGCATGGTTTATCGGCATGATACCTTGCTTACTTTAATATTATACCACAATTGTTAAGATTTGTAACAAAACAAAAGGAGCTTTTTTCGGCTCCTTTCGTGTGTAAATTTTTGTTTAATTTTTTATAAGTGTTTTTCTACATTTTGTATAATCATTGAACGTGGCATTAGACCAACTAATCTCTCTACGGCTTTGCCATCTTTGAATACTAATAAACTTGGTAAACCGCTGATTGAGTATGCTTTTGCAGTATCAATGTTTTCGTCTGTGTTGATTTTAACAATTTTTACCTTGTCACCCAATTCGTTTGCAACTTCTTCCAAAATAGGACCAAGTTTTCTGCAAGGACCACACCATGGTGCCCAAAAATCAACGACAACAGGTTTTTCACTATTCAAGACTTCTTGTTCAAACGATGCATCACTAATTTCCAATGTCATATCATATCTCCTTTTTTCTTTATTTTACCACAGATTTTATTTTTGTGCTATTATCTCTTTAGGATATAGTTATGGCAAGAAAAAAAATTATTGAAATAGTTCTCGATATAGAGACTACGGGATTGGATTATACTAAGGAAAAAATGGTTGAATTTGCCGCAGTTAGACTTGAAAATGGCAAAATTAAAGATGAGTTCCAAACTCTTATCAACCCGCAACAACACATCAGAAAATCAAGCATTGCAATTCATGGAATTACTCCAGATATGGTAGAAGATGCTCCAACTGAAGAAGAAGCAATGCCTAAAATTTTAGATTTTATTAAAGATTATCCGATTGTTGCTCACAATGCAATTTTTGATTATTCGTTTTTGAACGAAGCAAGCATTAGAACAACAGGAAAACCTTTAGAAAACACAAGAATTGATTCTCAACATATGTTCAAAGAGATTTTTCCTGATATGGAATCTCACGGTTTAGAAGCATTAACAAAGAAATTTGATGTTGAACTTACTAACCACCATAGAGCAATGGCTGACACAATGGGTTTGGCGCTCGCTTACCCTAAATTAAAGAAATTGTATTTACAAAAATATGATTGGGAATCTAAACAACTAGAAAATATTGAGTATCTTTTTGAAAGATTTTTAAGATTACAGCAAACTGTTACAACATTGCAATCTGAAATGCAAGATCTGAAATCTGTTTTTAAATTGTATTTTGAACAAGGCGGAACACCTATCACTTCTACTTCTGGTGATGTGTTAAACTATTCTTCAAAACAAACTTTTTGCTATGATTTAGCTGAAATTAAAGATATTCTTATTGATATCGGTGCTTTTGAAAAAGCCGTAAAACTTAATACTGGTTTTATCGATAGGTTAGTTTGCGGTTGTAGTCTTGATGAAGAAAAAAGAGAAATCATTAGAAACGCACGTCAAGAAATTACTGAAACAAGAAATATACAAATTATAAGGAATAAATAGATGGGATTGAAAAATTTTTTGAAAGAACCTCCTGTTCAACCAGAAATTCAGGATGGTGACAAAGTTAAGTCGATGTATTCGCATTGGCGTTTAAGAATATTTTATGCTTGTTTTATCGGTTACACAATTTTCTATTTGTGTAAGAAAAACATAGCAGTTGCTTTACCAGGAATTTCTAATGAGTTTGGTTATTCAATGACTGAACTTGGTATTTTAGGAAGTTCGTTATATCTTACTTATGGTATTGGTAAATTTGTAAATGGGGTTTTGGCGGATGGTTCTGATGTTAGAAAATTCTTACCATTAGCATTAGTAATGACTGCGTTGGCAAATATCGCTTTTGCTTTAACTCCATCTGTAGTTAGTATATTTGGACTTGATCCACAAGTTTCAGCGGTTGTTTTACTTTGGGCTTTAACTTTCTTGTGGGGTGTTAGTGGTTGGTTCCAATCTGCTGGTTTCCCTGCTGTTGCAAAAAGTTTAACATATTGGTATTCAAATTCTGAACGTGGAACAAAATGGTCTTTATGGTCTTGTTCTCACCAAACTGGGACTTTCTTAAGTTTTATAATCGCTGGTCATATCGCCTCTCATTGGGGTTGGAGAGCAGCATTTTTAGTTCCTGGTGTGTTGGCATTAATTACTGCCGCTTGGTTATATGAAAGATTACGTGATAGACCGCAATCATTAGGCTTGCCTGATATTGAAGTTTACAATAATGAGCCTGCTGCGAAAAAAGCAGATAAAACTGAAGAAGACACTATGTCTTATGTTCAAATATTCAAAAAACATATTTTATGCAATAAAACTATTTGGATGTTAGCAGTTGCTTATATCTTTGTTTATATTATTAGATTCGGTGCTGAAGACTGGATGATTATGTATCTTACTAATGCAAAATCAAATATCGATTTGGCAGATGCAACTAATATGATTGCGTCATTACCTTTGGTTGGTATTTGTGGTACTGTTTGCGCTGGTTTAATTTCAGACAAAGTTTTCAAAGGCAAACGAGCTCCTGTTAATTTGATTTATCTTATTGGTGTTGTTGCAATGTTATTAGCATTGAAGTTTAACACAATAAATAATTTAAACTATGTTATTATCGGACTTTTGGGTGCATTTACTTATGGCCCTCAAATGATGATTGGTGGACTTTGTGCAGTTGAAAGCAGTTCTAAAAAAGTTGCATCTGCTGCAACAGGTTTTACAGGTACTTTTGGTTATATCGGGGCAGTATTCTCTGCAACTGGTACTGGCTTTATGGTAGATAAGTTCGGTTGGAATGGTGCGATTGCATTTTGGCTTGCATCTGCTGTTATTTGTATAACAATCTGTACAGTTTTATTTATTGAAGAACGCAAAAAATCAAAAGCATAATTAAAAGTTAAAAAAGTTAAAAAAGCAGTCATTTTGACTGCTTTTTTATTGCACAAAAATTTTTGTTGGGTATAATGTTTCTATGAATAAAAAATTATATGTAATTTCAGGTTCTTCAGGAGTCGGCAAAGGCTCAGTATTAAAAGGTTTTTTGGCAAGAAATCCTGAGTTTACGTTGTCTATTTCTTGTACAACAAGAAAACCTCGAGATGGTGAAGTAGATGGTGTAAATTATTTTTTCTTAAATCAAGAAGAATTTAAAAATTGTATTGAAAATAATAAATTTTTGGAATGGGCTGAATTCGCTGGGAATTTTTATGGAACAAAGAAAAAATATATCCAAGAATGTTTAGAGGCAAATAAAAATGTTATTTTAGAAATCGATACAAAAGGTGCTTTACAGGTTAAAAAATCAATGCCTGAAGCAGTGTTAATTTTTATTTGTCCGCCATCTTTTGAAGAATTAGAAGAACGCTTAAGAGGTCGTCATACTGAAGACGAGGCCACTATTCAAAAACGTCTTGGTGAGGCAAAAGTTGAATTAGAAAGAGCAGAAAATTTTGATTATAAAATCGTGAATGATGATTTGGATAAGGCGATTTTAAAATTAGAAGAGGTTATAAAAAATGCTTAGCGGTAAAAATATCTTGATTGGTATAACCGGTGGGATTGCGGCGTATAAAATATTAGAACTTATTAGAATGTATAAGCGCCAAAATGCCGAAGTTAAGGTCGTTTGTACTCCTAATGCAATGAATTTTGTGACTAAAATTACTCTTCAAACTTTAAGTAAAAATAAAGTTGCGGTTGAGGAATTTGATGTAAAAAATTATGACCCAAAACATATTTCTTTTGCTGATTGGGCTGATGTTATGGTTATTGCGCCGGCTACTGCAAATACAATTTCTAAATTGGCTTATGGAATTTGTGATAACCTTTTAACTTCTGTTGCTTGTGCATTTTCGAAACCAAAAATTATTGCTCCAGCAATGAATTGTAATATGCTTGATAATCCTTTGATAAAAGAAAATATTGAAAAATTGAAATCTGTGGGTTATGAGGTGTTGGAATCAGAAAGTGGATTTTTGGCTTGTGGTTACAATGGTAAAGGTCGATTATGCAAAATTGAAAAAATTTATGATTCAACTGTTGAAATTTTGAATTCGCAAAGTCTTTTGAAAGGTAAAAAGGTTGTTATAACTGCTGGAGGAACGATAGAAGATATTGACCCTGTTAGATACATTTCAAATTATTCTTCTGGCAAAATGGGAATTGCGCTTGCTGATATGGCTTATTCTATGGGTGCTGAAGTAGTTTTGATTTCTACAGTTGAAACATCAAAACCTTATAGAGTTAAAAAAGTTAAATCAGCGCTAGAAATGAAGTCTGCTGTTGAGGATGAGTTTAAAGATGCATCTTGTGTGATTATGGCTGCGGCGGTTGCGGATTATCGAGTTAAAGAGATCGCTGAACAAAAGATAAAAAAAACGTCAGATGATGAAATATCTATCAATTTGGTTAAAAATCCAGATATTTTAAAAGAATTGTCTGCTAATAAATCAACTCAAATTGTTGTTGGTTTTTGTGCAGAAAGTGAAAATTTATTGGAAAATGCAAAAACTAAATTGGCATCAAAAGGTTGCGATTATTTGATTGCAAATGATATTTCAAGAAAAGATATAGGATTTTCAAGCGATTATAATGAAGTTACTATTTTTGATAAAAATGGTAATTCAATCCAGTTAGAAAGAGCAAATAAAAGACAAATTGCAAAAGGAATTTTTGAGGTTTTGTATGGACAAAAATCAGATAGTCAAACAGATAGAGAACTTTGCACCTCTTCATCTTGCTGAGGAATGGGATTGTTCAGGTTGGCTTGTAGAAACTGACAGGCATGAAGTTTCAAAAATTATGCTTTGTTTGACAGTTACGGATGATGTAATCAGTCAGGCAAAATCCCAAAATTGTGATATGATTATTTCTCATCATCCATTGTTTTTTGTACCGTTTGAATATAAAAATATAGATATTTATTGTGCTCATACAAATCTCGATAGAACAAATGGTGGGACAACTGACACTTTAATCGCAAAATTGGGTTTGGAAGTATGTGCGAGTGATGATTTTGTTAGATATGTAAATTTTGAAACAAGTGTATATGATTTTGCGAAAAAATTGTCAGAGGTTTCTAAAAATTTGCGTTATGTGAATAATAAAAATGTGCAAAAAATTAAAAAAATAGCATTTTGTGCTGGTAGTGGTTCAGAGTTTATTTCTTTTGCAAAAGATAATGGCGCAGATGCTTATGTAACAGGAGATTTGAAATTCCACACAGCACTTGATAGCGAAATTGTTTTGTATGATTTAGGACATTTTGAGAGTGAAATCTTTGTTTTGAGGGTTTTTGAAGAACTTTTGCGTGGGCAAGTTGAAGTTGTTTATGCAAAAGAATCAAGTCCATTTAGAACTATTTTTTGCAAAGAATAAGAATAATATCGTAAATTTGATTTAATTTTTGAGCTGAACACTGTGCTAATAAAGCATTGATATTTTTTATTTGTTCATCATGGGTTTTATGCTTAGATAATAACAATTCAATAGGAGTTATTTCAAAGTTTTTACATATTTTATCAATGGTTTCAGCCGTTGGTTGGTAGCGATTACGTTCAATATTAGAAACTCCTTGAATGCTAATTCCGATTTTTTCGGCAAATTCCTCTTGAGTTAAACCGTTTTTAATTCTTAATTCTTTAATATTTGTATTTATTAATTTTTGATAATCCATACGATTAGTTTATAATAACTCTCTAATTAGTTTAATAAACTAATTAGAGAAAAATATGGCTAATTAATTATAAAGAATTGTAACAAAACCCTATTAATTGAACAATTTTAGGAACTATATTTTTTTAATTTAACATGTGAGTGCTTATTTTTACACGTGAGATATTAATTAAAGGAGGATTTTTATGACAGAACCATTAAAACCAATTAACAGTAAGACACCGAAGCCACAACCACAACCGGTTACACCTCAAAAGCCGAAAGAGGTTAATATTGGCGGGGTTATTTTTAATCCAAATCATATTGATGCTGAGAAAACAACTACTTTTATGGAAAATGGTGTAAAAATGAATTCAGTTTTCACATCAGCAGGTTTGCAAATTGTTTATCCTGATCAGACAAATCCTGATAAACAACCAAAAGTTACTAGTGCAGGCATTTATGAAGAATGGTACAATCCAAATTCTTCAAATACAGTGATTGATGATATAGAAAACGCTACTATCATAGGTTCAAAAAAGAGTGACGATATTGTACTTTGTGGTGAAAGTTCTAATAATACAATTATCGTAGATCAAAAGAAGGCTTTTTTATTGTCTAATGATAGTAAACGTGATAATGTCCAATTATGGACAGAAACAGAGAATAATACTGTAGTCATGGATGAAAATGATAAACTTGATATTAGTCACTATCAAACAAGTGCAAAATTTAAAGGTATAGAAATTCGTTCTAACATTGCAACAGTACGTGTTGAAGGTGAAGGCACAAGTGAACAAGAAGTCCAACTGCAAGATGCACTTGGAGAAGGTGGATACCTAATTCACAAGCATTTACAAAAGGATGAATAAATAAAAAGGCTGATAATTTTATCAGCCTTTAATTTTTATTAACTACTTGCATAAAAATTTTTTCGTGCCATAATTGGTTATGGAGATTAAGTGTAAAACAAACCCTTATTATCACAAATCGAAGCCAATGACAGGCTCGATGCACAGGCTGAAGAACTCGACTGTCCCTGTGCCAATTGTGTGGGATAGTGCGGATATATTTGTGAAAAGACCAGATGCGACTAAAAGTGCGTCTGGTCTTTTAAGTTTCAAAGAAAAAGTTATAAAACCAATTGTAAAATTTGCAAAAGAGTATCGGGAGAATATTCGCCATACATATGATCACAAGGTTGTGTATGCGCTTGTTGAAAAAGAATTGTTTGGACGAAATACAATTAATAGTGTTACGCATGATGCGGATAAAATGATTATGTATATGTTAGGTTTTCCTAAAAAGGTAGTTGGCAAAATCCATAGAGCGCATTCAGAACATCATATTGAAAGTGGCAAACATATGAATTTGAAAAGCATGTTGTGTGATATGGTAGCGTCATCACCTGATTATAAACCAGAGAAAAAGTATTCCTTAAGAGAATTTTTCAATCGTTCTGAAGAATTGCAGAATTTGAAAGGCTTTAAGGAACTTTTGGAAAAGTATAATTTTGGGGAGAATATTGATTCTAAGAAAATTAAAATGATAAAGAATCTTAAATATTCAGGTGCAAAAGGTTTGAAGGCATTTCTTTTTTAGGCTAATAAAGAAAATCTCTTGACAAAGAAGTTTTAGCATTTAGAATAAGAAATGTACCCGATATTGGGGCGTCGCCAAGTGGTAAGGCATCTGGTTTTGGTCCAGACATTCAGAGGTTCGAATCCTTTCGCCCCAGAATATTAAAGAAGACCTGCGTAAGTGGGTCTTTTTTATTATTATTTTGAGGTATTGTGATATCCGTATTTTTACTTAAGTAAAAATACGGAATTGTTGTGTGCTATGAAAATTGTTATAATAGAGGTATTTGGAAGATTTACACATCAAACATTATCTGACTACAAACGGATAATAAGTTAAAACTATGCCCATTTCTAAATTTATCTAAAAACATTACTTAATACTACAAAAAACTAAAGGAAAAACAACTATGGAACAAGCATAATGAGTAAAACTAATGGTGGTAAAAATGCAAAAATAATTCCTAAGGTTTGGTATATTTTTATGTATTTATTATTTAAAAACATTTCTACTACAAAGGAGGTAAATATAAATAGCAAAATTTAATTAAAATTTCAAATTATACAACATAGGTTCTATATATTGAGAACCGAAAGTTATCAAATCTAATATGACAATTAGCATAAATGCTATTATGCCAATATTTTGCATTACTGTAATTTTTTTATTATAGAGAAATTTTTGGCTGCTTATTTTGATTGAGAAAATTAATTCAAAAGAGTATATCAAAATACTTAGTAAAAATACTAGGATACTCAACATCCCTATTACGTGGAACAATAAAATCAATCCAAATAGCGAAGATTTTGTTAGTAATCCTATTATTAGCATAACTATAAACAGTATTAATACTAAAAGGCCACAAACACACAAAATATTAAAAGCATAAGATTGTCGTAAACGATTCAAAAACATAGTTATAGTATACAAAAAAAAGGAGAAAAAACAATGATTATATCGAATTAAACAACTTTAATCAATACTGTGGATGTCATATATCATGTTCTGAATAAAGCCAACTATAAGAAAGAGTACAACCATCATTATTGGTAAGAACGCAAAAATTATACCTAATATCTGGAATATTTTAATGTACTTGTTATTCAAAAATTTTTCATTGGTTATTCTTTTCCAACTTACGATTTCAAAAACATATACAAAAAAGGTTAACAAATAAAATATAATATTCAAACCCAAAATCAATAGAAAAAGAAAAGCAAATGCAATACCAGGAAATCCACTATAATGCCAAGACATAGCAGAAATAATTGGAATAAAAAAAGCACTTAGTAGCACAAATATTATCCAACCACAAATAGATAGAAAATTAAAACTATAACGATTTCTAAATTTATCTAAAAACATAACTTAATACTACAAAAAAACGAAAGGAAAAACAACTATGGAACAAGCATAATGAGTAAAACTAATGGTGGTAAAAATGCAAAAATAATTCCTAAGGTTTGGTATATTTTTATGTATTTATTATTTAAAAACTTTTCGTTTGTAATTCTTTTCCAGTTAACAATTTCAAAAACGTAAACAAAAAATGTAATTAAATAAAATAAAATATTAATAATTAATATACCTAAAAATGTAATTCCCACTCCCCAAGCGTGTGCAGTGTTTCCAACAATATATTCAATATATAGTTCAGGACAAGTTAATATTATAAATAATGCAAACACTATCCATCCACAAGTAGATAAGAAATTAAAACTATAACGATTTCTAAATTTATCTAAAAGCATAAGTTAATACTACAAAAAAACGAAAGGAAAAACAACTATGACAAAAATTAAAACAACAGAATTTGATAATCAAATGAAAGCACTCTCAATGGGTTTTTACAAATGAAGAAATTGGTCAGATGTCTTCAGATGAATTTACTCGTTTGGAAAATTTTATTAATCAACAAATGTTATCAGGGAAAGTGATGACTGAAGAACAAGCTAAACAGCAAGTTTTAGCAGGGAATCTAATTTATGTAAATCCATATAAACGTGCAGATGGAACGGAGGTTAGGGGTTACTATCGAAGAAAACCAAGTATTTAAATTTTTAGAGAAGAATGGGTATTTTATCTATTCTTCTCTAAATAATATCAATATAGGTTTTGCTCGAGTAGGGAACTTGCACAGGGTGGAAATTAATTTTTAATCACTAGCAAACAATATTTTTATGAGTGTTATAAATATTATGCAAGTTTCAGGAATTAGTTTCAGTAATAATATTAAAACTCAAATGGCTTATATTAAAAATTCAAATATGCCTAAAAGTTTTGTGAATTTTGGTGGAAATTTACAAGTGGATAGTTTTCAAAAATCTTCAAACACAAAAAATATTATTAGTGATGTTTCATTTACAGGAGTGGAAAGTTGTATCCCTAATAGATTTGAAACCACTTTTTCTAGGCAGTTTTTTAAAAAGTTATTAAGAGAAAGAATCCCTGATGCGTATTCTGATAGAAATCTTATTCCACTTGAGGATATAGATGAATTAAAAAAATCGATGATTTTGAATAAAAAAGGCTCTATTGCAATAAAAGCCTTAAAGCCATACGAAAAAGATATGTTCCCAGTTGAACAAGAAGTTTTTACAATTTTGGAAACTATTTCAAAGAAGCACCCTAATTTGACTCTCCATGACTTGTTGAGATTTAAATATAATAAAGCGGATATGCGTTTTCAACCAAGTGCTGAAGCAGAAGCATTCATTGCTAAGTATTCTCAGCCGTACAAAATTCGTGTGAATGAGTTTGGTGAAGAAAAGAAAAAACTCATAGATTCTCAAGAAATTGGAATTAGACTATTAGAAAATTCTGTTGGTACTGATGACCATATTTATCCTAAAGCAAAATATTTGTCGAATAACAAAATTGATGATGCAATTGATTTTAGGGTTACTATTTTGACATCTAAAAAACTTAATAATGAAAAGACTGATATTTTGCTAGATGATTTTATAAAGAATGGAAATCCTGAAGTTCCTATTTATATTCAAAAACATGTAGATAGATTGTTAGATGTTCAACAGAAATGGCAAACTCAAGGCAAATTGTCGGATGCCTTAACCCTTGCTGATTATATTATTGTTTTGCGTGACGAGTTTGCAAAGCGTTCAGATATTGTAAGAATCGATATAGGCGATATCGAGGAGAAAACACCAAAACTTCGGGAAAAAGTTTCTGCTCAATTCGAAAAAAAGAATGCAAAACAATTTAAAAAATAAAAAGTTGTTGTTTGGACTATCTTAAATCAAAGCATCTTGCGAATTTAGTGATAGCATCATTTAAACTTTTACGTTTTTCCCCATTCTTTATTAAATCTGAGAAACTATCTGTGTATAAATTGTAGATTATTTCAGGGTTTGTTTTGTGCATAACTTCTTTTTCATATGCAGCAACGCACAAGCCTGTTCTATGTTTCCCTTTTTTGCAATGTAAATATGTTGTACCTTTATTTTCACAAATCAATTTGTTAATGTTTTCAAAATAAGTTTTTGTTGGGAAGTCTTTATTTTTAAATGAGAGTGGTTTATTTATATATTCAATATTTAATATTTTGCAGAATAATTTTTCAATACCTTTTTTTAATTTATTTTCTTGTCTTAAATCGATAATCTGATTAATGCCTTTTTGCTTCATTCCATACAGTTTTAGTGGAGAAAAGACATAATCTCCACGAACAAATTTGTTATCAACGTATCTAAAATTATTTTGTATTTTCATTTCTTATTCTGTGCTTTCACATGGTTTAAATCGCATAAAAAATTTTTTTGCGTTAATTAAATGAAAAATTTAATATTTAACGTGAAGTCTTGCGAGGGGTTGAAAAATTTGTTATAATAAGACTGGATGGGATTTGAAAAAGAGTTTATATGCATTCGGAAAAGCCAAAACGCATTACTGCAGAAAATTATTTAAAGTATTATTATGACATACCTTATGAGGGTAAAACTTCCGCGGGTAGAGCGTTAAGGCGTCTTCGTGATATAACTTGTCCTTATCGTGGGATAAAAATTATTTCAACAGATACAATTAAAGGTTTTGAAAAGAATTTGGCTAAATGTAATACAACTCTAGATGCGGTTAATCTTTTAGCACCATATCAAGATAATATGTTAACTGTCGAAAAGTCTATTTATGCTATTTTTAAGGATTTTGCTATGCTTAATCCTGATGATAATTTGCAAAATTGTTTACAGATGATTAAGGCAAATTGTTTAATTAAATTAAAACTAGAAGAAATGGAAGTTTTGGATGATGTTGATATTTTAACTCGTAAACTTTCACCACAAACGGCCATGAAAGTTCGTGAAAAAACGACTGAATGCAGGCAGTTGATTTTGAGTGATTGTAATAGTGATTGTTTTAAGCGTAAAATGTTTTTGAATTCTTTGGAAGAAGTTATCCCAAAAGATAATGAAAGAGAAATTTATAATGATATTAAAAATAAAGCTTTATTTTTGCCTACATCAGAAAGTAGTCGTAATGCTTTTGTAGTTAAGTATTCAAAACGTAAACACACTGAAATTACGAGAAGATTGTTTATTGCTTCAACTGGTTCAATAGAACACGTTACTCCTGCTTCTGCTGGTGGGCTTAATACGATAGGCAATTTCCTTTTGACAACGGCTAACGGCAATCGTTACAGAGAGAATATGCCTCTTGTTGAATATATCAAAAGGCATCCGAAGATTCCTAAATATATGCAAATGTATATTAATGATGTAATTCGAGAAATTCATGCGGGCAATATGCAAGGAAATGAAACTTATCCATATAAAATTAAGAAAAAGTTGATGGAAGAATCTGATGGAAGAATTATGATAAGTCTTTCGGAGTATAAATATTCCGAAGAAGAGGCCGCACAAGCGGTTGAGGCTTATGAATCTCGTTGGGATAAATATCAGAAATAGGGAGTTTATAGAAAGTTATGTTGAGAAAAATTATATTATTAATGTATTTGTTTTTAATGCCTTTATATGTTTTGGCAGCACCTATTTCAAATCTTGATTTGGGTAGAAAGGCTTATTATAAAAAGGATTATGTAGAGGCTGAAAAATACTTTTTAAAGGAAATAAAACTTAATCCCGAAAGTTATAAAGCGTATTATTTTTTAGGGCTTACCTATAAAGCATTAGGAGATAACGATTCTGCAATAATTGCATTGGAAAAAACTTTAGAAGTAGCACCATTAAACACTTTGGAATATGCTTATGCCAAGCAAGATTTGTTTAGTTTGACAAATCCTGAAAAAGCCAAAGAACAAATAGTTCAGGAGTATGTGGATAAAAAAGAAGCAAATACTGGCTCTAATTATTATGATTATATGGTAAAGGAAAAACAATCTCGATATGATGACTTTTATGCAGAGAAAAAAAGGACATATAAGCCTGCTACGTGGCAATTTTTTCCTATTCCTGTGTATGTGGAACCATTTGAAAATTCATCTTGGGTGAGATACGCATTTCAGCGTTGGATATATGCAACAAAGAATTTTGTAAAGTTTACTTTTGTATCCAATCCTGATTCTGCAAAGATAGTTGTTGTAACGACAGAAAAAGCAATGCCTTCTGCAAATGGTGGTTTATTATTAGGTGTTGAAAGTGGTTTGCCTACAAGTAAAGGCAGGATGATTTCTTCAAAAATTACTGTTTTAAAACGCAATCCGAGAAATGGAATTTCATATTCAAAAGGCCATTTTGTGAGTGTTTTGCAACACGAAATAGGTCATGCTTTGGGCTTGGGGCATAGTCCGTCTTGTGATGACATTATGGGAACAGGATGTGGCTATGATGAAATTCAAGAGCAAGCAATTTCAGAACGAGATATTAATACGTTAAAGATGCTTTATAAAAATATGAAAAATTAGTCGTGTTTATATAATCGGTAGTCATTTTCGAATAATCTTTTTGAGCCAGGACATGAATTATATAAAGCAAATCTTGCATCAACTAAATTTTCATTACATTCGTACATTTTTGTATTGCGGTAAAGGTTTCTTCCATTCTTTTTGTAGTAAGCGATATCTTCTTTAGTTGCAGAGCCTGTTCTTATTTTTTTTCTTAATATGCGTAATTGATTTTGTAATTTTGGGGTGTTGTCTTTAACAATACCTGTAGATTTGTATATAATTTTGTTATCTTTATCACGAACCATGGTTTCTAAACCCATTCCGTTCCCTTGGTTGTCATAAATTGTTAAAATTCTTGTTTTTATGTTGCCGTTTGGCAGAACTTTTCTATTAAAGAATTGTCCTGAAGTAACTTCGCCATGTTGGTTTTTCCAAGCGCTAATTATTTTTCTGTTCCCTAAATTAGAGCCTTGTTTTAACGCTAATTGGTAGGTGTCGTGCATTTCTTTTAAAGATTTATTTAATATAGAATAAACTTGCATTTATAAACTCCTTAATAACTGTTCTAATTCCAAAATTTACCATAAGTGTGCCCAACTAATGTTTTGGGGTCTTTTAATGCAGTACTATAGTACATGAGTTCTCTTGCGATTTTTGTTTTTTCACCAAATTTATATAATTTTGTATTTTGTTTGGCTTGTTGCTCCAATTTATGCAAACGCAATTTATCTATTGAAGTATCCAAACCTTTCGCTACTTTTTGTTGTAAACGTCGGATTTTACCCATTAATCTTACACTATTATCTTTAACTACGCCGGCAGAATTATAAACAAGTTCTCCTTCCGGAGTCATAACTTTGGTTTCAAGTCCTATTGCTTTTGAACTATTGTCATAAATTGTTGCAATTCTTGTTTTTATATTCCCGTTTGGAAGAACTTTTTTTTCAAAATACTGACCGGATGTAATTACATTATCAGAATTTCTCCAAGCATTTATGAGTTCTTTTTTGCCTACATTAGCACCTTGTCTTAATGCTTGGCTGTAACTACCGTGTAAATCTTGTAAATATTTAATCATAATAATCTCCAATTTGCGGTGACTACATTTTAAAGCATTGTGAAAATAAAAATTGCTAGAATTTACTGATTAATGTAACAATTGTTACAATGCCCGTTTATTACGCCGATTGCTTGGAGGTACGAATATATAATTGTGCTTCCCACAAATGTCATTCCACGTTTTTTTAAATCTTTTGAAATCGTGTCTGATAATTGTGATTGGGTATATTTTGAACAATCTTCTTTTATAATTTTATTATTTGTAAAACCCCAAATATATTTGTCAAAACTTACGAATTCTTTTTGAATTTCTTTAAAAATTTTACTGTTTTTGATGCTAGCATTGATTTTAAGTTTATTTCTTATTATTCCACTATTTTGTAAGAGTTCATTTATTTTGTTTTCGTCATATTTAATAACTTTGTTGATATCGAAGTTATCGAATGCTTTGCGGAAGTTTTCTCTTTTATTCAGTACACATTCCCAAGATAATCCGGCCTGAAAACTCTCTAAAATTAATAATTCGTATAAGGTTTTATCGTCGTGACAAGGTTTGCCCCATTCTTCATCGTGATATTTTACATATAGAGGATTATTTAAATTTACCCAAAAGCAACGAGTTTTCATAAATGTTATTAAAGCATGATTATACTTGCTTTTTCACATGTTTAAGAAATGTAAACTTAAATTTTTATTTGTCGTGATTATTGATATTATTGGTTTTTAAGTTAAAAAGTATATATTTAGTATTTAAAGTTTGTCAATTCTTATGCCGTAAATGTTTTTGAGTATATATAACACGATTATGTATATTCATGAAGTGAAGTAAAAGTAAATATTAAGGAGCAGAAAGAAATGGCGAATGTGAATGGTTTAGGTCACGTTAATGCAACAGATACTGCGTATGTGGGCATGCAACCCCAAACACAACGAGAACAAAACTTAAACGAAGAAATTACAAATGAATTGACTAGGAAAACAGAACCTAATCCAAATATTGTTGACATTAATCAAAATCAGGAGGTAGAAGCGCCATCTGATGGTTTAACTACGGATGAGTATATTATCTTGAATCTTTATCTTGAAAAATTAGATAAGATTACTGATAAAGCGGCATTGAATGAGATGTTGAGTTCTGTGCCGAATAAATATATGAGCAATCACGAATTTCAAGAAGCCTTAAAGGCTAAAAATTCAAAGATCAAGTAGCAATTAAGTAAATAGAAATATTAAGGAGAATGAAATTATGACAAATGTGAACGGTGTAAACGGTGCTAATTTATTATTAACAAGAGCGGAAGTAATCGCCCTATACAAAGAGGCGAAAATTACAAATTATTCTGAAGATGACATTCAACAAGCAATGTTAAAAGGAAAAATTTCAACTGGAGTTGGGCTTGATACTTTTCAGGCAAATGGCAATGGTGCTACACAACCAGTTGAGTTAACTGAATATGAACAAGCAACAAAAGCAAAGGTTCTTTCTGTTATCTTGCCTACTAAAGTAGAAACAAATGCCGACTATTTAGCTTTAATGCTACAAATACAAAATTATCCGAAAGTTCTTGCGGATCCAGATGTTCAAGCAGCGTTAAAAGCTAAAAAATTAGAGTTGAATCCACCGGCTCCACAACCAACACCTGAACCAAAACCTGAACCAAAACCAGTACAAACAACTTTTGATTGTAAAGCATCATTTGATAAATTGGCAAAAACTGATGTTTCAGGAGAGACAATTCAATTACAAATTGATGCAGAAAAAACAAAACAAGCAATTTTAGATTTTGTTCCAAATATTGAAATTGCTAAAGCAAAAGATTTTAAAGCAAATCATGCAGCGGAAGTTCAGCAGTTTATTGATGTTGCTGTTGATGGCAAAAAATCAACTGCTAAAGCTGAATCATTGGAAAATATTCCTCAAACTAAATTGACAGGTGACCAAAAAGAACAATTAAGAGATGCTTTAAATGGCATTAAGGCAATGGATTTACAAACTATTTGTAATGAATTTGGCATTAAAATTGATACAACAAAACTTGCAAATTTGGGTGAAGATGCTACACCAGAACAAGTAGCAGAGCAATTAGGATACGTAAACGCCTTATTAGAACAAATTGAAGGCAAAGATAAAGATGATGAAACAGGTTTGCCAACTGGATTAGCAAAAGTTCGTGCTGATAGAGCTGCTGCTGACAAAAATATTGCAAATAATAACAAAACAATTGCAAAATATGAGCAGATATATGCCGATATGGTTGCAAATGGTGAAATTAAAGAAGGTGACCCAGATCCAAACCTTGAACATGTAACGTCACTTCAGGGTGCGAATATGGAAGCCTTAAAAGTTGTAGCAAAAGCAGATGCTGTAACGACTTCAATTGATCCATTACGTCAACATTTATTGAGTATTCAACAACAATTAAATAAGGCAGATGTTGATTTGAAAAATATTGCCGAATTCGACAAAGAAGCTGAAAAAATCAAAAAATATCAAACAAAATATGAAGATGATGTTTTAGTAAAAGAACAAGGAGATGTTGATAAAGCAACAACAAAACGTGATGAAGCATCAAGTAATATGACTAGTGCAAAGTTTGATAATGACAAGGATTTGAATGCAGTTGAGGATTCAGACAAAAAAGCAAACGAAAAAACAGATAAGAAATTTATTAAATATCAAAAAGCTCAAAACGTCTTAAGCAAAGAAACTTCGGAACGTAATGTAATCAAACAAGTTGTTGATGAAAGAGTTGCAAAGCAAGAAGAATTAGACAACCTTCGTACTAAAGACAAAGAAAAACCGAATCCCTAATGGTGCTGAGTTAGATACTCAGCGTAAAGGACAAAGTGCCATTGTTCAGCCACCAGTAGCGGAACAAGCACAAAAGACAAATGTTGAACCACAAAAGAAAGTGGTTCAACAGGAATCGGTCAAGTTGGATAATGAAATTGAAATTGTTTATTCAGACACTATTCCAACATATGTCGAGCCACTATCTGTCAGAAATTCTAAAGAAGAAGTAATTGCAACAGCAACAGAAGAATTAAATAAATTGTTTGGTCCTGAAGTTGCAGCAGAACATTATACGGTAAGAGTAACATATTTCGAGCCAAAAGAATATATCAGACAAAATCCTGAAAAGTATACTGATCCTGAAAGTTGGCGAGGCGGTTATTCAACAGATATTTTAGATATAAACGGCAGAAAAGTTGATTCTTCGGAACTGGTTGTTAGGCATTATTTAGTTCAACAATATGGTGAAGATATGGCATTTGGTATTAATATTGAATTTAAAAATGGTGAATTAGCACTAACAGACCAAAGTGGCATTCCAATTGAAAGCGACTTTATAAAAGATAAGTTGAAAAAATAACTCCTTTTCAGGAGTTATTTTTTTGTAACAAATAGTTAAATTAATAACAAAAAAAATCATGTTTATGGTTTATTAAATCTAGGAAAAAGATTTTATGCAAAATACAATTAGTAAACCTAAGAAAAATGCATTTTTGGCACAACGAATTGAATGCCAATTAAAACAAATTTTTCATGAAGAAATGTCTTCTTCAAATTCAATATTTTTAAATGTTTCAAATAAAGCTATTTCGAAAATGGCTTTATTTTTGTCTGGGATGGAAACAAGACCTGCGACAATCGGTATTGCAGGAGAAACAGCAAGTGGGAAATCAACAATTGCATATGATATTATCGGAACGTTGATGACGTTTGCAGAAGATTATAATATCCCAGATTTAATTACAAGAATTAATACAGATGATTATTACTATGATCGTTCTGAAATGGTAAAAGCGGCAGGTAGTTTTGCAGAATTTGCAAAACATTATGATTTAGATGTTCCTGAAGCGTTAGAATTATCATTGATGAAAGAACATATAATGGCTCTAGCAGATGGTAGAGAAGTTTATTTGCCAGAGTATGATATGTCAGGCACCGCAATTCGTAGAGATGATGTTAAACTTGCGACTCCAGCAAAAATTATTATTTCAGAAGGCTTGTTTACATTAACTCCTAAAATTATTGATGCTTTTGATTTCAAAATTTATGTACATGTTTCTCACGAAGTGCAAAAAGAAAGATTTTATATAAGAGCAGAAGAACGTGGGCTGGGTGCATCATCTGATGAAGTTTATGAAAATGCTTTATCAAAAGCGAAAGTTCATATTAGACCAACTATTAACACTGCAGATATCGTTCTTTCTGGCGAGGCAGATAGAACTGCGTATAAAGCATTTGTAAATAAGATTTTGGATTTAGTTAAAGAAGTTCATAACATTGAATCAAGTAATATAAGTTCAGTTATTTTTGCTTAATCATTAAAAACCTTAAAAATCCATATTTAAGGCTTAACTATATGTAACAATTCCTTTAACAAAGGGTTTTTTACATACATTTGTGCTACAATATTCTTATGTAAGGGGAATAAGGAGAAAGATTTTGGCTCAACAAAATATGTTTGAAGATGGAAAAATAGTTCCAATTAATATAAGAGAAGAAATGAAACGCTCATATATTGACTATGCTATGAGTGTTATTGTTGGACGTGCTTTACCAGATGTACGTGATGGTTTGAAGCCTGTTCACAGAAGAATTTTATTTGCTATGAATGAACTTGGTATGACACCTGATAAGCCATTCAGAAAATGTGCTCGTATTGTTGGTGAAGTTCTTGGTAAATATCACCCACACGGTGACAGTTCAGTTTATGAAGCACTAGTTCGTTTAGCGCAAGATTTCAATACAAGATATTTGGTTGTTGACGGGCATGGTAACTTCGGTTCTGTTGACGGTGATGGTGCTGCGGCTATGAGGTACACAGAGGCTCGTATGCACAAGATTACTCAATCAATGTTAACTGATATTGATTGTGATACAGTTGAGTTTGTTCCAAACTTTGATGGTTCGTTACAAGAACCAGCAGTATTACCTGTAAGATTACCAATGTTGTTATTAAATGGTTCTTCTGGTATTGCGGTTGGTATGGCAACAAATGTCCCACCTCACAACCTTTGTGAAATCGTAGATGGTACAATTGCCTTGATTGACAATCCAGATATTACAATTGAAGGATTGATGGAACACGTAAAAGGACCTGACTTCCCGACTGCAGCTACAATTATTGGTTTGAATGATATTAAACAAGCATATGAAACAGGTCGTGGCTCTATTAAAATGTCATCTGTTGCAAATTTTGAAGAAATTGCAGGTGGTGCAGGTCGTCAAACTCGTACAGCAATTGTAATTACTGAAATCCCTTATCAAGTTAATAAAGCAGCATTAATTGAAAAGATTGCTGAGTTGGTTAAAGATCAAAAACTTGTTGGTATTTCTGATATTCGTGACGAATCTGACCGTGAAGGTATGAGAATTGTTATTGAATTAAAACGTGATGCTAAACCTGATGTTGTTAAAAATAATTTATTCAAATATACACAATTAGCAACAACATTTGGTGTTAACATGCTTGCTTTATGTGGTAAACAACCTCGTTTAATGAATTTAAAACAAGTTTTAGAAGAGTTTGTTGAACACAGAGTTGAGATTGTTACTCGTAGAACAATTTATTTCTTAAAAAAAGCAAAATTAAAAGCGCATATTTTGGCAGGTTTGATTATTGCTCTTGGTTCTATTGATGAAGTTATTGAAATTATCAAAAAATCAAAAACAATCGAAGATGCTCGTGCAGCATTAATGTCAAGATTTGGTCTTGATGCAGATCAATCAAATGCTATTTTAGAAATGCAATTAAGACGTTTGACAGGTTTAGAACAAGATAAAGTTAAAGCAGAATATGATGAATTACTTAAGAAAATTGCTGAGTACGAATCAATCTTGGCTAGTCGTCAAAAAGTATTGAATATCATTAAAGAAGAACTTTTGGAAGATAAAGAAAAATATGGTGATGATAGAAAAACTCAAATTCTTCCAGAACAAGGCGAAGTTACTATTGAAGATTTAACTCCAAATACTCCAATGGCTGTTTTCATTACACACCAAGGGTATTTAAAACGTATTTCGTTAGACACATTTGAACGTCAAAATCGTGCAACTCGTGGCAAGTCAGGTATTAAAACAAAAGAAGATGATGATATTCAACACTTCTTTACTGCTATGATGCATGATAAAGTATTGTTCTTCTCTTCAAAAGGTACTGTTTACAGCCTAAATGTTTACGATTTCCCTGAAGGTGGTCGTCAATCTAAAGGTTTGCCAATTGTAAACGTATTACCAATTGAACAAGATGAAAAAATTACTGCAGTAGTCCCTGTAAGCCAATTCTCTCACGATTTGAACTTATTGATGCTAACTCAAAAAGGGTATATTAAACGTATTGAATTAGATAATTTCTCTAATATCAGAAGAAATGGTATTATTGCTATAGGTTTAGAAGAGGGCGATAAATTAAATTGGGTAAAACTTGCAACAGCAAAAGATGAGCTTATTATTGGAACATCTTGCGGTATGGCTATAAGATTCCCAATCCAAGACTTGAGACCATTGGGCAGAAGCGCAAGAGGCGTAAATTCAATGAAACTTAGATCTGGTGATAGTATTGTTGGTTGTGATATCGTTCCTAAAAACTATGATGCTGATTTGTTAGTTGTAACTTCAGACGGTTTTGGTAAACGTACAAAATTATCTGAATTTAGAACTCAAAATAGGGGTGGTATTGGTTTAATTGCAACTAAATTTAAAACAAGCGCATCAAGACTTGTTGCGTTGACTATCGTAAATGATAGCGATGACATTATGCTTGTAACTGCAAATGGTATTGTTACAAGAATAAATGCAGGTTCAATTTCTCGTCAAGGCCGTCCAGCGACAGGTGTAAGAGCTCAAAACTTGAGCGATAGTGATACAGTAGTATCTGTTAACAAAATTGTTAATCCTGATGAAGATGAAACATTATTCAAACCATCAGCGTCTGTAGAAACACCAGTTGTTGAAACACCAGTGGTTGAACAAACAAGTTTGTTAGATGCAACAGTAGAAGAAATTAAAGAATAAAAAAGAGCCGAAAGGCTCTTTTTTTATATGTTTTTCATAGTCTTATTTATTTGCGAATGAATTTTATTTGCTTTATTTAAGTATTCAGTTAATTTTTCATAATTCATTTTGCTTTCACCATAAGGAATATTCATTTCTAAAAGGCTATCGACATTTCTATTTATTGAAGATAAAGTTTCAATGGATTCTCCTAATGAAGCAATAGAATTAAATTTTTTTGAAACTTTTGGTAATATTTTTTTTGATATAAATTCTTGCGTTTGAGTGATTATATTTTTGTCAGAGTTTTTAACTGTATTTTTTTTTGAGTATTTATTTATAAACTGTTCTTTATTAAGTTCAAAAAGTTCTTTTTCTAGACGTTGTTTTTTCCCTTTTAATCCTAATACTTCACTTTGTGTTCCGTATTTTTCAGCGTCTTTAATTTTCCCGTTAACGTTATTAAGTTCATTTCTTTTTTCAGAAATATGGAATTCGAATGGCATTTTACCGTTTTCGCCATTTTGGGGGTTAAGCATACCTGAATCATAGCCATTTAAACGGTTGGACGGTTTTTCATCAAACAAATTCAACCTTTGTTGATTTTGTTTGATTTTATTTATAGAACTAACGTTAAAAAAATTTTGATTCATAGTTATATTCTATAAAATAAATTGTTTAAACTATACCTATAAAAAGATGATATTTTATATAGTAAATACTTTTTTATAATATAAAATTGTACCCCAAATTGTTAACACAATATTTGGCATCCAAGCCGCCAAGAATGGCATCAAACTTCCTGCTTCGCCAAATGATATTGATAGAGCTCTTATTAAATAATAAACAAATATAATTAAGATGCTAAATAAAAATCCACGGTTATAACGTACTCTAGGAGGTGTTATTGCCAATGGAACTCCAATAAGTACAAATGCAATTGTTGTGATTGGGAGTGCAATTTTATCGTATAATTCGACAAGTAATTGACGCTTTTGTTTTTCTGGCAATTCATTTGTAGCAACATATTTTAAAAGTTTTCTAAAGTTTAATTCTTTTGCTACGTTGTTGTTAAGTTCTTTAGTCATGTCTACACCAAAGTTGATTGTAGATTCTTCAAACATTGCTGTATTTAAGATTTTACCTTCGGAATCAACAGTATAAAGTGCTGCTTTGTCAAATTTCCAGCCCTCAGGAGAAGTAGCACCTTCCTTAGCTTGCAATACTTGGATTGTACCTTCTTTGGATACATCTAAAACGGTTACGTTATGCAAAACTTTATCTTCGCAGTACCCTACATAAAACAATCTTTTTAAATAATTCCCGTCTCGAAGTTCTTTAAAAACAAAATTTTGACGTCCGTTAGGGATATTTTTTTGTCCTAAGGCCCATAAAGCGAGATTTTTAGCTTGGTGTGCCATTGCAGGAACTACGTTTTCATTAATCACAAAACTAAAAACGGCCATTGCGATTGCAAAAACAAAAATTGGTTTTGCAATTCTATTTAGTCCAATACCGCATGCTCTCATAACAGTGATTTCTGATGATAAGCAAAGTTTATTTAGTGTCATAACGGTTGACAACAATACACCCATTGGAATTGTCATAACAACAACTGATGGTAAATTCAAAATAATCATTATCAAAGCAACATTAAACGGAATTCCATACAAAGAAATTTGTTTTATTAAAGTGATAAAAGTATCAGACGCAAAAATAATTGATGTAAATACACAAACACCCATCAAAAACAATTCTATGACTTGCATTAAAATGTATTTATCTAGTAATGTTATATTTTGTATTTTATTCGCAATATTTTTTATCATAACTACTATTTTATTCTAAAAGTTTATTGAAAACTATAATTTTAACAAAACTTTAAGAGGTTTTCTCTACTTTTTCTCGAAGGTCTTGGATTTCATATTTTAATCTATTTAATTCGCATTTTATAGGATCTGGAATTCTATTATGCATTAACACTCCGTCATTATTTATGAAATGTCTTTGAACAACTCTTCCTGGGATGCCAACTACGGTAGAGTTTTCTGGGACGTCATCAACTACAACAGAACCTGCTCCTATGCGAGTTCCTTCGCCGATAGTTATATTGCCCAGAACTTTTGCTCCAGCACCAACTATTACGTTATTTTGTAATGTTGGGTGACGTTTCCCTTGATCTTTTCCTGTACCACCAAGAGTTACTTGCTGGTATATTAAAACATCATCACCAATATTTGTTGTCTCTCCTATTACAACACCTTCCCCGTGGTCAATAAATAATCTTCGACCTATTTTTGCTGCTGGGTGAATTTCTATGCCTGTTATAATTCTTGTGATATACGAGATAATTCTCGGAATTAATGGAATATGCCATTTATGTAATCTATGAGCAAATCTATATGCTATAAGTGCGTGTAACCCAGGGTAACATAACAATACTTCTAGAATATTTTTTGCTGCTGGATCTTTGTCATAAATAACTTGTATATCTTCTTTTACTTTTGTAAATCCTCGAGTTAATAATTTAATCATATTTTAAATATATCATAAAAAAGAGCCGATATTAAATCGGCTCATCAGATTATTTAGTTTTAAAAATCGTTTTTTAATTGGTTGAAGCATTCTTGGACAAATTCAAGTGTTGCGGATGTTATTTTTTGTAAGTCTTCCCAATTAATATTATCTTTTGAAAAATCAGGTTTGTTATATGTGATTATAGTAACAGGTTGCCCCATCTGTAATCCAAGTGATATTGATGGCAATAAATCGGATAAGAAATCTTTTGTTTCGCCAGTTGCCATAGACACTTTACGTCTGACATATCCTAGTGAAGTTGGGAAAAAATCCTTGTTAAACTGATTTTCTTTTAACGTAACGATTTCGTTTTTTGTTAAATACTGACCGTTGTACAAGATGTAATTTTCTGGAGTTTCTTCTACAGATGTGTAAACTATAAATTGTAATGCTTGTTCAAGTTCTTTTTGGGTATCTTTTGCTAGAACGATTAAATTGTTATTTTTTGCTATAAACATGTTTATTCCTCCTTTTCGCCTTCAGCGTAAAAAAATCTGAAAGTATTTCCGGTTGTGCCAAAACTATAATTTAAACAAATGATGTCATTTTTGCGAACGGGTATTGTTAATTTAACGGTATCTCCAGTTCCAACGCTATGGGATTCAAGTCCAAAAACGGGAATAGTTATGCTATGTAGTTGCATATATTGTCTTGCTGCAGTTGCTTTTAGTTGCACTGTAACCCAGCCATTACCTGGGGCAACATATGTAGAACCACTTGCTCCAAGCGGAAAATCAACATATTTATTGCTTGGCATACTCCATCTACAAACTTCTTTTTTGTCTGTTTGTTTAAGAATAGAAAACGGTGAGTGCGTTTTAATTTCTTCTACTAGTTCGGATTTACTTGTTACTGTACCTATTTCTGTTGCTAGTAAAATATCCCATTTTTCTGTTGCTACATTGTATTGTTTTAAAGTGTTTGATTTAGGATTGAACCAAATGTAGTTTGTAGAATCAGGGTTGTCAGGTTCGGTATTTTGGATAAAATAATATTGTGCCAACGTTGCGATACAAGTATTTGAGTTTGTGACAAATAATACTCGTTCACTATCGCCGAAATCAGTAACACTAACATTCAAATCTATTGGAAGGCAATGTGTTATATTTTTAAATTTTAAATTTTCATCCCTACCATTAGGGATTAATAATTTTAATCCCGATTTGATTGTTATTCTAGAGTTTTCATACTCTGCAATTCCATTTGGGGCTTCTAATATACAATTTGAAATTACACCACTATTTGATAAGTTAATATCAGAATATTGGGTATTTAAGTCTTCGAATTTAGTTTCAAATGTATTTGTGGCTTGCTTTAATTTATTAGTCGAGTCAGTTTCGACATTTTCAATTTTTTCAGCTAATGAAGTGAAGTTTTGATTAACTTCTTCGGCTTTAGCCTTTGTACCCGGAATAAATGTAAACGGGATAATAGGGTTTGTCATACGATTTCCTTTCTGGAGCAAATCATATGAGCGGTTGGGGAATGCCTTTATTATACCATATTTTCGCAAATACCGTCAACAGTGATTTTTTCATGTGAGCCCAGACAACGTAATAGTGAGGTTTTTGGCTCTATTTGTTTTAAAACGGCTGAAATATTTTCCTCCAAAAAATGACCGTTGAAACTTACGATAAAAATGTATTCGTTTAAGTCGTGAATGGATGGTCTTGAAGAAATATATGTTAAATTTATATTATTTTCTAAAAATATTTTTAAGATTTCTAATAATGCACCAGGTTCGTTTTTTGTTGCAAATGCGATTGTGGTTTTGTCGTTACCTGTGATTTCTGTTTTATAATCACCAATTAAAATGTATCTTGTTTGGTTTGTTTTATCGTCGTTGATATTTTCTTTCAGAACGTTTAATCTATACGTTTCGGCTGTTTTTTTATTTCCTATTGAACCGTAGGTTAAATTGTGGTTTGCCAATTCTTTAGCGCATTCACTAATGCTTGTCTTTTCAATCATGTTAAGATTTAGTGGTAATTCTTCTCTAATAAAATTTTGGCATTTGCCTAATAAGTATGGTGTTCCTATTATTCCTGTTATGCTGTAAAATTCAGTCGTTCTTGATAGTAAACAGTACTCGATAGGCATAATTATTTCGGATAAAATATTTATGTTTTGATTTTTTGTGCGTAATAGGCTATCTAAGGATGCTCTTAAAGTTCCGTCAATAGTATTTTCGACAGGGATAACTCCAAGGGTCATAGGGTTTTTATCCACAAATTCTACAACTTCTTTTATTGTTTTTAACGGAGTTGAGAATGTGTCAATATTATATTTTTTGCAAAATTTATCTCTTGCCATTTCTGAAAAAGAAGCTTCTGGTCCAAGATATGCAATATTTAAAATATTCTTAAACTCCATATTTGCCAACCCCCATTATTTTTAGTATAATTATAGCAGAAAGAGGGACACTATGGCAAACATTAAATTTGGTACTGATGGTTGGCGTGCTATTGTAGGGGAAGATTTTACAAGTGAGAATGTTGAAATCGTTACAAAAGCGATTGCGGAATACGTTATAGACAATTTTGGTTTATACAAAAGAATTCTTGTAGGATATGATCCACGTAATATGGCAAAAGAATTTTCTTATGAGTGCGCAAATACATTGAAAGAAATCGGTTTTAATGTTTTGTATAGTGAAAAAGTTGTACCTACTCCAATATTGGCTTATAATGCCAAACATTTAGATGCTTGCGCAATTATGTTTACGGCATCACACAATCCTCCTCAATATTTAGGGATAAAGTTTATTCCGGATTATGCTGGTCCAGCAACAAGTGATATTACTGATGAAATTGTTGCAAATTTAGGTGCTGAAGTCGAGTCAAAACGTGTTGGCAGTATTGTAGAATATGATTTTTCTAAGGATTATTATGCGCATATTGGTAAGTTGATTAACTTTGAAAAAATAAGAAAATTTGAAAAAAATATTATATTTGATGGTTTGTATTCAGCGACAATAGGTTATTTTGATAAGATTTTGGCAGATAATGATATAAAATTTGATGCTATTCATATGCGACACGATAAAAATTTCGGTGGTGGAATGCCAGAACCAAAACCTAAATATATGTCTGAATTGATTGAAATGGTTAAAAAAATTCCAAATTCAGTTGGTTTTGCCAATGATGGAGATGGTGATAGATTTGGTGTTATCAACGAAAATGGCGAATATGTTACTCCAAACGAAATTATTGCGATATTAATGTTGCACTTGAAAAAACATAAGAATATTGACGGTTGCATTGTAAAAACAGTTGGCGGAAGTTTGATGCTAGATAAAGTTGCTGAAAAATGTGGTGTTAATGTGGTGGAAACTGCAGTTGGGTTTAAACACGTTGGCGAAGCAATGCGCAAATTCAATCCGATTGTAGCCGGTGAAGAATCTGGGGGGTTAAGTATTAGAGGACATATTCCTGAAAAAGATGGTATAATTGCGAATTTACTTATTTTAGAAGCAATGGCATATGAGCATAAGTCTTTAGTTCAACTTCAAGAAGAGTTATCTCAACTTGCAGGCTGCAAATTCTATAATGATAGAGTTGATTTGAAATTGGAAACTCGTGAAGATATTGAAAAAGTTATAGATAAATTCAAAAATACAGAAACATTTGCAGAAATGCGAGTTATAAAGAAAGATTTCAAAGACGGTGTTAAATTATATTTGGAAGATGAAACAAGTTGGGTTTTGGTTAGACCAAGTGGTACAGAACCCCTTTTGAGAATATATTTTGAAAGCGATAGCCAAGAAAAAATTGAAAAATTTAAAAAATAAAGGAGTTTGCATTGAAAATTTTTGATAAAAAAGCATTTACGCTTGCAGAAGGTGCTACGCACGTAGATAAGTTTAATAATAAACGTAAATTCGGATTTACTTTGGCGGAAGTATTAATCACCTTAGGCATAATAGGTGTAGTTGCTGTTTTGACTGTTCCAAATCTTGTTTCTAATTACCAAAAGAAAGTATATGTAGCACAGTTGCAAAAGGCTTATGCCCAACTTCAACAAGTATTCGATATGGCAATGGCAGATGACGAAGTGGAGTATCTTGCGGATACTGAATTATTACAAAGTATTAATGGGGATATGATATATGATGATAATGACCAAACGGCGTTTTCGTTAAAATTAGGACAATATATGAAAATTCAAAAGGTTTGTCAACCAATGGATTTTAGTGATGGGTGTCATAATGTTTTTTATGAAAATTTGGATCCAACTTTTGGTCCTGATGCTGGAACGAAATCTAATCGTGGTAGGAATTTACAAGTTTTTTCTAAAGATGGTATGATTTATTATTTTCACGATGGATTTCATAAAAATGTATCTGTATATGGTGACGAGTTTATTTCTTGTCAGGATCATTTAAATCAAGGTTTTGCATCTTGTGCTTGGCATTCAACTAATACAAGTCCTATTATGATAGATGTGAATGGTAAAAAAGGTCCAAATAAATATGGTAGGGATATGTTTTCGTTTACTTTAGATGATAAAGGACAGGTCTTTCCAGTTGGTTCTAAGTCTACCGGTGATAGTTGGGAGATTAGTGAAAGTATGTGTAATACGAGAAATGCATATGGGAATGGTTGTGCCGGACGTATAATGGATAGTGGTTGGGTTATGGATTACTAAAAAGGTTTTGGGCGGGATAAAATCCCGCCCATTATTTTTATTTACCTTTGTAAAATTATGTAACAATACCTCAAAAATCTTTAAAGTTTTCGGTTTAAAAATCCGATATAGAACTTGTAAGAGTTTTTAAGGAGAAGTGTAATGGATGAGAGAAGACTAATGAACGAAGAGGATTTGATGGTCGATTTTGCAGAAATGACAAGTTTCGATTTCAATTCTTTGGATTACAAACAAATTCAGGAGTTACACAAAATTACCGAATATGATGAAAAGCCTTATGCTTTCAAATTTGGTAAATTTGATTTGGCTGATATGTTTAAAAGTATGGTACATGATATGCAATAACTGTTGAGGATATGGATATGGATAACTTAGAAGATTTATTTGCAGAGAATTGTTTTTTACCTTGTGTTGGTGAAGTTGAACCTATCTTGGTAAGAAAAGATTTAGATACGTTACTCAAGGAGTTAAACGCTATCGAAGAAAACATTGAGGAGATAAAAGCACGGCAGGAAGTTATTTCGAGGAAAATATTCTTGCATGAGGGATACATCCCAGGCTAGGCTACCAGACAGAAAGAAAAGCACCTTTAATAAGGTGCTTTTTTAAATTTGAAAAAGGAGTTAAGCCATTTGTGGTCTACCTGTCAGATTGATTAAAGTATCAATAACTTTTGGCATTTGGCATACAAAGGAGTAATTTCCTTTAGCCAGTGAACACTTCTTACAATCACATTTGATGTGGTAGCATTCAAGTGCTTGCTCTGTCCAGTTCTGCGTAATTGATTCAGAAATTTCCCCATTAGTCTGTGGGTAGTATTCTTCATTCATACTTACACCTCTATGATTTTCCTCCACCACTTATATTTTAAATTGTGTTTTAGGTGTTTTAATCCTCTATTTATATTATTTTTGTCTGTTCAAATTGTATTAAGTTCTTGCAAGAATGCTTGATTTTTTGTATAATTTAGGAAAAAGGAGAGAAATATGGCTCAACAATTTAACCCTCAAAATGTTAAAATTAGAACTTCAGTTTTAGTTTTTCTAAAAGGTTCAACAGCACCATTAGTTTTGTATGTTGAAAATCCTACTGAATTATATGCAGAACTTTTAGGTTATATGAAAACTCAAACTCCAGTAGTGGTAGAAAAAGAAACAACAGGACCATTGAAGAAAGTAGCATTTATTTCTAATCAAATTGCTTCTGTTGCAATGCAAGAGGAACAATATATTCATGCATAAAGTTCTTTCAATAGAGGATTTAGAAAGTGCAAAAAACAAGACACTTTCTTGTAATATTGAAGAAAATATCGATGGCATAGATGCAATCGGGCCAATTTCAGCTGAATTAACATTCAGATCGCTTGGAGAATTTATCGAAGTTAAAGGAAATGTTAAGGGAATTGTAAAACTTGAATGTGATTTGTGTTTGAAAGAATTTGAGCAAGAATTAGATTTTGAAATAGATGAACTTTACTCAAAACGCAGACTAGTAAACGATTCTGAACTATCAGGTCAAGAGATTGAAATTAAAGATGGGCAGTTTGTTATTGATTTAGATGGTGCAGATGAGATAGATATTTATGACTTATTGTATCAATCTGTAATATTAAATTTACCAAATAAGAAAGTTTGTGGTATAAATTGTAAAGGGGGCGAATTTTTGAAAGAAGAAAATTTGTCCGATCCAAGACTAGATGTTTTCAAAAACATCAAAATAGAGTAGAAATATAAGTAGAAATAAAGGAAAGAAAAAATGGCAGTACCAAAGAAAAGAACAGGACATTCAGCACAAGGCAAAAGAAGAAGTAATTGGAAAGCAACAAAACCAACTACAACAAAATGCCCTAATTGCGGTGAAACAGTATTAACACATACAGTATGTACAGCATGTGGACAATACAAAGGTAAAGTAGTAAGCAGAAAATCACCTGATTTTGTTGAAGAAACAGCAAAAAAACCTGCAAAAAAAGTTGCAGCAAAAAAAGCAACTAAAAAAGCAGAAGTTGTAGAAGAAACAAAAGCAGAAGAAGTAGTTGTTGAAGAAGCAAAAGTTGAAGAAGTTGTAGAAACAGCAGAAGCAACAGAAACAGAAGCAACAACTGAAGAATAGAAAAATAACATTTTGGCTGAAAGTCATGCTTTCAGCCAAAGTATTTATAAGGGGAGTTGGATTATGACAAGAATAGCAGTAGATGCAATGGGAGGCGATCACGCACCACATGAGATTGTTGCAGGTGCAGTTTGGGGAGCTTATGATTATGGCGTTGCAATCGAACTTGTAGGGAAAAAAGAAGTTATCGAAGAAGAACTTAAGAAAATCTCTACTCATGGATTCTTATCTGATTGTGGTACAGCAGGCAAACAAAGACGTATTAAGATTGATACATCTAAACTAGATATAAAAATTACGCATGCTTCAGAAGTTATCGAAATGGGCGAAGCTCCAGGTCAAGCAATTCGTAAGAAAAAAGATTCTTCAATTGTTTTGACAGTTGATGCTGTTGCAAAAGGAAGTTCTGATGCTTTGGTTGCTGCTGGTTCAACAGGTGCTGCTATGGCATCAAGTTTATTCGGATTAGGTCGTATTCACGGTATTGAAAGACCTGCAATTGCAGTTACATTACCAACTATGAAAAAACCAGTAATAATCATCGATGGTGGTGCTAATAGTAATAGTACTCCTGAAATGTTATATCAATTTGCAGTAATGGGTTCAATATTTTCTGAAAAAGTTTTAGGTATTGAAAATCCAAGAGTTGGTGTATTGAACATTGGTGAAGAAGCCGGCAAAGGTAATGAGTTGGCAAAAGGTGCTTATGATTTATTGAAAGAGCATTCTGATAAATTGAACTTTGTAGGTAATGTTGAAGGTAAAGAAATTTTCTTAAGCGTAGCGGATGTTGTTGTTTGTGATGGCTTCGTAGGTAACGTTGCTTTGAAAATTACTGAAGGTACTTCTTCATTATTATTTAAAATGATTAAGGCTCAGTTTAAATCTGATATTGTTGGTGCAATTGTTGGAGCAATGGCAAAACCATTTATGAAGAAAATTTATAGAAAAATTAATTATGAAGAATTTGGTGGTTGCTTGCTTTTAGGTGTAAAAGGTATTACAGTAATTGCACACGGTAGAAGTAAGGCATATGCAATTAAAAATGCAGTAAGAGTAGCGAAAGAGTCTGTTGAAACAGGTGTAACAGAAAATATCGCTAAATATCATGAATAAAAAACAAAAATAATTTATTGTATTAATATTTATTACATAAGGCCGACTAGTTATTAATTTTGTCGGCCTTTTTAGCAAAAAAATTTTTTAGAAGTTTTTAAATGTAAAAAGGTAAATAAATGATTCTAGGAATTGCAAAAGGTTTTAATGATATGGGTGCTAGGAAACTTGCTACAAAAGTTTTAGAAAGTTGTTATGGCAAGCAAATAGGCAAAACATCTTCTACCGGTTTGCGTGGTTTTCATAATAAAGGTGCAGACGGCATATTTGTCACAACCGTTATTGATAAAAATTTTAATATTATTGGAAAACTTGAAAAAAAAGATTTAAGACCTTGTTATGTAAAATATAGAAGAACATTATACAGTCCAAGTGGTGATGTGCTTTCCGAAGACAAACTATTAAAACAAAGAGGTGTTACCGGAGGAGAGATTATTCAACATTCTTCGAAAAAATATTCGTCGAGAGTTGCTCATATGTTGATAAATACAGAAAATTGGAAATATGATGTAAAAACAGGTACAAGACAAAAATCAAAATCTATAATATTTTAATTTTTATTTAAACTGCAATATTAGTGGTTTAACTAGCAAAAAATATTTTTACTGATTTTATTATAGTAGAAAGGTAGAAAAGTTATATGGTTAACGGATTCGCAAGAATTTTAGACGGTTTTGATGCCCAAAGAACTGCAGTTAAGTTATTGGAAGTAAAATATGGTAAACAAATTGGTAAAATTTCAAAAACAGGTAATGTTGGATTTAAACAAGTAAAACCAGATGGTAGAGAAGTTGTTACTGTTTTGAATAAATATTATATTGAGTCAGGTAAACTAACAAAAACAGAATTTGGTCCCAAACGAACTAATTATGAAAGATGTATTTATAATTATGATGGAGATGTTTTGGTTAAGACAAATGTCGCAAAAACAAAAACTCTAGATAAAAAAACAGTTTTAGAAACAGCAGAGACTAAATATAATCCAGAATCTCCTAAAAAAGTTATAGAGCAAAGATATACAAAACTTAATGCACAAACTGGTGATAAATACGAAGTAGTAAAAACATTCAAATAATAAAATTTAAAACCAAGTTGTATTTTATAACTTGGTTTTTTGTGCAATAAGGTGCTAAATGCAAAAGCCTTTATATCCCTAAAGAGTTATGGTGTTAAGAGTTTATGTTTTATTATTTAGTGTTGTGATTAAATAATAGAAATTATTTGACAATTTCCCTAAAAATCCATAAAATTAAATTATAAATAGTAGAGGGACAAGAATGATATATGGCGAAAACACATACACTACTTGCATTTGCGGGGGGGGGGGGTAAATAAAACCCACTCTCTGAGAGGTTTTGCGACTACTTTAAATATAATAAATATAAATTTCCAAACATTAGATTTGGAAGTTTTGTTTGCGTATAGAAAAATAAGAAGATAAGGAGTGAAAGATGACAAAAAGGAAAAAAAGAGCGTTTACTTTGGCAGAAGTGTTAATTACCTTAGGCATAATTGGTGTAGTTGCAGCAATGACAATACCAACATTAATAAATAATTACCAAACAAAATCTTGGAATACAGCATCAAGTGTTTTTACAAGAAAATTTGGTGAAGCCTTACGAGTAATGAATACACAACATGTTTTAACAGGACATTCAACAACAAAAGAATTTGTAGAAGAATTGTCAAAACATATTAAAATAGCAAAAATTTGTGATAGCGATCAATTAAATCTGTGTTTCCCAGCAGAATTTTCAACTGAAGAAAATAATTTTAAAACAATAGATTTGCAAGATGCGTCAAAATTAAATAAAAACGGTGGTTATGGTACAGAAACAATTGGTGTTCAGTTTGCAGATGGTGTAACTGCATTGATAGCATACAATAAGAAAGCAAAATCTGATCCATTTGACAGTAATTTTATTAATTTATCATCAAACGGTACAGGCAAAGATGCACAAGTTGGGTTGGATGTAAAAGATGTGTTATCAATTTTATATGATGTTTCGGCAAATTCAAGTCCGAATACATATACGAACGGAACTGATATCAGAGGTATAAATGTAGCATTAGGTACAATGGTATGTACGGCAACTTTAAGTGATGGAACTTGTATTAATGTTATTGGAACAAATTATTCTTCTGTTGAACGGGATTTTGCTTCTGCATATCCAGATATATACGCTGCTTATGATGGTATAACTGGTGGTCTTTCAGCCCCAGCAAAAATAGATGATTATTTACAAGGTGCTATAAATGCTTGTGCAGGTGTAGGGTTAAGAGTTCCAACAAGAGATGAATGGGAAGGAGTTCTATTGCCAAATAAAACAGCAGAAGGTATGCCTGTTTCTGGTGCTTTTTGGTCTACTTCATATAAAGGAACTGGTGATGGTTATTATGTTGTAGATGATATCACATTAGATTGGCCAACAAATCACATATACCCATGGGATGGTGATGGTATTGGAGTATTATGTATAGAATAAACAATTCAATAAGCAAATAACACAAAATATAAATTTTCAAACAAGGAAGGTTTTTATTATCTTCCTTTTTATTTATGGTATAATCAAAAAGAGAGAGGATATTTTATGAATAAGATTGCGTTTATATTCCCGGGGCAGGGAGCACAATCTGTTGGTATGGGACAAGATTTATATAATCAGAATGCAAAATCAAAAGAGGTTTTTGATAATGCTAATTTAGTTTTGCAGAAAGATATCAAAACTTTGTGTTTTGAAGGACCAGCAGAAGACCAGCAACAAACAATCAATACTCAACCTTGTATCGTTACAACTTCTATTGCCGCATTAGAGGCGTTAAAATCTAAATTTGATGTCCAGCCTGATTATGTTGCAGGACATAGTTTGGGTGAGTATTGTGCTTTGTATTGTGCTGGGGTTATGCCATTAGATGATACGTTGAAAGCAATTCAAAAAAGAGCAGAGTTGATGTCAAAACTTCAACAAGGTTCTATGATGGCGGTAATGAAAGCAAGTAAAGAACAAATTAAAGATGCAATAAAAGTTGGTTCTGAGGTTGGTTATGTTGATGTGGCAAATTACAATTCCCCTCAACAAGTTGTATTAACAGGCGAAGAACAAGCATTAAATGCAGTGTCTGAATACTTACTTTCATTAGGTGGTATAAAAGTTGTGCCATTGGCTGTTTCAGGCGCATTTCATTCTAAATTTTTAGAGGGAGCAGGTAATGATTTTGGAGGCTTTATTGCGGATTACAAATTGAATGATGCTAAAATTCCAGTAGTTACAAATGTTGATGCACAAGTAACGACAAAAGCGGAGGATTTTAGAGTAAAAATGCCAAAACAGATTTATTCATCTGTATATTGGACAGATACAATTACAAAAATGTGGGATGATGGTGTTAGAACATTTATTGAAATTGGTCCAGGTAAAGTTCTTAACGGTTTAGTTAAAAGAATTGTACCAGAGGCGATTGTATTGAATGTTTTTGATGAGGCTTCTTTAGAGGTTACACTATCGGCATTAAATAAGGAGAACGAATAATGACTGAAAGAAAAATTGCTTTAGTAACAGGTGGAACTCGAGGTATTGGTTTGGGTTGCGCAATAGAACTTGCAAAAGCGGGTTGTGATGTTATTGTTACAGGAAGAAAAGACTTTGATGGTTTAGATCAAATAAAACAATATGGTGTAAATGCATATTTCTATCAATTCGATGTTTCAAATGCAGAGGATGTTGAAAAAAATATTGCAAAAATGATTGAAGAACACGGGAAAATTGATGTTTTAGTAAACAATGCTGGTATTACTCAAGATGGTTTATTTGTGAGAATGACAGCAGATCAATGGAATAATGTTATCAATACAAACCTTTCAAGCGTTTTCTATGTGACAAATAATGTCATTAAACATATGATGAAAGCAAGAACAGGTTCAATTGTGAACATTTCAAGTATTGTAGGTGTTTATGGAAATGCTGGTCAGGCAAATTACTGTGCTGCAAAAGCAGGTGTAATTGGTTTGACTAAAACATTAGCAAAAGAATTTGGTTCTCGTAACATAAGGGTAAATGCTGTTGCTCCAGGATTTATTAAAACATCAATGACAGAAGGGTTAGATGCTGAAAAATTCTCTCAAATTCTTTCTATTAAACGTTTAGGGGAAGTAGAAGATGTCGCAAAAACAGTAAAATTTTTGGCATTAGATGCAGATTATGTAACAGGTCAAGTTATTGAAGTCGATGGCGGTATGATGATTTAGGTTAAAGAAATTTAACATAAATAGTATTGAATTGTAAATTTCTTGCAAATTTATTAAGTGCTTAGTATAATATCATTATGCATGTGTCAATACATATGCATAAGACATGAAATAAGAAAAAGAGGAAAAGAAGATGAGTACATTAGACAAAGTTAAAAAAGTAGTAGTAGATCAATTAAGCGTTGATGAATCATTAGTTACTCCAGAAGCAAGCTTTACAGCTGATTTGGGTGCTGATTCATTAGATACTGTTGAATTAGTTATGGCTTTCGAAGAAGAATTCGGTTGCGAAATCCCTGATGAAGAAGCTGAAAAAATTCAAACAGTTCAAGACGCTGTAGATTATATTGATTCACACTCATAGTAGTTAAACAATTTAATTAAAATTTATGCGAGGGTGAAGTATATTCATTCTCGCATATTTTTTGGGAGAGGAGTAAAACAATGGGAAAAAGACGAGTTGTAATAACAGGCTTGGGTGTAGTAACATCCCTTGGTGTTGGTACAGACAAATTTTGGAATAACCTTTTAGGTGGGAAGAATGGGATTTCCACAATAGAAAACTTTGATTTAGAGGGACAAGGTGTTACTATTGCTGGGGAAATCAAAAATGAAGATTTAAACATTGATGAATATATTAATCCAAAAGAAGCAAAAAGAATGGATAGATATACTCAATTAGGTATAATTGCCGCAGATGAAGCGATTAAAGATGCTGGTTTAGATACAGCGGGTTACGACCCATATAAAGTAGGTGTTATTGTAAGTTCAGCCGCTGGCGGTTTTAAAGCGTTTGAAGATGGTCACTTAGCAATGATTGAAAAAGGCCCAACAAAATGTTCACCATTTACAATACCAATGCTTATTGTAAACATGACATCAGGTAGAATTTCTGTTAAATATGGTTTCAAAGGCCTAAATAAAGTCGTAATATCGGCTTGTGCAACAGGTACACATTCAATAGGGGATGCATATAGATCAATCCAATATGGCGATGCTGATGCTATTGTTGCTGGTGGTTGTGAAGCAGCAGTTACAAAACTAGCGATGGGTGCATTCACATCTTTGCGTGCATTATCAAAAAGAAATGAAGAACCTGAAAAAGCATCTCGTCCTTATGATGTTGATAGAGACGGCTTTGTAATGAGTGAAGGTGCTGGTGTTCTTGTTTTAGAAGAATATGAAAATGCTAAAAAGCGTGGTGCAAAAATTTATGCTGAAATTATTGGGTATGGTCAAACAGGTGATGCATATGATATTGTTGCTCCTGACCCAACAGGTATGGGTGCACAAAAAGCAATGGAATTCGCATTAGCAGATGCTCAAATTAAACCAGAAGATGTTCAATATATCAATTCCCATGGTACAAGTACAGGATTAGGTGATGTTGCAGAATCTCACGCAATTGCAAAAGTGTTTGGAGACAAAGAACAAAATCCTAATTTGAGAGTAAGTTCTACAAAGAGTATGCACGGGCATCTTTTAGGAGCGACAGGTGCAGTTGAAGCAATTGCTTGTATCAAATCTATTCAAGATGGTGTTGTTCCGCCAACAATTAATTTAGATAATTTAGATGTGGAACACGTCGCAAATCTAAATTATGTACCAAATAAGGCAGAAAAAATGCCTGTGCATTGTGCCTTATCAAATTCATTCGGATTTGGTGGACAAAATGCATCATTAATATTTAAAGAAGTGTAGGAGATAAGCATGAAAAAGATTTTATTAGCGGTATCTGTATTATTTCTATCATCAGCAAGTTTTGCGAATGGTACAATTGAGCAGCAGGTGGTTCCTATAAACGAGGAAGTTGTAACACCGGTAGTTCAAGAGATAAAAACAGTAGAGAAAAATTTACCTGTGTTGAGAGAATCTGACGCTGTTGCAGAAGATTCTTTAGTAGAAGTTAAACAAATAACTGATGAAAGCGGTAATTATAACGCTGATAGAGGCTATTTGCTTGAAAAAATAGAATCTTTTACACCGATTGATATTAACAAAAAAGTAATAGTTAAAACGGTGAATGAACCAGATACAGAACTTGCAGAAGAATTAATTGTTGATGAAATTAAATCTTTGACAACACCTGTTATTATTGAAAAAGAAATTATTAAAGATACTCCTAAACCTGTTAAATTTGAGGATAAAGTTGCAATGACAAGATTGTACTGCAAGTTTCATTCTGCAGCGGTTTTGAAGCAACCAAAAACAAATTTGACTTGGGTTGAAAAAATTAAGTTAAGAAGATACTTTAAAAGGATTGCAAAAAAAGAATTTAAAAAGATTTATTATTCTGGTTCAAGAAAATCGATTGCTCGTATCAAAGTTGTGATTGATAGAACAGGAAAGGTTACAAAAACGAAAATTGTAGAATCAAGTTATAATACTGAATTTAACAAACAAATTATTCAGCAAATGAAAGATATGCAACTTCCTAAATTTGATATAAGTGTTCAGGAAATTGTTGGTATTTATCATTTCGATAATATTAAATTAATGGATGAGTAAAATAAAAAAGAGGATTTATTAAATCCTCTTTTTTTATTATTCTGTTAACGTTCTATCCAAACAAACTTTTGGAGAATACATCCATTCTCTATACGTTATGCGTTTGACTTTAAATCCGCAACGTTCCAAAATTGCTTGTTTTTTCATATTTGGCATGGATTGTTTCTTGTTATCTTCGATACCATCAATCTCAATGATGAATTTTTTGTTGATAAGCAAGTCAGCATTGAGTCCTGCAATTTCGCAACCGGCTTGAACTTCGTGTCCTAAATCTCTTATTTCTGTTGCTATTTCTTTTTCTAAAGAGTTTTTATAAGAGTTTTCATCAATTTGTAAATTTTGTATTGCTTCTTGTTTGTTTTGGTATTCTTTTATGTATGAAATATAGTTTCGGAAATGCCCTTCTGGCAAGTTTTCTATGTTTCTTGACACAAAATTGATTACTTTATATCTTGCACGAGTAATTGCTACGTTAAATAAGTTTGATTTTTGTAGGAATGTAGCGCTTTGTGCGTGGCTGTTATCCGCAAAGGCCCAAGACATTAAAATAATATCTCTTTCATCTCCTTGGAAGGTGTGTGCTGTGCCTATTTCGATTTGATGTTTACGAATCATGTGGTCTGATAAAACTTTTGATATAGATTTTTTCAATTGTTCTACTTGTGCTCTAAATGGCGAAATTATACCAATTGAAATAGGATTATCAGGGTTTTTACGTTCATCCTCTATTATTATTTCATGTAATTTTTTCATCACTGCTTCTACTTCAGGTAAGTTCCTTGTTGCATCATAATCAACTTTACCCTCAGGGACTTGAACTAATTCGAGAACTTTGTCTGTGTCGAAATCTTTTTTCATTATTCGTATTCTGTTACCATAAAATTCTTGGTTCGAGAAATTGATAATAGGTGGTAAACTTCTAAAATGTTCATCTAGCATAACAGAATTCATTGAATAATAATCTGCTAAATCAAACATAGAGTTTGTTCTGAAACGCCACATTAATTGGTATTTATCAGGGATTCCGTATTGACTCAAGAAAGATTGTTCTTTTGCTTTTTCTAAGAATGAAAGGTGAGGTAATTGTTGATCGTCGCCAACTATTACAGCCTTTTTAGCACGGTACATTATTGGGAAGCAACTTGCAATATCGCATTGTGATGCTTCATCAATGATTGCAACATCAAACATTCCTGGCTTCATTGGTAGTGAGCCAGAAACAGCATAAGTTGTTACGCACCAACAAGGGAACGCTTCTAGTAATGGTTTAAAATCTTCTTCCTCTAAAATTCTGCTTTGAAGATTTTTTCTTCTTTCTGTAAGTGATTTAGAGTGAACAATTAAGCGTTGTCGTTTAATTTGATCTCTTAAAAGGCTTTTTAAAGATTCTCTTCGTCTATTTCTTAAAATACTTACGGCAAGATTTTTTTGTTTGCGTTTTAATTGGCGAATTTGTTCCATTAATACGTGTAAGTTACCTGTTTTTTGAATATCTGCTTCAATTTTACGTAAGCGATAATTCATATCCGCAACTTCAAGTTCTGCTTTTAGTCTTGCAAGAGTTTCATATTCTACATCAAATTCTTTTATTTTTAATGTTTTTTTCAATTGTCTTAAACTTGTAAAGTTTGTGATATTTGTGAAAAACCCGACTTTTTCAATGTTGTTTTCTAATGTTTTGATTATATTTGAAATATTGTCAATTTCAGATTTTTTTAATTGAGTTTTTATAAATTGCAATGTGCCAATACTCTTTTCGTGTTCTGTAGTTTCAATTGACAAATCGTGCCATTCTCTTTCAAGTTTAATTATTTGCTCGCATTTTTGTTCGCAGTCTTGAATTGCTTTCAAGTGTTCTTTCATATCTTTTACATCAAGCAATAAACTGTCTTCATAATCGGTATCAATATCCACTTTACCTGATAACAGGTCTTGAAGTTGGTTGCTTAATTGCTTTTGATAATTTAATCTTCCAGCACGTAATGCTAAATATGGCGCACCGAGGTCATTTAATCTTTCAGCAACAACGTCTACAGCCTTGTCCATACGAGAAGCAACAAGTACTGTTTTACCGTTTGCTATCAAGTGCGCAACTAAATTAACAATAGTTTGTGATTTTCCTGTTCCCGGAGGTCCCTGAACTGCCACAAATTTATTGTTATCAATATTTTTGATAACCTTTTCTTGCGAATCACTTAAAGAAAGCGGTGTTACTGGATAGAAATCAGTAATTTCTTTCATATCTTTTATAATAACGGATTTTTCTTTAGATTGTATGTATTCGTCATTAATAACGCTTAAAGCAGTTTCTCTATAAGTGCCACTTGGACGCTCTGCAATTTGGGTTAATTCGTGTAGTACCCCAGCGGTTACGGCAGGTCTTTTAGTTAAAATAATAGCACTTTGGTATGTTACAACAACTTTATCAACTTTTATAGGAGTTTTATTTGTTGTTCTTTCTTCTTCTTCTTCCTCAATAATTTCATCAATATTTTCAGAAAGAACTTTTTCTTTATAGAAATCATTAGCGTCATCTTTTGAAACATTGTCTTCTGTTTCATTATCACTGATGTTTTGGCTGATTTCAATTTCAGGAATAACTGATTGTAGTGTGGTTAAGAAAATATCCATTTTTTCTTGGGTGATTGGTAAATCAGGAACTACATCTAAAATTCCCTCTAATAATAAATCTGCTTCATCTTCATCATCAGTTTTACTCATTAATGCCGCAAGCGCACCAGTGTTTAATGATAAAATTTCATCTTGAGGAATACAGTTGATGTTAACCCCATTGCGTTCTAATTTACAAGGCACATATAAAAGTGGAGTCAAAAATTCATTTTCTTTTTTACGCTTGCCGTTTTTGCCAACTAAAAACATATATCCGTAAATTAAATACTTATCTTTTGTACTTAATTCGCTTTGGATCATTAATTCAGTGAGTTTGCTATCAGATCCGTCAAGACGTAAAAACTCTTCACCTTTAGTAAATAATTCTTCTTCTCCTTGTAAAAATATCCATTTGTTATCCTTATCGCCCTTTAAGTTGCGAAAAGTAGAACTCTTAACTTCTTCTCTTACACAATCGTGTAAGTATTGGCTTAGTTTTTTTATAAAACTATTATTGAATGCAGAATTGATTGCTTTAGTGGCTTCTTGTAACATATTTTACCTCACTTGTCTATTATAACATTTTAAGTTAAAATATGGAACATGGGCATCATCAATATATATGATAAATCTTTATATTATATCGGCGGAGTCGTTAGAGATTCAATTTTAGGCCTCAAAAGTTTTGATGTTGATATTACTTATGTTGGTAATGCAATTGAATATTGTAAAAAATTCGGTAAAGTCATTCAAGAAAATCCAGATTTTGGAACAATTAGAGTTGATGTTAATGGAGAAATTGTTGATTTTGCCTCAACTCGTTCTGAAGAATATCTAAAAAAAGGACATCTCCCAACAATAACTAAAATAGGTTGTTCGTTGAAAGAAGATGTTTTGAGAAGAGATTTTACAATAAATGCATTGGCTAAAAATACAGAGACAGGTAAAATTATTGATTATGTTGGCGGACAAAATGATATCAAAAATAAATTGATTAGAGTTTTGCATAATGAAAGTTTTATAGATGACCCAACAAGGATTATTAGAGCGCTTAAATTTAGGGTACGCTTTGGCTTTGAATTAGAAGTAACCACAAAACAATTACAAGAGAATTATCTTGCGAATATTAATTATGATATGTCTTATAAACGTGTAAAAAAAGAATTGATTGAAACCTTCAACCTTAATTCGCAAAAAGCCTTTGAATTATTTGTTCAGGAAGGTATTTATAAATTAGTTTCAACAGAAAATTTTTCTATGCCGAAAGTAAATATTGAAGAATTAATTAAAAAATATCCTGTCGAAAATCCTTGGCTTGTTTATGTCGGTTTATTGCCTGATTTGTCAAATATCGAATTAACAAAACAAGAAAAGAAGATTGTTGAAGATTATAAATCCATTGGTGAACTTACGACTGATTTTGAAATATATAAAGCCTTTTCAAATAAATCTCGTGAAAGTATTTTGATGTACGCAATTACTAAAAATATGGCTGTCGCAGAAAAATATTTAAATGAACTGTCAAAGATTAAGTTGGAAACTACTGGCGAGGACTTGCTAGCAAATGGATTTGAGCCATCTCCAGAATATCAAAAGATTTTTGATGCAATATTGATGGCGAAAATATATAATCCAAAGATGACTAAAGAAGATGAATTAGAGGTTGCTATAAATTTAAAATAAAAAAGAGGTCTTTTAAGACCTCTTTTTGAGTTTAATTATGAACTTTAATTAGAAAGTTGCAACAGGTTTCTTTTGTGCAGTAGCACCAGGGATTGCTTGCCAATTAGCAGCCATAATCTTTTTGAAAGATTTTAATGCTGTATCTTCTAATTCGCCAAGTTCTTCTGCTTCCATAATAAGTTCTCTCAATGGTAGCAATGCTCTTTGATCTCTAAGAACCCCTAATGCAGCAGCAGCGCCTGCTCTTACTAATTCGTTTTCTGAACGGTTTTTCATAACGTCAATCAATGCTGGAACAGCTTTAACATCATTTAATTTACCTAATGAAGTTACCGCATAAATTCTAACGTTAACCCATTCGTCATATAACATGTTGATAACTTTATCAACAGCTTTTTTATTGCCGATTTCACCTAATGCACGAGTCGCGTCACATCTAACATTAACTTTTTCGTGATCTAATGATTCAATCAATGCGTCAGTTGCAACGTCACCGATTTCAATTAATGCGTCAGTTGCAGTAATACAAACTTGAGGGTTTTCATCATTCAATGCTTCTACTAATGGTTCAACAACGATTTCGCCGCCTAAACGACCTAAAGCACGAGCTGCACGAACTCTTACGTCAACGTTTCTGTCTTCGCGTAATGATTCGATCAAGTGTGTTGTTGCTTTACAATCACCAAGTTCACCTAAAGCACGAGCCGCATATAATCTTACGGAACCGTTTTTGTCGTGTTTTAAAACATCAATTAATGGTTCAACGGCTTTGGAATCACCCATTTCGCCTAATATACGAGCAGCATTGTATCTAACTTTTTCTGAGTTGCTTGTACGTAAATCTGTTAATAATTCATCAAAAGATTTTTTAACTTGTTTTTTCTTACTGTTCACACTGATTGTCATTAAATGCCTCCGACACTACAATAAAATTCTACACTACTCTTTTATAAAAAATTTTTAAATCTAAAAATTGCTTTTTTTTATAAAATGTTATTAACTTTTTGTTACAAATTCCTTTTTCTTATTTTTTAAGGGTAATATTTACACTTATAATATAACATATTTTTTGAACACTTTCTTGGTTTAAATGTATTATATTTCAAAACCTGAATGATTGTTTTTTAAAAAATATGTGTAATATAGTAATATCCATAACAAATTGTTAACAAAACTTAATATAATACTACTACCCACAGATAGTAATAATAAACTCGCTACCAACCCCAACTTCACTATTTACCAATATTTCGCCCTCATGCTTTTCTATTATTTTGTAGCAAATAGCTAAACCAAGTCCGGTACCAACACCTACTCCTTTTGTAGTAAATCCGGCTGTAAATATCTTGTCACGGTCTTTTTCGGGTATTCCTTTGCCATTATCTTTTATTTTTATAGTTAGTTTATTGTTCTTGTAAAACGTTGTTATTTCTATTTTCCCGGTATTTTCTATTGCCTGGCAAGCATTAATTAAAATATTTGTGAAAACTTGGTTTAACATATTAGGATAACATTTAATTAATGGGATATCTCCGTAATTTTTAATAATTTCTATTCGATTTTTAGTTTCGTGTCTTATTAAATCTAATGTTAAATCTAATTCTTTATTGATATCTGCTTCTTGTAAATCTGCTTCATCAAGTCTAACAAATTTTTTCAGAGAAACTACAATATTGCTTATTCTTTGGATTGCTTCAAAGTCTATTTCATTTATTTCTTTCATCATTTCTGCAATTTCTTCATCTTTAATTTGTGGTATGAATTTGCTTATAATTGCATTATTTGATTTTATGGAAGCAACTGGAGTATTAATTTCGTGGGCGACACCAGCAACAAGTTGACCCAAAGATGCCATTTTTTCAGAGTTAATCAACTGAAGTTGAGTTTCTTTAAGTTCTTTTAGTGTATTTTTTAATTCTTCTACTGTTTTAATATTTTTCTGGTATAGTTCTGCTCTTATAATTGCGTTACCTAGTTGTGCAGAAATTGCTTCAAGAATTTCTAATTCTTCTGTTAGTTCTCGTTTTTGGTATCCAAGAAGAACGATAATTCCCATTAGATTTTGCATATTAAGGATTGGAACGATAATTCTTACAACAGGTTGTTTAAAAGGCGTTGCTCCGACATATTCTATTAAAGAATGGCTAACCGAAATCTTGCCTGAAACTATTTGTTTATAGGTTCTTTCATCAAATTTAATTTTGTTATTATTTTTGGTTTTGTCTCCGTAAACTTCTTTTATTGTGAATTCGTTCTGTTCGTGTGAGGCGTAATATGCTTTATAAGCGCCAAACATTATAGAAAGTTCTGACAGAGTAGAGTTTAATATTTTTGAGATATCCATTGATTCTCTTATAATATTTGAAACTTTGTTAATCAATGCGATACGAATTGCTTGAGATTGTGCTTTTTGTCGGATTTTTTGTAAATCTTCATTTTCTTCTTCAAGTTTTTCGCATTTGTTTTTTATTTCTTCTACTTGTTCTTTTGCGTAAGAGAGTTCATTTCTTGCAGTAACATCAGTTAAGAAAAATACAGTATAACGTTTTTTTTTGATTGCCATTAAATTGTAATAACAGATTTTATGTTCTGCAAACTCATATGTAATATGTGCGTAAAAATTCTCTTTGGAATTGATTGCATGAAAAATCGGAGAATACACTTCAAAGTTTTCACTATCAAGTGGGCATATGTCAAAATTCATATTGTGAGAGAATTTTCTTAAATCAGAAAAGTTTTTAAACGTGCGCTTGAAACTGTTGTTTTGAAAAACAACATCCCCCAAACTATTAGCCACAAAAGCAGCGTCTGTAAATTGATTTAAAAACCCAAATCTTTTCATATTCTTATTATAGGTTATGTTTTTTTACGTGGCAATTTGTTAAATTATTATTTTAGAAAGGCGGATTTAATTATATTAAATCCGCCTTTCAATTATTTTTATATATTTGTAATTATTCAATTACCCAATTGTTTTCTTGGATTTTGCCGAAACATCCGTATTTACCTTTTGATGTTGATTTTGTACATTCATCAGAATCTTTGTCAAAGATACGACCTATTTCATCAATTTGTAAGATAAAAGCATCCTTACCAAAGGTGTTTGGCTTAGATTTACCGTTTACATCAATAAATAAAACATCATCTGCAGGGATTGGAGTCATACAAACAGAGGCTCCTGTTTCCAGTATTACACAATAGAAGAATTCATTACCAGGGTTTGTTGCTGTTTTGTCAGATAATTTATAATCTTTACCTATGCAATCATAACCAGTGTCTTCAGCATATGGTTCAGTTAGCAACAATCCACAATCTTTTACAATGTTAAAATACCCCTTGTTTAAAAAGTTTTTACCTTCATCACCAACATATCCATATAAACTTGAGTCTTCAATTTTATCGATACCTTCTTTAGTAAAATATTCTGTCATAGCACTTCGAATGGCATTATATGTTCTTTGCATTTGTGTGGCCAATTGTTTGTTTTGATATCCTGCAATTAAGTTAGGCAGTGTTAATACAGAAATAACTCCGATAACACCTAATGTAATCAAAACTTCTGATAATGTAAAACCTTTTTTCATCTTCCACCTTTCCTATAATCATACTAATCACATAATCAATCATTAAAATGATTAATATAGTCATTATAATGATTAATTTAGTTTTTGTCAAATGTTATTATGTCTAAATGAAGTATCCGAAGTTAGTTGAATTTGGTAAAAATTTAAGGATTGCAAGGGTAATTAAAGGTTATTCTTTGGAAAAACTTGCGATGATTGCTAATTTAAATCCTACACATATTGCAAAAATTGAGCGTGCAGAAATGGCACCAACTTTATTGACAATTTTGGCTCTTTTAGAAGCGTTAGATGTGGATTTTAATACTTTGGTGAGTTACAAAAAATAGTTATAAGATTAAATTATAAGACAAGGATTCAATTACTGTTTGTTCTTGCATTCCTACTCTTAATTCTTTTTTTGCTTGTTCAATTGAATTTATGTCTGCTAGAATTTTTATCTTCAATGTTTTGTTCTCTAAATTTGATTTTAAAACATTGATTAAATAATTTTGCATTTGGGTCAAAACTATTTCTGCACCGTTTTCTTTTGTTAGGTTATATAAAGTTTCATTGAATTCAAGGACATTATCTTTAGCAATTTCAAAATAATCTTGCATCGTATCTTTAACGATTTCATAATTTTGAGGTTCTTCTTTTTGTGAAGGTACAAAGAAACATTGTGAACGTGATACTACGGTTGAAATAATGTCAGAGGTATCTTTTGTTAAAAAGAAGAAAGTTGTATTTGAAGGAGGTTCTTCAAAGGTTTTTAAAAGTGCATTTGCGGCATCAGATGAAAAATTTGTGTTGTTAAGGGCTTGTAAATTACCTTCGTCATCTTTATCGCAGAAGATTATTACTCTATGATAATCACTTGTTACTGCTAAATCGTTTTTAATTTTTCTTGCTTGAGAAATAGATATAACATTTTTAGTTTCGTCATCTGATGGTTTGTTGTCTTTTCTTGTGTATGTCAAAACAGCAGGATGAGAGTTTTCTCTAATCCAATTACAGTTAATACAGTTACAATTTTCATTGCCGTCTGTTTTGCAATTTAAGATACGAGCGATTTCTATTGCTAAATTGTGTTGAGCGTTTGTATCATTTCCCCAAAACAAAATACATTGTGCAATATTATTGCTGGAATTGATACCTTTTTTGAAATAATCAATTAGGAAATTATTATTTGAACAAGGCATTTTCCACCTCGCTTTCAGGGAATAGAGATTGTCCTGTTTTGATTTTATATTCTGCTTCTGTTAGATTTTGTTTCAATTTTACTAAATATTTTAAATTTGTATTCTTCAACTTCTGTAAGTTTAATTTCACTAAGTATTCGTGTTGACCAACCATTTGTGCAAGTTCAAAAGCACTGTGTTTACTACTTTTAGCTTTTAAAATAATCCATTTTTTTACAACAGTTTGAAGTGCAGCCAAAATTTCTAAACAAAATTTGCTTTCCAAAAGTTTGCGGTATTCTAAAATGGCCTTGTCTTTTTCGCCTGCCATTATGTAATCGGTAAAGTTAAATAAATCTTCGTTTGCGATACATAATTCTTGTATGTGTTTTGGTGTAACTTTTTTTTGAGGATAAAGAAATAATTTTAATTTTTCGATTTCTTTATCTAATTGTCTTAAATTATTTCCTACTTGAGCAATGAGTGTTTTTATTGCATTTGGTTCAAAATCTAAATCTTTGGCACGTTTTTTTACCCACATTTCTAATTCAGGTTTGTATGCTGGTATTGCTGCAAACTCTTGTGAATTATATTTTAAAAGAAGTTTTACTATTTTTTTTCTATTATCGAGTTTGATTTTTTCATTTCTTGGGAAGTCGACTGTGAAAACGATATCAACATTGTCGGTATTATTATTTAGGGCTTCTTCAACTTGTTTGATTTCTTTGTCTTCCCAAGATTTTTTAATTAAACTATCACATTTGATAATGATTAACATTTTCCCAAACATCATAGGTTGGGTTCTTAAAATAGTTATTAAATCTGCAAACTTCGGATTGTCGAACATTTTAAAACTCATATCAAGATAATTTTTATCGAGTCCTTTTTTGAGTTTGTCGATTGATTCTTCTATAAAATATTCTTCATTTCCGTAGTAAAAATATACAGCCATTTTATACCAATAAACTTGCTCCTATTACGCCAGCATTGTTACCAAGTTTTGCAGGGACGATTTCTACTGCAGATCCAGCAACTTTCATTGCACGTTCTTTGATAACTTTTCTGATTGGATCAAATAATATATCACCAGCACCTGCTACGCCACCGCCAATAATAACTTTTTCTGGGTTTAATAAGTTAATAACACTAACAAGTCCAAATCCGATATATTCTCCGGTTTTAGTGAAAATTCTTTGAGCAACAGGATCACCTTGTTTTGCTGCTTCGCTAACTATATATGGAGTTATTTCTCCACCTGCTGCCATTTCTTTATATTTTGTAGATTTGCCACCCATAATATAATCTTGTGCCATTTTAACTATTGATGGACCTGATGCGTATGCTTCTAAACAGCCATAATCTCCGCAACCACAAAGTTCGCCATCGTGCATTTCTAATTTAATATGACCAAGTTCTCCAGCAACATTTGTCGCGCCTCTTATCAATTTACCATCTAAAACTATACCAGAGCCAATACCTGTGCCTATTGTCATACAAATGAAGTTTTCGCAACCTTTTCCAGCACCGTATTTCAATTCACCCAATGCTGCGCAGTGTACATCGTTATCAATTTTCACAGGTACATGAAACTCGTCTTCTATAATTTTTGCAATAGGAATATCTACCCAGCCAGGGATGTTTGGTGCTAATTTAACAATACCATTTTTATAATCAATTTGTCCTGGGAAGTCAAAACCGATTCCTTCAAGATTTTCTACACGAGATTCTGTTATCAAGTCTCTAATTGCTTGTTTAATATTTTCGATTGTATAATTTAAGCCCATTTCGGCATGAGTTGGAACTGTATTTGAATATGCTATATTACCATTTTCATCAACTAATGCTATTTTTACGTTTGTTCCGCCTACGTCTATTCCTATTTTCATAATTTTAACCCCTCTTTCAAATAAAATTATATAAAGATAATATTAAAATATCAAGGTTATAAAGAAATTTATTATATAATTGACACAAGGAGAGAGGTAAAATATGATACACGAAACAGCAGTAATTCACCCGTCCGCAAAAATAGCAGAAGATGCATATATTGGACCAAACGTAGTTATCGGTGAAAATGTTACAATAGGAAGTAAAACAAGAGTTATAGCAAATGCTTTTATAGAGTTTGCAACAATAGGTGAAAGATGTACAATATCACCATTTGCAACAATTGGTTCAGAACCACAAGATTTGGGTTATAAAGGTGAACCAACTTGTGTTGTAATCGGAGATGATACAATTATAAAAGAGAACGTTACTGTTCACAGAGGGGCTGCTTGTGGTGATAATACTACAAGAATTGGGAATAAATGTTTACTAATGGCAGGTTCTCACGTTGCTCATAACTGTGTGATAGATGACCAAGTTATTATGGCCAATTTGGCAACATTAGGTGGTCACTGTCATGTCGGTTTTGGTGCATTTATTGGTGGTATGAGTGTATTCCACCAAAACGTTAGAATTGGCGATATGGCAATCATTAGCGGTTTCTCTGCTTCTCGTCAAGATATTTTGCCGTATTCAAAATGTGATGGCAGACCAGCGGTTCCTGTTGGTATAAATGTTATTGCAATGAAACGTAGAGGTGTTCCTCAAGAAGTTAGAACTGCAACAAATAGAGCATTCAAACTTCTTATTTCAAGAGATTTGAATACAGCGCAAGCAATTGAAAAAATTAAAACTGAAATTCCAACCAATGAATATATTGAAAAAATGGTTGAATTTGTTAAAACTTCAAAACGAGGAGTTCTTCTAAAATCACGTAGAGCAGCATTACAACCACTTGAAGGGGGCTCTAATGAATAGAACTATTTGGGATAAGTATGCAGAAGTTTTGGTTGACTATTCCACTGATGTTCAAAAAGGTGATTTAGTAATAATTAGAGCTGAAAGCATTCACGCAAAAGATTTGGTTAAATCTGTTTATAAACGTGTTATAGAAAAAGGTGCATACCCTTTGATTAGAACTGCAATTGGTGATATGGCAGAATTATTTATCAAACATGCTTCTGATGAGTTGTTGGATTATGTTGATCCGATTACTAAAATGGAATATGAAATTGTTGATAAATATATTTCTATTGGTGGCCCACTAAATACAAAAAATATGGCTCGTGCAGATTTGAGCAAACTTGCAAGACGTGGTAAAGCAACAAAACATTTATCAGAAATGTTGTTAGAACGCTCTGCAAAAGGCGAAGCAAAATGGGTTATTGCTGATGTTCCAACTCATGCATTGGCGCAAGAAGCCAGAATGTCAATGGACGAATATAGCGAATTCTTGTTCAAATCTTGTTATTTGGATTTAGATGATCCTGTTGCTAAATTGAAAGAACTTGATGAAAAACAAACTAAATGGGCTGAATATTTGAATAATGTAAAAGTTTTGAGAGTTGTAGGTGACAGAACTGATATCACTTTCAATGTTGAAGGCAGAAGATGGATTAGTTGTTCAGGTTTGAATAACTATCCAGATGGTGAAGTCTTCACATCTCCTGTTGAAGATAGTGTAAATGGTGAAATCTACTTTGATTATCCTCAAAATTATCGTGGAAATGAGGCTCACGGTGTTCATTTGTGGATTGAAAACGGCAGGGTTGTAAAAGCAACTGCTGAAAAAGGCGAAGATTTCTTGAACGCAATGTTAGATATGGACGAAGGCGCTCGTGGAATTGGCGAAATCGCAGTAGGCACAAATGATATGATTCAAGAAGTTACAGGAAACATCTTGTTTGATGAAAAAATTGGTGGAGCAATCCATATGGCTTGTGGTGCATCATATCCTGAAACAGGTGGTCAAAATGTTTCTGGCTTGCATTGGGATTTGATTAAAAATATGAAAAACGGCGGTAAAATTTACGCTGATGATGTTCTTATTTATGAGGATGGAAAATTTATCATATAAAAATCAATTACATAAAAAAGAAAGAGCCGTGTGGCTCTTTTTTATTGTTTATATATGAAAATGTGTAAAAATGTTTTAAAATTAATGCTTGAAATATGTACTGTTAAAAAGATTGCGATGTTTTTGTATCCGTATTATTACTTAGGTATTTTTAC
>JAZRSZ010000043.1:0-28348 GCA_045651695.1 Candidatus Gastranaerophilaceae bacterium
AAAATCTCGCTTGTGATGCTGCCATTCCCATAGTGTACCGTTCCTTTCCGTAAGTCCTTTCTTTTACTTACAAATTCCATGACGGCAACACTTTTTAAAATCTTTAATTTTTTATCATTTCATGTTACAAAGTTGTTACAATTTATTTTCTAAATCGGTCTGAAACGTAACTCAGGATTGCTCCGCCAATCTCTTCATTAGGATCAAAAATATCGTTGGGTTTAGGGTTTAAGGAATTCTGAATTAACATTTTTACCAACGGGCCGAATGCATCAGGTACTTGTGTTTTTCTGTAAATTCCTGCTAAAAAAGTTTGTATATTTGGGGATTTCGTTTCATTAAATCTTGATAATGTAGGATACATTTTGTCAACATCTTTTGTCCCTGCATCTATCATTCTATCTAATATATATAATGTTTCAGTAATTTGTTGCTCATTATTAGAGTGAACCAATATATCATTCAAATAAGGCAGTGCACGTTCTTTCTCATTCACAAAAAATTGAACCTTATTGTTATCAGCGACACAATAATTTCTGTTTTTATTTGGCATACTAAACGAATTTACTGGTTGAATGTACATATCAAACTCCTTATGAATATACGAACGGCGCACCATTTTTAATTTCAAATAAAATATTTTCCGCCATTGTCTTTAGTTCTTCTTTAGATTTACCGTTATCGACCTGTTTGTAAAACTCATCAACTAATGGTTGAATTGCAGAATCTTTTTTAGACTTAAAGTTTCTCAATTCCGTAGAAACCAATCTCTGTTGTAATTCCAACTCTGTTTCAGCATTTATTTTCTTAACTTGAACATCTTTTATTGCATCACCAACAAGTTTGCCGGCATATCCTACCGCAGTAACACCTGTTACTCCAAGGAATAATTGTTTAAATTGAGGGTTAGATGGATCTAACAACCAATTGTAGAAAAATGCTCTATAATCATCAACAAATGAGTTAAATGCTGGTTTTGGAGTACCGTCACCACCTATATTTTCATTAACTTTTGTCGTTGATGTTTCCATTTTCTTTATAACCTTATTGGTAAAATCAGCAACATCTTTTTCATCCCATTTAACATCTTGCATTACTGTTTTTATATAATCCGGCTTGGCACCAACAATCTTAAACATATTTTCTAACGATTCCATATCTGCCTTTTGGGTATCTTTTGTTGTGTTTTTTACAACATTTGTTATAACATCTTTGGTTTCATTTAGATACTTTTGTAGATACTCTTGGCTTTTAGAGGCATTTTTAATCGCCATTGCACCTAATCCTACAATGCCTGCAAAAGTAGCAACTCCAGCCAAAACGTAGCCTATGACACTTATTTTAGAATTTTCTTTCTTTGTTGATTCATTATTTGACATAAATGGTATTTGATTTCTCTTTTTATTGCCAAAATTTTGTAAAATCGGTTCGGAATTATTATTTAAATACTTATCAAATTCTTGCGCGCGTTTTGACATCATGCCACGAATTATCTGCATTTTACCAGAAAACGACTGTGTCTCAACTTCAATCAATTTTTCTTGTAAATTCTTTTGAATATCTGCCTCTTTACGCTTTATCCATATATCTTTATAACCATCTAAAAAAGTTTTACTCATAAATGCAGTTGCAGTAAGTCCTAAAACACCAGTTCCTGCAATAATTGAAGAACGGCTTGGATTTTGTATCATTTGATAAACCGCTTGGGAAGTTTCCTCGCTCAATTGAACGTTTCTGGTAACCGTCGGAAGCCATTTTTCTTTTGCCAAATTTGTCACTATTTTTGCATTACGTTTTACAAAAGCAGAAAATAATGCAACCGTCGTCATTACTCCTAATGACAAGGCCGCTATTGGAAGAAAACTTTTGTCTTTTGCTTTTGTTCCTTCATACAATTTGGTAGGCATTTTTGCTTCATTTGATATAATCAAATTATTATAAACATCTGCCAAACCCAATTCTTGGTTGTCTTTAATAAATGAATTAACAACGACACCCTCTTTCATCGTAAGATTAGTTTTTCGTTGCGAATTCGTCATATTACGTTGTTGTCTTGAACTTTCAGCGTCGTGCAATGGATTAATCTTCATTGTCACCTCTCAATTTTTTATATAATTTATGTATAAAAGTTTTTAATTCAAAAGTTCTTTTTGCTTCTTCTACTTTTTTATCATCATTTTCAGCATCTAACGGTTCGAAAATACCAAATAATGACTTGACTTTCTTTTTAAAACTTCCTAAAAATTCCGAAGTTTTCTTTTCTAATGCGGTTTTTAACTCTCCATAAACCGCCGCTAATTTATCGGAAATATCTGCAATTTTTTGGTTTACAATTTGAACAAAATTAGAAATCGCTGTCGGTAAATTCTTAATTACATCAAGAGTTTTTAAAACAATATTATTCATAACAAAATTTATTGGCTTTGCAATAATTGCTGGCATCGAATTTTGTATCATCTGATTAAATTGAGCAACTTTATCAGCCATTTTTTGTAAATTGGCCTGAAATCTCGCCATATTTTGTACATGCATTTGATAATTAAGTTCTTTTGCTTGTTGTGCAGCCTTTTGCGCTCTCAAAAAAGCACCAATTGCAGCACATTCAGCATAACTCATTTCACCAGGTTTCGCTGAAAAATCGGCTTTTTTAGCTCCACCTCCACCAGCCATGCCATTACAAATTGGACATGCCCCCATTGGTAATCCATGTGGACAAGTTCCTATTCTTGAATTCTGAGTATGAACAGTTGCTAATTGCATTAAAAAATCCTCTTCATTAGAGGACACTTAAGAAAAATATCTCATTCCCAAAAAGCACGTGGGATGTGGTTTTCTTGAGTGTTCCGACTTTTACGGCTGCGGCTACAGTTGGAGATGTTCACTCCATTTCCTCTTTACAAAAATTTTAGAATAACCATAATTAACATGTCAATTTTTTATGTTTAAATGTTAAGGACAATGTACTTTTGAAAAGTAAATAATTTGCAAAAAATTTTGACTTGGGTTAATATAAAGTTCAATAGGAGTATTATGGTATGAAAACAGGTCAATTATATCCTGACGTTCCACCGACTAAATTAAGAAATAAAGAAGAAAATTTTACACCTGCAGAAACTAGTAAGTTTTGGCTTGCAGTTGCGGATTTCTTTTTCTTCAATATGCTTCAAAATAGATTTGTAGCATTTAGACATATTGGCGCAGAAAATTATTATGAAAGAGATGATAAAGCCCCAACTGTTCTTTTTGCACCTCACTGCAATTGGTGGGATGGTATAGTTCTTTACAATATCGTAAGACGAATTTGTAAAAAAGAAATACGAATTATGGTTGAAGAATTGAATAGATTCCCAATCCTTAGACATGCCGGAGCATACTCCGTTTGCAAAAACTCAGCACAATCTGCTATTAGATCATTAAAATATTCGGTTGAGTTGTTAAATGACTTCGATAGTCAACTTTGTATTTTTCCACAAGGAATAATCAGACCACCACAATTTAGACCTATCGAATTTCAAACAGGATTGACATATATTGCAGAAAATGCAGTTAAAAAATACGGAAAAGTTACTCTTATTCCAGTTGGTTTGGAATATCGTTTCTTAAGAGATAACAGACCTGAAGTTTTGGTTAAATTCGGTGATAAAATCGAATTAACAGACACTAATATCGATAGAAAAGAATATACTCGTTTCTTAGAAAAGGCTTTAACTGAAACTTGCGATAAACAACTTGAAGAAATCTCTCAAGGTAAATTAGAAAATTATGATATTTTATTCAAACAATGCTTGAAATGGTACCGTTGGATTGAACAAAAATTAAAAAGTGCCGATTTACCTAAAACTGCAAGTTTTTAATGTATTGATGTTTTAATAAATAAAAAGACCGGCTTTTGTAAAAAGTCGGTCTTTTTTAGGCATCGTATCGCCTGAACCCTCGCTCTATGTTTTTCGATATTACCGATTTTATCGTGTCATATTCTGTCGTCAGAGCCGATATCTCGGTATCTAAATTTCTCATTTTTAAGTCAATTATTTGTTCTTTGTTGTTTAGTTTTTGTTTTTCGGTATTATATTTAGCCTCTGCTCTTGCTATTGCTTCTTCATCTGTAACTTCTTTTACATATGAATGAATTGAATAATCACCTTGATAATAATAACTATCATCACCGCAAGTAGTCAAGAACATCAAACCGTTTTGGTACATTTCTTTTAAGTATTCTTTATCGTTTACGTTATTATTTTCTGTCCAACCTCTTGATACTATTTGATTGAATAATGCATCGTAGTGTCCAGAATATAACGAACCCTCAGTATTCAAACCTGTTGTGTTTGGTATTACCATATCAAATTCACATTTGCTTGATACAAAGTTTGATCTAGTTACTGAACGTGATGAACCATTTGTAATAATTCTTGTATTCATTATAGAATGAGTATCACCATAATTTGCAAGTTTTGTTACATTAACCTTATTCTCATCTATATTATATCTGCTATTGACTGCGCTCAATCCTTGATAAATATATGTCATATATGTTTTCAAAATATTTGAAACGTCAATTGCAAGACCGGAACCTGTCCATTTATTTGGAGTATCTGTATTATACCCACCACCATAAGAAGTGTCATAATATGAACCGAATTGTAAGTTTACACGATATCCGTAGTAACCAATATAATCTGAAGCATTATTATTCAATATTTTTTGGACACCTTCTGCATCTGGGGCTTCCCCACCTGTACCAGTTATACCACCATCTTCTTCCCAAGCACCAAAACCATTAATTAATTTTTGAATATCTGCTAGTGGTGCGCCATTTTCTCTATCTAAACCATCAGATATAATAGTACTTCCAACACCTTGACCTGTTGGTACATTACTATGGGTGCTAGCAGATTCATCACAACCATCTTTAAATCCATGCGTTGATTGATAGGCATTACCTATATTTTCTTTGCTAGATACACCATAAAGAATTGTGTTGATTTTTTCTCTTGCACTTTGGATAGCATATTGGACAATAGGATCTCCTGTATCCAATGCTGAATCGATCGCATCAAACATAGTATCCCAACCAGACCAATCTCTCAACTCATTCATTTTATATAAACTTGATAAATCAGCATCATGGTTTGTACTACATCTATTTACAGTAGACAATACATAATTACCATTCCAAATTTCAGTTAATGACGCATTTTCTGCACTTGTACCATCTTTAATGTTTTTACAAGTATAACCATCTGCATTAAGGTTAATCATAACATTGTCTGATAAAATTTCTAAAAATTCTTCAACAGTTTTTGTCTCAACTTGCTTTACAATCAAATCAGTTGCACCCATACCAATATCTTGAGAATATGCTACTGATTGGCAAAGGTCTTTTACGTTTTGGGTAATAATATTACTACCATATAAACCTTCAAGAAAAGCATTTCTCATAGTTTCTGATGGCAAGCAGCCTAAACCCTCTTGTGGAATACCCGCTGCCATTGCTGCCGCTGCATATGCACTATTCAATACAACTCTACCATCAGTAGATGTTGTTAACATTGGCATATAACCATTTAATTCTGATGGAGTCATCAATAAACCATAAGTAACTGGATTTGTTTGATCTCCATTACCATAAAAATCATATACTAATTTTGTTTTATTCAAAGAATTTTGATATTCATTAGAAATATCAGCCATACTACGGGATAATGCGATTTTCTGGTGAGAATAACGCATATTTTGAAACTCACAGTCAGATTTTCTTGACGTGATGGTTAATAATCTAGCTTGTGAAGCTGCCAAACCCATTTCAAAATCCTTTCGTACTTAGTAACTTTCTTTCCTTTCATGTGGTATAACGGCATACTCACATGATTTCTTTAAAAATTCTAAGTATTTTTGTAACATTTGTTAACATGAAAAATATTAAAATTACAAATGCATTTATAATCGCTTGTTATTACTATTGCTTAAAAAAGCACACTTGATTTTTTAAAAATATCCATTAAATGATTGATGTGAAGTATTCAATAATATTCTATTGTAGTTATGGGGATAAATTATGAGTACTCAAACAAAAAATCCACTATATCCAAAAGAATTATACAGCCAGTATAGTTGGTATGAAAAATCATTCTTACCAGCCATACAAAAAGGCTGCGACGAATTCTTCTTGGAAGGATTTCAGTTTGATATGTTGTCTATCAGCAAAAATATCAATGCTATGATAGGCAAGGATTTTTACTTTGTAACAAAAATCAGAATTGATAAGCAATATGATATGTTCTTCAGAATATCAGAAGATGCAGTTGCTTTAATTCTCGATAAAATTTTGGGTAAAAATAACAAAGTATTTAACCTAAATAAATTAACCGATTTAGAAGCAAAAATTTTAACCGCATTTAATGATTATATGTTTGGAATAACTTCTAAAATCATTTCTGATCCACCTGCTGGAGAATTAAGAAGAACTAATTTTGACGTTATCCACCTAACATATTTGATTAAAGATCCAACAATGAAAACCTGCGGTAAATTCATTTTATCAATCCCAGAAGCACTACTAAAACCAGAAACAATCGTTTCAACCGGTGAAAAGTTTGAAAATACAACTTTTGCAACAAGCACTTTGCCTGTAGATATCTTAGTAGGAAGTACTAAGTTTTCAATGTTTGATCTTAAAAACCTTGCTATTGAAGATATGGTTATTTTTGACAACAGTAACATTAGAAAAATGGTTTTGAAAGTAGATGATTATGAACAAGGAATAAATTTAAGTCCAAACTACGGGCTTGTTACACCAATAGAAGATAATGGAGGAGAAGAGATGGGAGCAAAAAACCTATGGGATAGCATCGAAGTAGAAATGAATGCTGAATTTGATGCAGTAAAAATAACTCTCGGCGACCTTAAAAATATAGAACAAGGCAATGTAGTAGATTTAACTTCAATATACGACAACAAAGTAACATTAAGAGTTGAAGATAAGACTATTGCTAGAGGTGATTTAGTAATTGTTAACGACAGATACGGCGTTAAAATCACTGAAATTATTGCAAATAAACAAGGTGGACAAGAAGTTGCCGCTAATGCAAATTACGCTGAAGACGAAAACGATTATTATCCACAAGAAGAACAAATGGTTCACGCAAACGCACCACAACAAATGGAACAATCTTCTGATGATAATGATGAATTCGACTATAGTGATTTTGAATTAGACGACGATATTTAAGAGTAAATAATTTTTAAAATTTATAACGGGGAGCACAGACTTATGGGTGGATACATAGCAAATTTCACAGTATATACAATGGCAATGATTGGCTTAATCTTCTTTGCCCTATTCGTATATAAAAAATTTACAAATGGAATCAACGCCAATAGAAAATCTGATTTTTTAGAAATTGAAGAAACTATTGGTATTGCACCAAGAAAAAATTTATATGTAGTTAGAGCAGGAAATGAAAAATTTCTAGTTGCATCTGATGCAGAAAGAACAACATTAATTTCCAAATTAGGAGAAAAACCTAAAAGAGTTGATCGTGGCGAAGATTTGCCTGTAATTGTTGACTTTCCAACAAACGCAACGGCAAAAAAAGAACAACCACTTATTAAAGAAATGCTTAAAAAGATAAATGAAATATAGGGATTAGAAATGGAAACAGTATTAAAAGATATAAATCCAGTATTACAAATGTTGATAGTTATGACGGTATTTTCGCTAATACCGTTCGTGTTCTGTTGTATGACAAGTTTTTTGAGATTTGTTATAGTATTCTCAATGCTTAAAACAGCGATGGGTACTCAACAAGTACCGCCATCAATTGTTATCATTGGTTTAGCAATGATTTTGACTTTCTATACAATGGGCACAACTTTTGGCAAAATGTACGAACTCGGTTCAGTACCTTATCAAAAAAACCAAAATATGATAGCAGCCATAAATGAAGGCTCAAAGCCATTAAAAGAATTCATGATGAAACAAACAAGAGAAAGTGATTTAGCATTCTTTATTGAACTTTCTCAAAAAACACCACCTAAATCACCAGAAGAAATTACTATTTGGCAAGTTGCTCCAGCATTCATCATAAGCGAACTTAAAACTGCTTTTGAAATCGGATTTATAATCTTTGTACCATTTATCGTATTAGACTTGGTTGTAGCAAACATCTTGCTGGCTCTGGGGATGTTTATGCTATCGCCTACAATCATTTCTCTGCCATTTAAACTGCTGATATTTATTGCAGTTGACGGTTGGGCTTTAATCGTACAAGGACTCGTAACAAGTTATAATTGAGGTAAATAATGGAACCATTAACAGAATATTTAGCAAGAGGATTTTTAACAATGTTATCAATATCTATGCCATGCGTACTGGTCGCAGCAGGCATAGGCTTGGTAGTTGGTATCTTGCAAGCGGTTACACAAGTTCAAGAACAAACTATTGCTGCTGCACCTAAAATTTTAGCCGTTTTCTTGGTTATTATGATTGGTGGTGTTGGTTTCATTAGAATTTTGACAAACTTGTTCAGCGACGGAATGGCTTTAGCATTCAACGTTGTACCAAAAAATGAAACTTATGTTTTGGCTTCAGATTACTACAAATACACAACACCTTTTGAAGGTGAAATGCAAGATAAATTCAGAAATATCGACGAAATTAACGATATCATGAAAAATCCAGGCAAAGTTCCTTTTATAGATAATCAACAAAAAATGAAGTATCTAAAAAGCCCTCGAACACCTATGCCTAAACCTAATTTCGTAGAAACTAACAAAATACTTGGAAGATAATGAAAAAAATTTTACTTACAATTTTATTAACAATGTCACCGGCTTTTGCATATGAGGATATTTTGATAATATCACCAACGCCGGTGAATTCAGTTATTGTAAAAGATCCCTCAATAGTCCAAGCAAAGCCCGTTTTTACAATAGATAATGAAAAAAAATTTATAATAATTACCCCAAAGACTAACGGAAAAACTGAAATAGAAATAAATACGTCAGGTGATACCCAAAAAATTGATATCAGTGTCGATAAAACAACCAAAATAGATTTACCCAATGATTTTGCAGTGTTTGAAATAGACATACCACCTGAAAATATCGACATACCATTACCACCAGAAGCAATTGAAATTATTGCGCCACCAAAACTTCAAACTGAAGAGAAAGGTGGGAAATAATGGATAATATTTTAGCAGAATTGATGAAAATGTTCCCAACAATGAACACTATGCTTGCTGCAGGGATAATGGTTTTTTCAAGATTATTAGGCTTCATAAGACTTGCACCTGTATTTAATAGAAAAGAAATCCCTGGCACAATAAAATTATCAATATGCTTATTATTAACAGTTGTTATTACTCCTTTTGTAAAACCTGCAAGCGTATTAATGATGGATTCTTTTATCTTATCAATTTTTTTAAATATTGTTGTTGGTGCTTTGATCGGTTATATGGCACAATTAATTTTACTTGCGGTTGATGCTGGTGCAGATATGATAAATATGCAGATGGGTTTATCTTCTGCTATGGTGCTTGACCCGACAACCTCAAGCCAAGTTTCAATATTAAGTAAAATAATGTCATTGCTAGGAATTCTCGTTTTTATACATCTAGGGGGAATTTATTGGCTAGTAATGGCACTAATGAGAAGCTTTGAGATATTCCCTATTTTTGCTATTAGTATCCCTTTAGACAAATTAGTTAATATGGATTATTTAATTAGTATGTCTTCTAATGTTTTATATATGGGGCTTCAAATAGCATCTCCAATACTTTTAGCAACACTCGGGCAAGACATTATTCTCGGTGTAATCTCAAAAACAGCACCCCAAGTTAACGTTTTCCAATTAAGTTTCTTGTTCAAACCAGTTTTAGGTGCTGCAATTATGATTTGGATTTTACCAATGCTATTAAATATAATTACAGATTATTTCCTATCATATGCAAAAATATTCTAAAGGAGTAAAATGGCAAAAAACGTATATATACATATCCCTTTCTGCAAACAAAAATGTAATTATTGTTCCTTTATCTCATTTCCAAATTTGGAGAAGAAATCGGAATATTTAACAGCATTAACTAAAGAAATTAAACACCATTATAAAAATGAGGAACTAAATACCCTATACCTTGGTGGTGGAACCCCATCCTTATTATCCTCAGAAGAAATTAATAATATTTTAAAATTATTCAATATATCTACAAATACAGAAATAACCATTGAGCTAAACCCTGAAACAATCACCAAACAATATTTGGAAAAACTGCACGAAATTGGTATAAATAGATTAAGTATTGGCTGCCAAAGTTTTGATGTTAATATTCTCAAAATAATAGGAAGGAAACATACCGCTGAACAAATCAAAAATGTAGTTAAACTGGCACAAGAAACCGGATTTAAAAATATTAGTTTAGATTTTATTTATGGACTACCAACCCAAACAATAAAAGGTTTTGAAAAAGACTTAAAAGAAGCATTAAAACTAAATGTTCAACATATCTCACTTTATGGTTTAAAAATAGATGAGGGTTGCTATTTTTATAAAAACATGCCAAAAAATTTACCAGACAATGATACACAAGCAGACATGTACTTAATGGCAGTAGAAACCTTAAAAGATTTTGAGCATTATGAAATAAGTAATTTTGGCAAACCCTCTCAACATAATTTGAACTATTGGAATAACAACACATACTACGGTTTTGGCACCGCTGCACACGGTTATATTGATGGAGTTAGATACTCTAATTATGAAACCATAGAAGAATATATTGAAAATCCTACTAAACATCTTTCAGAAGTAAAACTAACAAGGCAAGAACAATTAGAGGAAGAAATATTTTTAGGTTTAAGAAAAAGCAATGGTATTAATATTAAAGATATAAATACAAAATATGATATAGATTTTGAAACAAAATACAAAAATGCTTTAAATAAATATAATAAATTTTTTATTAAAAATTCTGATGGTTATGCACTTAACACTGATGGCTTTTTAATTAGCAATAATATAATGTCAGAATTTATAGAATAAATTACAACAAAAAAGCGGCCTTTCGACCGCTTTTTTATATTTTAGTAATTACTACTTGCTTGCGCCTGCTTTTTCAATGATTTCTTTTTCAACGTTTGCAGGAACTTGTTCGTATTTTTGGAATTCCATAGAGAATGTTCCACGACCTTGAGTGTTAGATCTCAAGTCTGTAGCATAACCAAACATGTTAGCCAATGGAACAGTTGCTCTAACAATTACGTTACCTGTATTACCAAGAGGTTCTTGACCTTCAACACGTCCACGACGTCTTGAAATGTCACCAATGATAGTACCTGTAAATTCGTCTGGAATTTCGATTTCTACTTTCATCATAGGTTCAAGAATACAAGGTCTTGCTTTCTTACAACCTTCTTTGATAGCCATAGAACCAGCAATTTTAAATGCCATTTCAGAAGAGTCAACTTCGTGGTAAGAACCATCGTAAAGTTCAACTTTAACGTCGATCATTGGATATCCAGCTAAGATACCGCCTTCAAGTGCTTCTTCCATACCTTTTCTAGCAGGTTCGATGTATTCTTTAGGAATAGCACCACCAACGATTTTGTTTTCGAATACGAAACCAGCATTTTCTTCTGCTTTAGAAATTCTAATTTTAACGTGACCATATTGACCTTTACCACCTGATTGACGAGCAAATTTAGAATCTTGATCAGCGTTACCCAAGATTGTTTCACGATATGCAACTTGAGGTTTACCAACGTTTGCGTCAACTTTAAATTCACGTAATAAACGGTCAACAATAATATCTAAGTGAAGTTCACCCATACCAGAAATGATTGTTTGACCAGTTTCTGTATCAGATTTAACTCTGAATGATGGATCTTCTTCAGCCAATTTTTGAAGAGCAATACCCATTTTATCTTGGTCTGCTTTTGTTTTTGGTTCAATAGCAACAGAAATAACTGGTTCTGGGAACTCCATTCTTTCCAAGATAATAGGTGCTTTTTCATCACATAATGTATCACCAGTTGTAGTATCTTTCAAACCAACTGCTGCACAGATATCACCTGCAAATACTTCTTGAATTTCGTTTCTTTGATCAGCATACATTTGAACCAATCTTGAAATACGTTCTTTTTTACCATTTGTAGCGTTAAGAACATATGAACCAGAAGTTAATTTACCAGAGTAAACTCTTAAGAAAGTTAAACGACCTACAAATGGGTCAGTCATAACTTTAAATGCAAGAGCTGCAAATGGTTCGTTATCATCTGAGTGTCTTTCAGTTCTAGTACCATCTTCTAATTCACCTTCGATTGCTTTTACATCTAATGGAGATGGTAAGTAATCAATAACTGCGTCCAACATCAATTGAACACCTTTGTTTTTAAATGCTGTACCACAGCAAACAGGAACGATTTGGTTTGTACAAACTGCTTTTCTTAAAGCTGCTTTTAATTCTTCAATTGTAGGTTCTTCACCTTCCAAGAATTTCATCATTAAATCATCATCAGTTTCAGAGATTTTTTCAACCATTTGTTCTCTGTATTGTTTTGCTTTTTCTAACAATTCAGCAGGGATTTCTTCATTTCTGATATCTGTACCTAAATCGTTAGTATAGATTTCTGCTCTCATTGTCATCAAGTCAACAAGACCTGTGAAGTTATCTTCTGCACCAATTGGTAATTGGATAGGAACAGCATTAGCACCCAAACGAGTTTGGATTTGATCTACAACTCTGTAGAAATCAGCACCTGTTCTGTCCATTTTGTTAACGAATACCATACGAGGAACTTCGTAACGATTTGCTTGTCTCCAAACTGTTTCTGATTGTGATTGAACACCACCAACAGCACAGAACACAGCAACAACACCGTCTAATACACGTAATGAACGTTCTACTTCGATTGTAAAGTCAACGTGACCAGGGGTGTCGATAATATTAACTTGGTGTCCTTTCCATTCAGCAGTTACCGCTGCAGATTGGATTGTAATACCACGTTCTTTTTCTTGTTCCATAAAGTCAGTAACTGAAGCACCATCGTGTGTTTCACCTAACTTGTGTGTTTTACCTGTGTAAAACAAAATACGTTCAGTTGTTGTGGTTTTACCAGCATCGATGTGAGCGGCAATACCAAAGTTTCTGATTTTCTCTAAAGGTACGTTTCTTCCCATTTTTGTCTTTCCTTTTTTTATTTAAATTAATGTACTTCTGCTATTTATAAGCTACAAAAAAATTATCTCACAAACATATTTTTTTTCAAGAAAAGTAGTGTAAAAATTACACAAATTCGTTACAATATTAAACTCATTGGTGACAAACTTTTAAAACTTTACAAAAGTTGATGAATAGTTATTAACAAAAATATGTAAAAGTTTCTTATTATCCTTGCACGCAAAATTTATATGATGTAAAATTTAGAAATAGTCATGCTTTTGGCATGCTTTAAAGGGGTATATTTAATAAAAATTTTGGAGGCGAAAGTGGCAGAAAATATGTGTATTGAAGATGTATGTTTATCCGAAAACGCAGTAAAAGTATTGGAAAAGAGATATTTAAAAAGAGATAAGAATGGCATTCCAACAGAAAAACCTGCTGACATGTTCAGACGTGTTGCAAGTTTTATAGCATCTGGTGATTTGAAATTTGGTGCTAGCCAAAGTTATGTAGATGAGTTAACAGAAAGATTTTACAAAGCAATCACTAACTGCTATTTTATGCCAAACTCACCTACATTAATGAATGCAGGTAGAGAACTAGGCCAATTGGCAGCGTGTTTTGTTCTTCCTGTTGAAGATTCATTGGAAGGTATTTTTGAAACAGTTAAAAATACCGCTCTAATCCACAAATCAGGTGGTGGTACAGGTTTTTCATTCTCTAATTTGAGAGCAAAAAACAGCGTTGTAAGATCAACAATGGGTGTTTCTTCTGGCCCAGTTTCATTTATGGAAGTTTTCAACGCTGCAACTGAAGCAGTAAAACAAGGTGGTACTCGTCGTGGTGCTAACATGGGTATTTTAAGAGTTGACCACCCAGATATTTTAGAATTTATTAACTGCAAAAACGACACTTCAAAATTAAATAACTTCAATATATCAGTAGCAATAACAGACAAATTCATGGAAGCAGTAAAAAATAATACTGAATATGAATTGATTGCACCTCACACAGGTGAAGTCGCTGGTACACTTGATGCTAACTACGTATTCAACTTAATTGTTGATGGTGCTTGGAGAACAGGTGAACCTGGTATTATCTTTATTGACAAAATGAACGCTGATAACCCAACTCCATTGGTTGGTCAAATTGAATCAACAAACCCTTGTGGTGAAGTTCCATTGCTTTCATACGAAGCTTGTAACTTGGGTTCAATCAACTTAAACAGAATGGTAACTGAAGATGGCCAAGTTGATTGGGATTTATTAGCAGAAACAACAAGAACAGCAATTCGTTTCTTGGATAACGTTATTGCAGTAAACAACTATCCATTACCTCAAATTTCTGAAATGGTTACTAACAACAGAAAAATCGGTCTTGGTGTAATGGGTTGGGCTGATATGCTTATGAAAATGAACATTTCATACGCATCTTCAGAAGGTACAAAACTTGCTGGTCAAATTATTGAATTTATCGATTACGTTTCTAAATGTGAATCAATCGAACTTTCAAAAGAACGTGGCAGATTCCACAATTTTACAGGAAGTATTTATGATGGAAAAGATTTCTTATACAACAAATACAAAGGTAAATCAGCAGGCAAAATTTCTGATGAACAATGGAAAGAACTTGATGAATTAATTAAAATTCACGGTATCAGAAACGCTACTACAACTTGTATTGCACCAACAGGTACAATCTCAATGATAGCAAGTGCTTCTGGTGGTGTTGAACCATTATTCGGTCTTGTATTTATGAGAAACGTAATGGATGGAACAGAATTGTTAGAAGTTAACCCAATCTTCAAAGAATATGCAATTAAACACGGCTTCTATTCAGATGACGTTATGAGAAGAATTTCTGAGGAAGGTACTATTGCACACATCGAAAGTATTGATGAAACAACTAAAAAAATCTTTGCAACAGCACACGATGTTTCTCCATACTGGCACGTAAAGATGCAAGCAGCATTCCAACTTCACACTGATAACGCAGTTTCAAAAACAGTAAACTTCGTTGAAAGTGCTTCTCGTGAAGACATTATGGAAACATATGTATTGGCTCACGAAAACAACTTAAAAGGTATTACTGTTTACAGAAACAACTGCAGACCTATTCAACCAATGAACTTAACAAAGAAAAAAGAAGAAGCAAAAGTTGAAGAAGTTAAAGTAGAAAAAGTTGTTGAAAAAACATCATCTCAACCAACTGGTGAAATCAAAAAAATGGTTTGTCCAGAATGTGGTAACTCAATTGAAATGGCTGAAGGTTGTTTCATTTGCTTAAATTGTGGTTATTCTGGTTGTTCATAAGATGAAATAAAAACAGGTCTATTCAAAAGAAGAGAAGGAACATTATTAAATGTTCCTTTTTTTTATTCCCAAAATTTGTTAAGAAATTTTAATCTTTTGTAAAACATGCGCAATTTTTATTTTTAGAGACATTAAAGATTTATATAAACAAAATCAAGAAAGGTAAAACTTATGATCTCTGCAATTCATTCAATCACATCAACCCCAGCACAAAAAATCGGTAAAAAAATGGCATACAGAGCCTCAGGAACTCTAAATAAAGTATTAGACAAAGGTACAACAAACGCACAAGAAGCATTTAACGAAATTCTTTCGGGTGCAGTATCCTGCAAAAAATCAAAAGTAAAAGTTAACAAATTTATAAACGGAGTTAAAAATTGCTGGAATAAAGTTGTTGATTTTTCTAAAAATGTTTGGAGTAAAATAACTGATTTTTCTAAAAAGGCTTGGGATTGGACAAAAGAAAAATGTGGAAAAGTTAAAGAATTTTTCACAAAGAAAAAAAGTAACGTAGAACAAGTTGCTGCATAACGCACAAAAATAATCACACATAATATATAAAGAAGGCATCGTGAAAACGGTGTCTTTGTGCTATAATCTGAGATATGAAAACTTTAGAAAACAATGTTAAAAATCTAGTAGAACAAAGTAATTTAAAACACGTTGCTATAATTATGGATGGTAATCGTCGTTGGGCGAAAGGGAAAAATTTGCCAAGTGCTATGGGACACAAAAAAGGTGTTGAATCTTTAAAAACCATCCTAAAGGCTTGTAATAATTTTGGAATAAAATATTTAACTGTTTATGCGTTTTCAACTGAAAATTGGAACAGAAAAAAAGAAGAAGTTGATTTTTTAATGGATTTACTTGCTAGTACATTAAAAAATGAATTAAAAGAAATGCACAAAAATAATGTTGTAATGAGTTTTATTGGAGACACACAACAATTATCAGAAAAATTACAAGCGACATTAAAAGAGTCTTCTGAATATACAAAAGATAATACAGGTGTTCATCTTCAGATTGCCTTTAATTACGGTTCTAGGAATGAAATTGTACAAGCCGTTAAAAATATTATTGAAAAAGGCTACAAATCATGTGAAATAAATGCAGAGATTATTTCAAAAGAACTATACACAAATGGAATTCCGGACCCTGACTTGTTAATCAGAACAGGTGGAGAAATGAGAGTTTCTAATTATTTATTGTGGCAAATTGCATATTCAGAAATATATGTAACAGAACAGTTTTGGCCTGAATTCGACGAGAATTCATTAGCAATTGCAGTTGAAGAGTTTGCGAATAGGCACAGAAGATACGGGAAATAAAAATGGAAATAGTTTTTGCAACAGGAAATCCTCATAAATTAGAAGAGTTAAAAGAAATAACAAAAGGAAGCGGGATTGATTTTATCTTGCCAAACAGTAATTTTAATCCTATTGAGAACGGTTCTACTTTTGAAGAAAACTCATATATAAAAGCAAAAGAAGCAAACAGAGTGAGCGGTAAACTTTCTCTTGCAGATGATTCTGGCTTATGCGTAGAAGCATTAAATGGTGCACCTGGTTTATATTCAGCAAGATATGCCGGAACACAACAAGAAAAAATTAATAAAATATTACACGAACTTGAGCCACATACCAATAGAAAAGCAAAATTCGTTTGCGTAATGACCCTTTTAGATGTAGATGGGACAATATTACATATCTCAAAAGGAGAGTGCCACGGAGAAATTGCGACAATGCAATCTGGAACAAATGGTTTTGGATATGACCCTGTATTTATTGTTAATGGGTTTGGTGAAACTATGGCTGATTTATCTGAAGAAACAAAGAATAAAGTGTCACATAGAGCCAATGCTATGGCTGATATGCTTTCTTTTATAAAAACCCTGTAAATTCAAATCAACAATAGGATTATAAATACTATAACTATTGATATTTCAATGGTTTTTTGATATCATTTTTTTATAAAATAGACTTTGAGGAGAGAAAATGAAAAAAAATATAGTTATAATTTTAACAGTAATAATTGCGGCTATTGCGTTGAAATTTTTCTTTAGTTCAATAGTTGGATTTTTCCAAGCAAGAGCAATGAAAATGAGACCAGCACCAAGCGTTCAAGTTGAAGAAGTAAAAGAAGAAAAAATCACAAGAACATTTGAAGCACCTGGTAGAGTAACTGCGCAATACAGAGTTGACGTGCTTGCACGTATTGCTGGATATTTACAAAGAAGTTTCTTTAAAGAAGGCGATTATGTAAAAGCAGGTCAAGTATTATTCCAGATTGAACCAACTGAATATATGAACACAGTCAATGTTGCAAACGCAAATGTTGCCAATATCAAATCTCAACTAGAATTTGCAGAAAAACAACTTGCTCGTGCAAGCGAACTTGTAAAACAAGACTACATTGCAAAAGCAAGATACGACGAAATTTTAGCACAAAGAGACGCTTTAAAAGCACAGTTAGCATCAGCACAAGCAACATACAATGATACTCAAAGAAATTATGGCTACACTCAAGTAAAATCACCTGTTAACGGCAAAGTTGGTATAATAACAGTTACGGTTGGAAACTATGTTACACCAAGTTCTGGTGCTCTTACAACAATAAATAGTACAAATCCAATTTATGTAACTTTTCCAATTAATTCAAGTGATTATAACGCATTAGCTGAAGCAGATAAAAACAATAATAAAAACAGAAAAGTAGAATTGTATTTTAATGATGGAACAAAATACTCTTTAGATGGAGTACAAGATTTTCAAGACAATAAAATTGAACAATCAACAGGGACAGTAACACTTCGTGCAACTTTTGAGAATCCAAACGATGAATTATTACACGGGGATTTTGTTAATGTAAAACTATACTCTAATAATGAAGTAAGCGTTCCTATTGTCCCTCAAACAGCTGTTCAAGAAAATCAAGCAGGGAAATATGTTTATGAAATTGACGACCAAAACATTCCTAAACTTGTATATATAAAAACAGCAGGACAATCTGGTAAAAATTGGATTGTTACAGAGGGAGTTTCCATAGGCGATAAAATTGTCACTGAAGGTTTACAAAAAATAGTTCCTGGCCAGAAAGTAAATGTAGTTTCGCCAGAAGAAATGGCTAAAATAAAAATTAATGAACAAAAAAAGGATAAATAATGACAGAAAATAAAACGGGGAATTTGTTTATTAAACGTCCAAAACTAGCGATTGTAATATCGCTAGTAATTATGCTTGCAGGGATATTACTAGTAAACAATTTACCATTGGAAGAATACCCTTCAATTACTCCACCACAAGTTGTTGTAACAGCAACTTATGCAGGAGCGAGTTCAGATGTTGTTGAATCAACTGTTGCAGCACCTGTCGAAGCACAATTAAACGGCGTTGACAATATGCTTTATATGACATCAACATCACAAAACGGGCAATATCAATTAACAATATATTTCCAAATCGGAACCGATCCAGATATGGCTTTGGTAAACGTACAAAACCAACTTCAATTAGTAACCCCAAGACTTCCAGAAGAAGTTAAACGATACGGTTTATCAGTTAGGAAATCACTTGGTGGCCCTGGTATTTTAATGATATCAGTAAACTCTCCAAACGGGACATATGACAGTTTATATATTGCAAACTATGCATCAATATATATTAAAGATGAACTTGCTCGTATTAAGGGTGTTGGTAAAGTAGCAGTATTTGGTTCTTCTGATTACTCAATGCGTATATGGTTAGACGCTACAAAAATGGCTAACTTAGGCGTATCAGTAAGTGAAGTTTCTGCAGCAATTCAAACCCAAAACACGCAATCACCAGCAGGTGATTTAGGTGTTGAACCAATGAAAGATGAACAGTTAATCAAATTAACAATGAGAACTAAAGGCCGCCTTGATGATGTTAAAGATTTTGAAGAAATCATTGTTCGTTCAAAACCTGACGGCTCTAGAATTAAATTAAAAGATATTGCGAGAGTTGAATTAGGTGCAGAAAGTTACTCTTTCTATTCAAGAATAAATGGTAAAAATTCAGCAGTTATATCAATCAGTCAAATGCCAGAGGCTAATGCTATTGAATTATCAAATAAAATCCAAAAAAGAATGGAAGAACTAAGTAAAAGTTTTCCACAAGACATTGTGTATGAAGTCCAACACGATGAAACAGAATTTGTTAGAGAGTCTATTAAAGAAGTTATAAGTGCAATTGCACTTGCAATTATACTTGTTGGACTTGTAACATATTTGTTCTTGGGAAGTTTTAGAGCCGCTATTATCCCATTCTGTGCGATTCCGGTTTCATTAATCGGTGTATTTATTTTTATGCACTTCTTGGGATTTTCAATTAACTTATTGATATTATTCGGTTTAGTACTTGCCGTTGGGCTTGTTGTTGACGATGCCATCGTAGTATTAGAAAACACTCAACGACATATTCAAGAAGGTAAAGATAGAGTCGAAGCAACAGAAATTACAATGAAGGAAGTTTTTGGGGCTGTACTTGCAACTTCATTAGTTTTAATGGCAGTATTCGTGCCTGTATCATTTATGTCAGGTATTACAGGGCAAATGTTTAGACAATTTGCTTTGTGTATTGCGTCTTCAATAGGTCTTTCAACTGTTGTTGCACTAACTTTATCTCCAGCATTATGCTCTATTATATTGAAATCAGGTGAAGAAAAAACCGATTTTGAATTTATCAAAAAATTTGACAATTGGTTTAATAATATTCGTGACAAATATTTAGGTGGTGCAAAGGCATTCATCGATTCCGCAAAAAGTACAGGTATTGTTTTTGTTGGAATTGTCGCACTTTTATTATTAATGTTTGTACTTATACCAAAGGGATTTTTGCCATCAGAAGATAGAGGGGCAATTTTCACACAAATCCAATTACCAGAGGGTTCATCAGCATCTAGAACAAGAACTGTTGCGGATGAAGTTGAGGGGCAATTACTTAGCATAAAAGGAATCGGAGGTACAATCAGTTTGATTGGGTTTGAGGGTGAAAACACAGCATTAATTGTTTCACAATTAGAGCCTTGGTCAAAACGTAAATCAAAAGCAGAATCTTCAGAGGGAATTCTTAGAATAATAAGACAACGTTTTGCGAATTATCCTTCTGCAACAATCGCAGCATTTTCACCTCCAGCAATTTCTGGTTTAGGTATGTTCGGGGGTTTTGAATATCAATTATTAGACAAAGGCAACAGATCTGGTCAAGAATTGTATGATGAAGCAATCAAATTCATAGCACAAACTAACAAACAGCCTGAATTTTCTATGATATACACATCATACACTGCGAACTTGCCACAACTATTACTCGATATTGATATGCAAAAAGCACTCGCACAAAACGTTTCTTTAACAGAAATTTATAGCGCACTTGGTGGCTACTTCGGTAAATCTTATGTTAACGACTTCAATAAATACGGACGTGTTTACCGTGTATATATGCAAGCAGATTCTGATTTCAGGGCAACACCTGCAGATATAGATAAAATATATGTTAAAAACAACTATGGACAGATGGTTCCATTGGCTTCTATGTTAAAAATCAAAAACGTAGTTGGACCATATAGTAGAACAAGATTTAATATGTATCCATCTATTAAAATCAATGGTTCTGCAAAAGAGGGTGTGTCATCAGGTCAAGCAATGAATATTATGGAAAAATTATCAGGTGAATTTTTACCAAAAGATATGGGTTATGCTTGGTCAGGAAGTTCACTTCAAGAACACGAATCGTCAGGACAAATTTTACCTATCTTGGTAATGTCAGTAGTTTTTGTATACTTGTTCCTAGTTGCATTGTATGAAAGTTGGATTTTACCGATAGCAGTATTGTTGGTATCTCCAATAGCGTTATTTGGGGCATTATTCTTCCAATACATATTTGGTTATGCTCTTGATTTGTATTCACAAATCGGTCTTGTAATGTTATTAGGTTTAAGTACAAAACAAGCAATTTTGATTATTGAATTTGCAAAAGATGCACACGAAGCAGGAATGGAAATCAGAGAAGCTGCTTTACACGCTGCTAAATTAAGATTTAGAGCAGTAATGATGACAAATATTGCTTTCATATTAGGTTTATTACCATTGGTATTTGCACACGGTGCAGGTGCAGCGAGCAGACACTCCGTTGGTATGACAGTATTCGGCGGTATGATAGCAGTTGCGTTTATCGGAACGTATCTTGTACCGGCATTTTATGTATTAGTCGAGGAAGGTAAACTCAAAATAGCAAACAAATTAAAAAGGACAAATAATGCTTAAAAAAATATTATTAATGATTTTATATATGTCAATGATACCCGCATTTGCGGCAGAAGATATCGGGAATAAAATTTTGCCAAATGAATATCCACATTCAGACAAAGTTCTTCCTTTAACAGAGAAATCTTCAGATTACGTGATTTCGGGATCTGTTGAAAAAAACATTGATTTAACATTAGAAAACTGCATAGAACTTGCATTAGGAAATAATCCTCAAATCAATGCAGCATTCCAAGATATCTTGGCATCAGACGCAAGGATTAAACAAGTTTGGTCAAATTATTTTCCACAAGTAAGTTGGCAAACGGGCTACACAAGAATTAAACAACTTCAATTGTCAGATGCATTAGGTAGAAACTTGATATTCAATTACTTTGTATTGGGGCAAGTTTCATTACAACAAATGATTTATGACTTTGGTGTAACTCAAAACCAAGCGACAATTAAAAAACTTGATTATGAAGGTTACAAGACATCATTAACAGGTATTATTAACGATGTTATTTATAAAACAAAAGATGCTTATTTCAATTTGCTATACGCATACGAAGCAAAACGTGTTGCAAAAGATACAGTAGATAAATTCCAATTATTTTACGATCAAGCAAAAGCATTTTACGAAATTGGTATGAATCCAAAAGTTGATGTTACTATTGCTGAATCAAATTTAAGCAGCGCAAAATTAAAATTAATCCAAGCAGATAATGCCGTAAACTTGGCTATAGCAAGATTAAATAACGTAATGGGGATTCCATATATTGAAAAATACAATACCACAGACAAACTTCAATATAGACCGCTAGATATAACCTTTGATGATGCACTTGATATTGCAAGAGATGCAAGACCTGAACTAAAATTAGCAGAAATCAAAGTGGAAAGTGCAAGACAAACCGTTAAACTTGTTAAAAAATCATATTTTCCAACTTTATCAGTTGAAGGTCAATATCAAATCGGTGGTAAAAATTGGACATCAAATTACGGTTACAACTTTGGTGGTTACTTAAGTTTTCCAACAGTTAACGGAATGCTGATAAGAAACACTATTAAAGAAGCAAAATATTTGTACGACAAAGAACTTGCAAACTCACAAAACACACAAAACACAATCTATTTAGAAATTCAAAATGCTTATTTGAAACTTCAGGAAAAGAAAAATCAAATGCCTGTTGCATTATTGCAAGTTAAACAAGCAAAAGAAAACTATGAACTTTCATACGGCAGATATCGTGTAGGAGAAGCAAGCCCAACTGAGTTAAAAGATTCACAAATAATGTATGAAAATGCACAATTGACTTATTACCAAGCGCTTTATCAATACAATTCAGCAAAAGCAGAACTTGAAAAATCTATCGGTAAAAACATTATTTCAGAAGACGAAATAGTTGAATTAAATCCTTAACTAAACGCATTGAATGCTTTTTCAATATTCTTATCTACAACAGATTTTAATGCGTCATATTCTGTTTGTAGTGCATTGTGTTCTGTGTCTAGTTTCTTCAATTCTAAGTCGAATTTTTGGTCTTGGCGTTCTAATTGTTCCATATCTTGAGTGTATTTAGCCTCTGCCATAGCAATTTTTCTTTCGTCTTCTACTTCTTGGATTGCACTGTCATCACTCAATGTCGTTGGCATAAATGTTTTTTCTGATGCTGAATATGATTTCAAGAATAATTTACCTTGCTTCAACTGTTCTTCAAACCATTTGTTATCGTGTAAACTATCTGCTTCTGTCAAATGGAACGCTTCTTCTGATGTTACATATCCAAATGCTTGCATTTGATAGAATATATTTTTCAAATAATTTACTGCATCTGCATTTGCTGGATCTGCGGCTATAGTATTTGGGCAATCTTGCGGATAATTTTGATAATCTGTTGCTGCATGAGTCAATGCCATTGCATAATCATACAACTCTCTTTGCTCTTGAGTTGTGCCATCATAGTTAATTATTATCCTATCTGATGTATTATTACCTTTTTCAATTGCAAGAATTGGTACAGGATGAATACTCGTTTGTGGAACTCCATTTTCATCTTCGCCATAAACGTAATCTTTGTCAGTAGCATAAATTTTAACATTTGAACCATATAAATCTTCTGCAGGAGTCTGACCCACTGAAATAAAATATTTTTCCCAAGCTTCTTTTCTTTTTTGTATTACTTCTGCGGAGTCGTGATTTGTATTATTGATTAAAATATCAACTTGAGAATGACCACTTTTGCCATTTACTTCTACATTTTCAATAAAATAATTGATATCGCCACCACTCATTTTAAATTTTTCTGCTATGTCGTTTGAAACCAATATACGCCCTTTATTATCTGTTACTACATACTGTTTGCCGCAAGCAACTGTATTCAAGCCTGTCATCAAACCGTACGAAATATCTGTATAATTCGGTACTGATCCGTTAAATCCTGTTAGTACTGTCAATTTTGTCGCATCTAATGCTTCATTATATTCATTAGTAATTTGTCCAGCAGAATCTGCCAAGCGTTGTTTTGCATACGCCAAAGACTGCGAACTATGCTCGTTATCTGAGAGCCTAGCCGTTATGCTTAATAGTCTTGCTTGTCCTGCCGCTAATCCCATGAGTATCCTTTCCTTGTTATACTGCATGTATTTACGGCATTTCTATAGAAAAAATTTAATGTTTGTTAAGAAATTGTTACAAAAAATATTACACAAAAAAAAGGAGCCTTGCGGCTCCCTGAAATATGATTTACAATGTAAAGTCTTTTCCTACAGGTAGGACGTTAGGAATATTTTGAATCCATTCCTTAGCCTCTTTAGTAGCCTTAGTCCAGTTAATTGATACTAAGCCTCTTTGTACCCATAATACTTCTTTGAAGAATTCATATTGTGAGTTCATTGCTTCTACTTTAGATTTTAAGTAGTTGTTTTGAACTTCAACTAATTGAGCGATAGGTGCTTGACCTTGAGCATATTTTGCTTTAACTGTTTGGTAACTTTCACCTTCTGCAAACATAGCTTTGTATGATTTTTCGATTACGAAATATTTTGCAATCGCTCTGTTAATAACTTCACGAACGTTTCTTTCGATTTCAGTATTAACTTCTTCTAAGTAAGCGTTAAGTTGATTTAATTCAGCCTTACATCTTGCGATTTCAGCGAATTTTTGACCACCTTCAATTGGTTTCCATTGAGCAGCAATCAAGAATCTGCCTGATGTTTTGTTCAAGTTCAAATAAGGTGAATTAGCACCTTGTTGAAGAGCATATTGCCCTGCTGCTTGAGCGCCCAAACCTTGCGCCAATGCACCTGCAAGATTTGGTCCTACAACACCACCTTGTAATTGTTGGTGACCTGAAGATTCATAAGGTAAGAATCTATCAAATACTGTACCGTATTCCAATGACATTTTAGCATTTGGCATTACGAATTTTTGAGCGTAGTTAGCCATTTCTGCTTTTTTCATAGCAATTGCTGCTTTAAGTTTTGTTGTTTCAGGAGCAAGGAATATTGCTTCTTCAACCATCATATCTGTAAATTTAGCCAAGTTTTCTGGTGTCATTACATAGTCAATGATGTTAAGATCAGATGAGAAGAATGCTGGATCTTTTGCTGTAACTGGTTTGAATGTGTAATCTTCTTTTTGATCTTTGTACAATAATTTGTTTACGCTAATTTTTGCGTTTCTGTAGTCTGCTTTCAAAGTTAATAATTTCTTTTCAGCATCACTAACTTTACCAGCCCATTGTAATGGCTCTTCTTTTCCGCATAGACCTGATTGTGCTCTAACTTTAGCAATTGTCAAGTTTTCACGTGTTTCTTTTAAGTACTCTTCCTGAACTCTAAGCATATTTTCAAGCATCAATACATCTAAGTATAAGTTTGCAACTTGCATACCCATGTTTTGTTCTGTCAAAACTCTTTCTGCTTTGTCAAATTTTAATTTTTTATGCTTAACGATAATGTTGGTTACTAGGTCTGGTGCATATAACATTTGATCCATACCTACTGTGAATGAACCTGCTCTTAGAGGTACATTTGAGTATGAATAAGCGTAATCGCTGTTATATGTTTGATAACCCAAATCTAATCTTAATGTTGGTAAGTATTTTAAGTATGCACTTACTGTTGAACGTCTTGCTGCATCAACTAAGAATTTCTTTTGTGCAATATCCAAGTTGCTTTCTTCCATTCTGTTGAATACATAAGTCAAGTCGTATTGTGGAACTGGTTTGTTTGTAATGATTTCACAGTTGTTTAATAATCTTAAGTGTTCTGCAAAACCTAATTCAGCACCTGTATCTTTGTTGTAGAAAATGATTTCATCATCATAGAATGAAACTCTTTCTGTTTTAACAGGAGCACCGTGTAAATATCCTTGGATATTGAACATTGTTGCTTCTGCTAATTTTCTGTCTAAATCAGGAGTTGATGTACCCATCAATGCACCTAATTTAACGTCTTCTTGACCTAATGAAGAGAATGTAGGAAGTTTTCTTTCGTTCAACTTGCTATATAATTCTTTTCTTTGTTCAACTGATAAGTTGAATAATGGTGTTACATAAACTGAATCAACATCTGATGCGATTTTTGAAATTGCACCGTTAACATTTTTGCTGCTAACAGGAATTACCATGAAATCCATATCTAAATTTTTTTCAGCAAATTTTTTCTTAATAACTGCGTTCCAATCTTTTTGCATTGCATAGTAACTTTCGTTCATAAGAATTGCTGTTTTGTGTTGAGTTGGAACTAATTTTTTGAATAAAATAAAATCGTTTACATATTGCTTAACAGGGTTAAAGAATGCTGGGCTACCCATATCTCTCAAACCGTATTCATCAACTGTAACAACGAATTTGTTTGGTTTTGCTTTTAGCAAATATGCACTTGACATGTAACCAAGTGAAATAACCATTTTTGCTCTTGAGTTCAATGCTTTTTGTGATGCACTAGCAACACCTGCTTCTGACCAATCGCCTGTAAAAATCAATTCGTTTGGAAATACTGCTTTGAAATCTGGCAATAATGATCTTGTAATTGTTGCTTGGAAAGTTTTCAATACTTGAGCATTTTTGTCAGATGGACCGTCAAATACAAAAGCCAATTCTAAACTTCTTGCATTTGGAGTCGCTTGCAAAGCTTTTGCTTGTTTAGTGTCTTGAATAGCAAATGCTGCTACTCCTGAATAACTAAAAAGCAAACTAGATAGTAATAATAAACTTAAAATCTTTTTCATTTTTGCTCCCTTATATTTATACACTACTAATTTTCTAACATATCAATCGTAACACAAAATCTTTTTTTGTAAAGTCCGTTACGTTTTTTTGAAAAAAAGATGTTACACTTTTTAATAATATATTAATAAAATGACAAACACAAATCTATATGATATAATGACTATACTAGAAAAGGGAGAGTATATTATGGAATTAGGATTTGGTTTACAAATCATAGAAATTGTAACAGTTATTTTGTTATCATATTTAGTTGGATCTATCCCAACGGGATATATTGTAGTAAAACTATTCACCGGACAAGATATTAGAACAATAGGTTCTGGCTCAACAGGAGCAACAAATGTAAAAAGAGTCATGGGCAAAAAGTGGTTCTTTATTGTTTTATTACTAGATGCCCTAAAAGGTGCAACACCAGTAGTTTTAACAGTACTACTTGCAAAATCATTTGCAGAAATCGGTTTATTACCTGTTTTGGCAGCCGTAACAGTAATTTTAGGGCACAGCAAATCAATATTTTTGAAATTTACAGGCGGTAAATCAGTTGCATCTGGCGTTGGAACAATCATCGCGTTAAACTGGCAAGTTGGCTTAATCATTGCAGCAATCTGGGCAACAATTACATATATATCTAAATATGTTTCTTTGGGCTCTATCGTCGCACTTGCAATTTCACCTATCATAATGTGGTTAATGGGCGCTCCTATCGCATACATTTGCTACTGTGCATTAGGCGCTGCATATATTATATATTTACATAGAGAAAATATTAAACGCTTAATCAAAGGCGAAGAAAACAAAGTTAGACAATAAATTATATATATAATAAAAAGAGGCTTCAGTTGAAGCCTCTTTTTATTATTAATTTTCACACATTTTGTAAACTTAATTCTACTTGTTCTTTAAATTTTTAACAACATTAGTCAAAAAAATACATAAATTTGTTATGTAGATTATTATGTATGTTGGCACAACACAAAGGCACAAATATAACCACCAAACTCCATTAAACCAATTGAAAAACAGATAAATACATATCGTAATAATACTCAAAAAGAATATTAGAGTATTTAATGACATATTATTAAAAAAATAATCTAAATATTTACTCCAATGTCGTTTTATTGCAAATCTTGTAATTAATATAAGCGAACTCAAATAAACAAACGGAACTACTATTAATAACAATAAGACAATAATCAAAAAATATTTCTCACTATCTGGCTCAACACCACCCGCCGCCATAGAAAGTACAAATAAAAAACTGGCATCTAATAATGGCAATAACGAAATTGCCATTATTAGAATAATATATTTAATTAAACCAATTTTATCTGCATTCATAAATACATTTTACCATAATTTTTCTCTAATTTG
>JAZRSZ010000044.1:0-27192 GCA_045651695.1 Candidatus Gastranaerophilaceae bacterium
TTTTTTAGATATTTATTTTGAAAAATCTCTTGTGAACATTTATGGTTCCTATTCTTTTAATTCTTCAAAAGCATTTATATATGCATTAATTTTGGGATTTTTAATTTTGAATATTATATTTGTAACACGTAAAAAAGATACAAGGATGTTTACTTATGGCTTTTTGCCAATATTTTTGTTGTGTTTATTATATGAATATATGGAGTTAGTAGGATAAATTAAATGCGTACAAAAATATTTGATAAATATGATATTTTTATATTTGATTTTAATTTGGCCTTGTTGTTGAGGTCTATTCTTTTATTAACACCGGTTACATTACTTTTTTATCAAGAGAATGGCTTAACAGCACAACATTTATTCTTTTTTCAAGGAATTTTTTATTTAACATCTATTTTATCTGAAATTCCTGTAGGTTATATTTCTGATGCAATATCAAGAAAATATTTGTTGATAATTTCTTGTTTGTTATATTTTACGGTTCTAACTTGCTGGATTAATTTTCATGGTTATTATGTAATTTTATTTGGGGAAATTTTATTTGCTATCGCAAAAGTTATGTTAGATAATGCAATGCCAGGGTATTTGTATGATTATTTAAATAAAAGAAAAAAACCAGATATGATGGTTAAATATTATGGATATTTACATTTTTATCTTGCTTTAGGAACTGCAATTGCTGCAATTTTAGGTACTTATTTATATGCAAGATTTGGTTCTGGTAAATTATTATTTACTGAGGCATTGTTTATTTTTGTAAGCATTATTTTGTTGTTATCTTTGCCAGCAATTAAGCCTGCAAAAAAGAATATTGAAAGTGTTAAAAATAAAATCAAAGAATTTGTTGTTAATACCAAAAGTTTATATTCAAACGAATTGATAAAATGGCATATTATTTATTCTGGTTTGTTAACATCATTATCAATATTATTTGCTGTTAGTTTTCAGCCATTATTACAAAATGCTTTTGCACCAATATTTTTATTTGGAGTAGTGGCATTTTCTAACCATGGAATAAGGGCTTTGTCCGGAATTATTTCAAGTAAATTTTTGCGAAAATTTGATTTAAGAAAATTAATAAGGCCACTGTATTTATTGTATATTTTGGCCTTCGTTTGTGTATTTGCAGCGATAAAATTGCCAAGTGTAGTTGTTGTTGCAATTTTAATTCTTATATTATGTTTAATAATTGGTTGTCAGTTAGTTTTTACAATTTTGCATGTAAGTCGTTTGCAAAAATTTGTTGCAATGGAAAATAGAGGGAATTTAATGTCAATAAATAATTTAATTTCCAGATTTTTGGCAGCAGTTATGTTGATTTCTTCTAAATTTTCTATTGGTAAATTGGATATGCTTTGGTATTTCGGAATAATTTTTGTTCTGTATTTGATGATTTGTACTTATATAATGATAAAAGTTTATAATGTTAAGGAGGAAATTTGAAAAAGTTTATTCTAACAGTTTTTATAATGTTGTTTCTGCCTGTAATGGTCTCGGCAAAACCTGTAAATACAGTTAATGTGGCCTTTACTATTGATAATAATTATCCAATTTATACAATGTTAGCAATTAATTCTATATTGCATAATAATATTTCAAGTTCAAATTATCACTTTTATATTATTGAAAACAATATTACAGAACAAAATAAAAATAAAATGAAAAAATTTATTGCTCAGGTAAATAAAAAAAATTTATTTGATTCAAAAATTGATTTTATTCATATTGACACAGATACAATTGATAAAGGTCAATATTTGTTTGCTTTTTCAAATCGTATTACCCCGATTGCAATTGCTAGAATAATGTTACCTAATTTATTAGATGTCGACAGGGTTATATATTTAGATGGTGATATTCTTGTAACGGCTGATTTGAAAGATTTATACACATTAAAATTAGACGGTAAACCTTTTGGTATGGCGATGAATATTTCTCAAATGGGAGAAGCGCTAGAAAAACGAAAAATAAATATGTACTATAATTCTGGTGTAATCTTAATGGATTTAAATAAATGTCGACAAACAAAAACTGCAGAGAGAATGTTGGCATATTTGCAAAATAATATAGATAGATTTTTGTTTAATAGTGATAAAGATAAAAATGAAAAATTTCTATACCCTGACCAAGATTTAATTAATGTAGTTTTAAATAAGGAAATTAAACAAATTCCTCAAAAGTGGAATAATCAAACTATTGCTGGTGTTCACATGGTTGATATTGGATACAATCCAGATTCAATAATCCACTATATTGGCCCTGTAAAGCCGTGGCTTTTCAACAAGCCTTATAATAGAGCAGAATTATTATATATGCTTTATTGGGATACGAGTGAAGAATTAAAACTATATAAACATCATCTTGTATTTAAGAAAATGTATGATGATTATGTAAAAATTATAAAATTAAAGAAAGAAAGATATGTAAGTTTACTAAAAAAATACAAAATTGGTAGAGAATTATTTAGTCCATTTGATTTGTTCTATGTAAAAATGAAAGTTGTAAATTAATTAAATAAAAAAAGAGGTTCTTCAGAACCTCTTTTTTACTGTAAAAATTTTATTAGTATTTCATTTGCCATCCGTCATGAACGATTTGACCGAAGCAATTACCTGCAGAATTTAAGCAACCGCCACCTGAGCCACCAAAACCGTATTCGTAACCGCCGCCACCAGAACCGGCAGAAGCAACTATTTTACCTTTTTTATTAAGTCCCATTGTGAATAAATCTCTACCATATACGTTTGGACCAGCACTAGCATTTACGTCAACCACTACAGCACGATTGTTGTCAGGTTGTATACCATATGAAACGCAAATTGTTGCTCCAGTATCAAGTTTTCCACAAGCATAATCAGAATAAGCGTAATTTCCACCGATACTGCTATTAATTACTTCTCTAACATAACTAGTATAGTCAGGGTTGCTAACACTTCTATAGTATTCTGTCATTGCAGAACCGAGGTTTCCAACGTGTGCTGCACCTAAATATTCTGAAATAAATTTGTCTGTATCAAAATAAATATCATTAAGTGAGTCAGCGTTGTTTTCAAGTAAGTAGTTTTGTGCTGCGTTAGTAACAGCGTTTACTGATCTTTGTAATTGCGCAACTTGGGAACGTTTTGCATAACTCGCCATAACGTTAGGTAGAGTTAATGTTGCTACAACACCGATTACACCAAGAGTAATTAAAACTTCTGCTAAAGTGAAGCCATGTTTATTTGTTTTTATCATAATATTCAACTCCTTTTCTCTTATTATAACGTCATTATATTAGTTTCGTAAGGTCTTGTCAATAATTTTTGAATAATAAGTTATTAAAAATACTTCTTAAAATGTATTTAATTACTTGATAATTATGATAGAATTTTCTAATTAGGAGAATATAAGATGATTAATTTTATAAAGAAAGCATTTATATTTTGTTTTTTATTATGTTTTATTTTCATAATGCCAACCATTGCAGAGGCTAAAAATACTATCAATGTTGCATTTACAGTGGATAAAAATTATCATCTTTTTACAATGTTGACTATTAATTCTATTTTAAAAAATAATACCTCAAATTCTGATTATATGTTTTATATTGTAGAAAGTGATTTTTCTGAAAGACAAAAATTGCAAATGCAAAAATATGTTGAAGATAGAGGCCACGAAGTTACTTTTATTAATATAAATACTGATGTTTTAGATAAAGGAATAAATTTTTTTGATAGTCGTCAGTGGTTGGGTCGTTTAACTTCAATTTCTATAGCAAGAATATTATTACCGGATTTATTGCCGAAGGATGTTAAAAGAGTTTTATATTTAGACGCAGATATTCTTGTTTTGAAGGATTTATTGCCTCTTTATAATACAAGATTAAATGGCAAAGTAGCGGGCATGATCCCAGATGGTATGACTCCAGAGTATTCATTCCATAAATTTAAATCGCCATATTTTAATTCTGGTGTTATTCTGATGGACTTGGATTTATGGAGAAAACAAGCTTTATCAAAACAAATGTTGTCATATTTACATAATAATATTGATAAATTCACTCCTAAAAAAGATTCTTATACATATTTTAATTTTCCAGACCAAGATTTAATTAATCTTTTTTTAAAAGGGAAAGTGAAATTGCTTGATGATAAATATAATCATAAGGATACAAGTAATCATGCTACTTTGCATGTTGTAATTATCCATTTTATTGGGGAATGTAAGCCTTGGGTATCATTTGATAGGGCATATTATCCTTATTATTATTTATATTACAAATATTGGGATGAATCAGGTTTAAAAGCATACAAATACTATCATAAATATTATAAAAGATGGGGCTACCTATCCAAAGAAGCGTGGGCAAATACAAAATTTAAAACTAGAAGATATTTTTTGAACATGAAATTGCAGATAATGTCTTTATTCGAATAATATTTAGTATATATGAAGTATGAAAAGTTTTGTATAAGACTTTATAATAATTATTAGAATTAAGAAAGGATGTTTATATGCTTTTGACAAATATTGAGACAATCCCTGGTAAAAAAATTGTATCTCATATTGGTATGGTTTCTGGAAGTACAGTTAGGGCGAAGCATTTTGGTAAAGACTGGCTTGCTGGTTGGAAGAATTTCTTTGGTGGTGAAATCAAAGGATACACTGAATTAATGGAAGAATCTAGAGAACAAGCAACAGACAGAATGATTTCACAAGCGGCAAAACTTGGTGCTAATGCTATTGTAAACGTGCGATATATGACGTCTGCAATTACTGTTGGTGCTGCGGAAGTTTATGCTTATGGTACTGCAGTTAAGGTAGAAGATATTTAATAAAGGCTCAGGTATAACACATGGATTTACTGATAATAATCGGTTCTTTAGTATTAGCGTATTTTACCGGTACTATTATTGAAAAAAATCATTATAAAAAAATAGTAAAAAGGGAAATAAATTTATATAAATCCCCTTGTATAAGTTCTGGCAAACTTGTGGCATCAAGTTCTAAAGTAAAAAAAACCTACCTTGTTTCAGGTTCTGTTGTTTTGGCTTGTGATTATTTTAAAATGTTTATAGCAGGTTTAATAAATATATTCGGTGGAAATGTTTCCGCGATTGAATCTGTTATGGATAGAGCGAGAAGAGAAGCAATTTTAAGAGTGAGAGAACAAGCCTTAAGAATGAGTGCAAGAGCAGTTATCAATCTTAAAATAGAGACGGTAATGCTAAATCCCCCTGGAAGTAACCAACTACCGCAGGTTTGTGTGACAGCATATGGAACGGCGATAATATATGACAGATAGTTATCAGTTAGAAATTGCTAAAAAATTGGCTTATGATGATGCCAATGTTACCCAAAGAAATCCTTTGAAGGAACTTTGGAAACTTTTCTTGCAAATAGCATTGATTTTAGTGATTCTTTATTTGTTTTTATATGTTAGTTCTGGAGTTATATTGAATAACTTGTCATTTGAACAGCGCGTTAAGTTAGAGAAACTTTTAAGTGGAAGTGGCAAACCTAATCGAGCAGAAATTTCGGAAGAACAACAAGAGCAAATTCTTGCAGTTCGTAATAAGATTTTGTCGGTTGATAAGGATTATCCAAAGACTTCAGAATTAAACATGGCAGTAATTAAAAGTGAAATTTTGAATGCTATGTGCTATGCAGATGGAACTATATACATTACAGAAGGTTTGTATAATGTAATGGAGTCAGAACAAGAATTAGCGTTTATAATTGCACATGAAATGGGTCATTATAAACATCGTGACCATATGCATAGTCTTCGTCATAGCATAGCAAGTCAAACAGTATTATATCTTTTTGCGTTTATTTCGTCTGATAGTAAGCAGTTGAAATCTCTTGCAAGTGGTAGTATTAATATGTCGAAATTGAAATATTCACGTGTTGCCGAATTTAAGGCGGATAGATATGCTACAGAAATGTCTAACGCAATATATGGTGACGCAAGCGGTGGGTTAGATGTTATGAAGCGATTTCTTAAATTAGAAAATTCTTCTATGGGTAATCTTGACTTTTTATCTACTCACCCAAGTACAAAAGCAAGAATTGCGAGAATTAAAAAATATTCTAGATAAAAGAGGTCTTTATGCACGAAAAAAATATTGGAGAGAAGAATCAATACGGATATACAGTATATACAGGCATGGCAAATAGTAGTAGTAGTATCAATGACAGTAGTGGTGTAATTGATAGAGTTGCACAAACTGAAGATATACAAAGGTTTAATTGGGGTGCATTCTTTTTTAGTTTTATTTGGGCGTTTTTTAATGGTGCATATATTCAAGCGTTTATATATTTAGGTGTAACTTTCTTTTTAAATATTTTTAGTCCGGTTCTTTCTTCTATTGTAGGTTTTGGGCTTTGTATTTGGTTTGGTATTAATGGTAACGAATGGGCTTTGAAAAGTAAATCTTGGAAAAGTATTGCCCATTTTCACCTTGTTCAAAGACGTTGGGCAATGGCAATATTTATATATTTGGTAACGATTATGGCGATTGTTTTTATTTTTGTACGTATGTTGATGTCAAACCCAGAACTTTTAAAGAAAATACTAGATTCAGAATACGTTGCTAAACTAGAGGCTGCTCGACAAACAAAAATTGAACAACTTAATAAAAGTATGCAATCTTCCCAAGGGGATTCTTTATTAAAAGATATGGGTACAGTAAGGTATTCAATTAAGAAATTACCAGATAATGTCGTTAATTATTTAAAAACATCTAGTAAATATAGTCCGTATAATAATGGTAAAAAGACAGTTATCTATTTTTCTGTTCCAAATTGTCCTTATGCATCAGCAACAAAATCAATAATTGATCAAGCAAAAGGTATGGATTATTATACTTCTGCGTATAATTTTTATCAATTAAGTGGTAATCGTACAGAACACTACAAAGATATGGATGAAGCAAAAGCGGGAGGTAAATTATATGACTTGTGCGGACAATTCTGTATAATAAATCTTTCCGAAAACAAAATTTTTGCATTTTCAGTTCTTCGTACAGAACAAGTTCGTAAGATTGGTTCTGTCTTGCAACAGTTACATGATTGGTAATATAGTTAAAATATAGTTTGAAGAGATAGGTTAAGCCCTATCTCTTTTTGTATTTAATAAAAATTAACTTAATTTAATACTTTTGGCAATTTTTGGAACAAAAAATTTTTTTATATAAATACACACGAGTTATATAAGGGGATTTTGTTATGGTAACTAGAATTGGACTTTTTGGTGTTGGAAATGTTGATTATACAACTAAAGGGTATACACAAGTTAATGGTGGGATTGAAGCGAGTTTAAATTTTTACAGGGGTATACACAGTAATACGAGTTTTGGCTTAAATTCTCAGCCATATATCAAACAAAAACTTGGTTATGAATTTAATTTATATGATGGGGCTAGAAATTCTTGGAATGTTGGTCTAGATTTGTATGGAAAAGCAGAGGCAAATGTAAATCTAGTTAAAGATAAAACACCTGAAATATCGGATTCATTTGATGACTATTGTCAACATTATAAAACTTTTGGCACATTTGAAAGTGTTAATCGTTATGCAGCACAAGGTGGTATTGGTACTGAATTAATTGTTAGAACGCCTATTAGACAATGGGGGAATTTAAAGGGTACTTATGCAGAAATAGGTGTTGGCGTTGAAGGTGGCATTAGATATGATGGGATAGTAAACTCAACAAAAAGACCTTTAGAGCATGATGAACATAAATTTAATAAAGTAAGCGGTTATTGTAACCCATTTGCAGAGGCAGTTGTTCATCTCGGCCGTTCTCCTTGGCTTGTTGGAGCAGAAGTGAGTGCGCAAAGTGCGGCTGTAAAAGTCGGTTGTGTTTTGAATGCAGAATAGCAATTGTTAATTAATATGCAAAAATAGATATCTTAAAATACTTGAATTTTATTTTTTTTTATGTAAGAATTGGTTTTGTCGAGAAAATCGTTGGAAAATCAATAGGATACGAATTTTGTCGAGATGACAATTAAATAAAACAAATTATGATGGCAAGGTAGCTCAGTTGGTGAGAGCGCACGGCTCATACCCGTGAGGTCGAGAGTTCGAATCTCTCCCTTGCTATTTTTTATTAGTATAGAATTTTTATATTAGGAATTAGGATAAAGGGTGTTATGAAGAGAAGATTTTTGCTAACAATGTTGTTGCTTTCATCGTTAACAATAGACGAGCGCGTATATGGTTTAGAAAAAGTTGTTGTTGATACGGGCATTAGCAAGGAAATTAATAATGTAGTTTTTGATAGTAATACAGGGACTCAAAACGGGGCATCTGTATTCAATAAAGGCAATGCTACTATATTGAATACAACTTTTAAAAATAATAATGCACCTTATGGTGCTGTTTACAACCAAGCAGCAATGCAAGTTAAAAACTCTGAATTTATAAGTAATACAGGGACAGATTATGCGGGTGGTTTAACAGCATATTTTATGACTGCATTAGATATAGACAATACAAAATTTGTTGGCAATAAATCTGAACATGATTTATCGGCTGGAGCCCTTTATGTTTCTGCGAATTCATCTAGTGTCACAACGACTATTACAAATTCTGTTTTTAGTGAAAATTCATCTGTAAATGCTAGTGGTTGGGGAACAGGTGGCGCTATTGGTTTAGGTTATGGGAAATTGAGTATTGATAATACTGAATTTAATAACAATAGATCAGATTTGGGTGGTGCGATAATGGTTTTTGCACCAAGCGGTAGTGAAACCACTGCGGATAGAACTTTAACAATTACTAATTCTAAATTTAGTGGTAATGAGGCGACCTATTATGGTGGTGGGATTATAACATCAAGTGATACATATATTGATAATGTTGAATTTGTGGGGAATACTGCTGGAGAAAGTGGCGGCGCAATATTATCTGAAGGTTATATGTCTATAGAAAATTCACTTTTCCAAGGCAATTCGGCTACATCTCAAGTCACATATGGTGGAGCAATTTATAACGAAGGTGAAATGATAATCAATAATTCAGAATTTATTGGTAATAATGCTGCAAATGGTTATGGTGGTGCAATATATACAGTTACTGATATGATAATTGCGGATACAAACTTTATAAACAACTCTGCGGATGTTCAAGGTGGTGCTATATATGCGGAAGGTGATTTGACTATTGCTGCACAACTAAAAGATGTTTTATTTGATGGCAATACAAGTAAAAATCTTGAAGATGGTTGTGATATTTATATGGGAACTGCTGGTTCAAAATTATCATTTAATATCGCTGAAGGGAAAACCGTTACTTTGAATGGTGGTATTTCAGGAACAGAAGGTGGTTACAACATTGTCGTTAATGAAACCTCAATGCTTTTGAGTGGAGGTTCAAATTCTGGAACTTTAAACATTAATTCATACGTTAAAAATGCCAATATTGACGTATCAAATGCAACTTTAGCATTAGGTGCTGATGCAGATGTGTCTGATGTTTCTCAGATTAACATTACAAATGGAGGTTTAGATACTGCAAATGGTGTTGCGGATTCGTTTGACTCAGGTTTGTTCAATTTATCAGGTAATGTAGGCATTAATGCAGATGTAAATATTAATGGTGATGCTATAGGTGGTGATAATTTAAGATCAATTGTCGCAAGCAACACTTCAGCAAATGTTACAATCACAGGAATAAATGTTACAGGTAATACAACTGCTAACAATTTAACTATTGATGTTAAAAGTGCACTTGGTTTAGATGGTTTGGATAATGTTACTGTTGATACATCTAGCAATTTTACAACTCCTGATATGTTAACTCCTATTAGATATTTAAGAGGTTCAATTGATGAATCCGGAGTTGTTTCTTATGCCCCAAGAGGAAATGGCTTTGGTAATTTTAACCCATCAGTTATGGTGAGTTCTGTTGCTGCTCAAGCCGGTGGATATTTAAACCAATTGAATACATATAATCAAGCATTTATGAATCTTGATATGAAAATGCTTTTGACAAAAGAAGAACGTCAAGCAATGAGATTGAGAAACAGTTATGTAAGTACTGCAACTCCACAAGTATTTTCCCCAACTTATTTGGCAGAAAAAGAAAACGCGGCTTGGGTTAGACCATATGCTTCTTTCGAAAAAGTTAATTTTGATGGTGGCCCAAAAGTAAATAATGTTATGTATGGTACATTTTTGGGTGGCGATAGTGAAATGTATGAACTTAAAAATGGCGCACAAGGTCAATTAAGTTTCTATGCTGGTTATAATGGTTCTCACCAAACATTCTCTGGAAATAGTATTTATCAAAACGGTGGTACACTCGGTTTGACAGGAATTGTTTATAAAGACAATTTCTTTACTGCTTTGACTGCTAATACAGGTGCAAGTGTTGCTGATGCCTCAACTATGTATGGTAGTGAAGATATTCCTATGTTAATGGCTGGTGTTGCATCTAAAACAGGTTATAATTGGGAATTGGCAAAAGGTAAATTTATTGTTCAACCTAGTTATTTAATGTCATATACATTTGTGAATACTTTTGATTATACAAATGCTGCAGGTGTAAGAATTGAATCAAGTCCATTGCACGCAATCCAAATTGCTCCTGGTGTCAAGTTTATTGGTAACTTGCCACACGGATGGCAGCCATATATCAATTTAAGAATGGTTTGGAACTTAATGGACAAAACTGAATTTACTGCGGCAAATACCGCGTTACCACAACTTTCAACAAAACCATATTTTGAATATGGTTTAGGCGTTCAAAAACGTTGGGGTGAAAGATTTACAGGCTTTGGTCAAGCAATGTTGAGAGCAGGCGGAAGAACAGGTATAGGTATGGGATTTGGATTTAGATTGACTTTGGGCAAGGCTCCGACTAAATCTTATAACCAACAAAATCCTAAAAAGATTGTTCAAGCGCCATCAATAAAATTGAGTAATATAAAATAAAAAGTGGGTAAAACCCACTTTTTTATTTACTGTTTTCAAATTCAGATAATAATTTTGCTGGAGTAAGATTAAATCCATTTGCAATCTTTATTAGTACTCCCATTTTTATATCTTGTTTCAAATTCTCAATTCTACTTAATATAGCAGGTTCAATATCATTTTCAATGGCAAATTTGTTTAGTGTTTTGCCTGCTATTTGACGTTTATTTTTAATAAATTTTCCTAATTCATTGTATTGCATTTTCTCAATTATCGTTTATAATCAAAATAATTTCATTGAGAAAACTCAACAACATGTGGGGCATTTATGTTAAAAAAAACAATATTAGTTGATTTAGATGGGGTTTTGAATACTTATATGGGGGAATATGATGAAAGTTACATTCCACCGTTGAAAGATGGGGCTTATGATTTTATAAAAGAGTTGTCTTGTGATTATAAAATTGTAATTTTTACTTCCAGAAACTTATTACTTGCATCAAAGTGGATTGTTGAAAATGGTTTGGATACTTATGTGGATGATGTAACTAGCGTTAAACTACCTGCATATTTGATGATTGATGATAGATGTATCAATTTCAGAGGTGATTATTTTGATTTGATAAATAATATTAAAAAATTTAGTGTTTGGTATTAGTTTTGTGTAAAAAAATGTTAATTTACATGGCAAAAAAATTTTTGTGCAGTCCTTATACCAATAACAGATAAGGAGTATTATTTTGAAAATAGATGCGATTTCCCAGTATAAGGGAGTTTTAAGGACTTATAACACAAATGTTATTAAAGAGAAAAAACAAGACAAATACGAACAACAAAATGAATTAACTTCGTTTGATTCAAGACTTTTGAATAATTATTTTGTTAATTTTACGGCGAAAAAACAAGTTTCGCAAAAGCAACAACCGCAATATGATGATTATCAACAGTTTGATAACAACGGTGTAAGGGTAGAAAATTCTGCAGTAGCAATAGCGAAATCTAAAGGGCATGCTGAAGCAAACCATTTACACGTTATGCATTCCGCTTTTGATGAGACATTACAATTTATCAAAGATTTAAAAGATGAAAAGACTGATTTATTCTCTATGGATGCTTTCTCTGCGCCAGCATTTTTCTCTGATATTTTTAGCAAAAAACTATTTGAAGAACCAAAATTAAGAGATAAATTTGCAGAAGTACTTAAAGAAGAAAATAAAATCGTTGAAAAATTATATGATACAGTTCCAAAGGTTAAAAAAGGCAACAAAACTCCTGATTTATCAGATGGGCTTTGGAACGATATCGAGGCAGTTAGAGAATCTTTATTTAGAGAAGAATCTCTTGTAAACTCTTTTGACGTGTATAATGGTGCGTTCTTATCTGATGATGGTATGATTAAACCTGTAAACAATGCATTTAGACAAAAAGTTCATGATGTTTTGATGCTTGCAGATCCAAAAGCAGATAAGGGTTTCCATTTTTCAAGTTATGATTCTAAAGCAGAAAGTGTGATGAAAAACTTGAACTTAAACACAAACGTTTTTGTAACTTATGATAGAGAAAAAGTCAACCCAAACAGTTTTGTGCCAAGTTTTATTAAAGCCTTTGAAAAATCTGAGGGCAAGTTTAATCCTAAAAATACGGTTTTGATTGAATGTAATGATCAAGTTAATATGGCTCACATAATAGACAAGGCTCACAAATTATCAAAAGACAAAGATAAAAATTACATATTATTGTATTCTCAATTAAATATGGCTAAAAATTCTCAAACAAAAGATTCTGATACAGGAATGTCATACTTCTACATGTCGCAAGATTATATTGATTTAATTGCAAAACCTCCAAAAAATATTAAATTTGTAGTTGTTGAGACAAAAGACAATTATTTAAAATACCTTCAGGGTGCGCAAATGTCATCAATGATTACTAATTCGGCTGAAATTTCTTTACCTGTATTGAACTCACAAGAAGTGTATAGTGCTATGAAGCATCAGCCAAAATTATTGAAAGAAATTGCTCCTGGAATCACCACAAAAGCTTTGGAAAAAGTCGTAAACGTTTCCACTCAACTTGTAGGTACTTATCCTGATAAGGCTGTTAATTTGTTGAAACAAGTTGCAATGCAATATCCTGATAAAAAAGAAATTACAACAACAGATGTTGATAAATATTTTAAAGATGCGGAATATTTATTCAAATCATCTAATAATGATAGTTCTGTTGAGATGGTGTTTGATACCGGTAAACGTTTAAAAGATATAATCGGTAAAAGTAATACCAAAAAAGAAGCGGAATATATCGTAAAACAAATAAAAAACAAAAAAATAGGTACAAAAGGTTTCATAATTTATAGCCAAGACGGTATGGTTGGTGGTGGCAGACGCCATACAGCAGAAGTAATCGCCGGAGAGGCAAAAGTTCCTTTTGTTTCTATTAACACAATGGACTTTGCGACAAAAGATGTTGATTTGTTTGGTGGTTCTTCAATGACACCGGAAGCATCTATTAAAAAGTTGTTCTCATTAGTTACAACTCAAGCAGAAGCAAATCCCAGCAAATCAGCAGTGTTATTTATTGAAAACTTTGAATATTTCTCTGTTGGTGAAATGATTTCTGAATATCACCAAAAAGCAATGGCTCAATTAATCAGAGAAATGGATAACGCTGAAAAGAAAGGTATGAATATTGTTGTTATGGGTTCTGTTTCAAACCCTCAATATATCGGTGAAGCAACAATGAAATCTTTCAAATTCAATGATAATATAGAAGTTTCATCTCCTGCTTTTGATCCTGATGAACGTTATGAAGTTTTGAAACATGCATTTAAAGAAAACAAAATTAAAATTGCGGGCGATAAAAATGAACAACAAAAATTATTGAAAGATGCTTCTAAAACATTAATGGGCTTCTCATTTATTGACATAAAAAGTTTTGCTAAAAAGGCAGAATCTATTGCTCAAGAAAGAGGACATAAAAAAGTAGAAAAAGAAGATTTAACGGAAAGTTATTTGAGAATTACAACAGGCAGACCATCAGTTGAAAAACTTCAACCACACGAAAAAGAAATAACAACTAAACATGAATGTGGTCATGCTATAACATTACAAGTAATGAACGATTTGATGAAGAAAAAAGGTCAACCTTGGATGGTTCCTGATATCGTAAACTTTATTACTCTTGACCCAAGAGGTTATTATGGTGGTGCTATGTATCCTAAAGGAGATAATAATCGCAAAGGGTCATTTGAAAAATATTTCTCTGATATTGTATGTTCTTATGGTGGACATTCTGCCGAAAATAAATTTTATGGTATGAATGGTGGAATGGGTCCTACTTATGACTTTAGTCATGTAACATCTACTGCAGAATTGATGGTTACTGCTATGGGACAAGGTTTTTATACCGGTAAAATTTCATTGGCTAATATCGCTAATGAAAAAGATTTTTCAAGAAATATTACAAACAATATGAAAGATAAAATCGACGCTGACGTTCACGTAATCACTCGTAATGGATTGACGGTATCAGATATGATTGTTGATAATTATGCAGATTTTATAAATGAATTTGCTGATAGATACGCAGACAAAGTCGGAACAGGTGACTGTTTGATTGATGGTGATCAGTTCAGAAAAGAACTTGCTGAATGGAAAAAACGTCAACCAATCGAAAAACAGGCAGAATTAGATGTTCTCGATGATATGATTTTAGATGCAATAAAATGTACTAAAAACGGTAAATTATACTAATTACTAAAAACTATACTAACTACAAAATCCCGCTTTAAGCGGGATTTTTAATAAAATAAAGCAGTTCATAAGCCGTGTTCTGTTTCTAGATAATCATCTGTCTGGGAATGCAATTACTTGCAAACTCTAGCGATTTTTCCGAAGTTGGCGGACAACCTTTATAACCTTCGATTCAATCTTGCATTCGGTCGGGGTTTACCTAGCCGATACCTCTCGATATCGCTGGTGAAGCTCTTAACTCACCGTTGCACCATCACCTGTGAAAATTCCATCGGTAGTCTACATTTCTGTGGCACTTTCCACCGGCTCACACCGTCCGGACTTTCTCCGGCGACCTGTCCTTGAATGCACGGACTTTCCTCACTTTTGAAAAGCGCGATTATCCGGCTACTTTATCTAAAAAGATTATATCACAAAATTAATCACTCAAGGTTGCACTTATAGAAATAGCCTTTTTAGCCCAAGTATCTCTTGAATCTATGACTATTGCACCGTCTGGGTATACATCCATTCTAAATTGGTCAAAGTTTTCTGTTCTACCAGCGCATTTGCCCGTAGTTGTGCCTTCGTAACAATTGGGTTTCGTGTCACCGTTTACGTCAACTAAAATTTTCATTATACCACCTTTATCTACGAAACACCAATCCATACCATCTTTTGTTGTGGTACCATACCAAGCGGTGCCTTGAGAAGAACCAGTGGGAACTATTGCATTGCAATCTACGTGATTTGGTGCCCCAGAAATGCCACCCCAAGCAGTACTGCCTATTTTTGGATTTATCATTCCTGAAAAAATTTGTATACGTTTATTTGAGGTAATGGTGTGACCATCAAAATTAACATAGTCATTATTATTTAAAATTCCAATATGTGGATTGCTATTTATCTGTTGTGTAGCATAATCTGTACCGTCTTCACCGTATCTTGCAAAAAGGCTTTCATTGTTTATCATTTCTGAAACAACTTCTGCAGTTGTAAAATATGCCTTTTTCATCATAACTTTGTTCTGGTTTGGATTGTTACCTAAAACAGCAGGTAATACTGCTGCTGTTAGCACGCCTAAAACTGTTATTGCAATCATTAATTCTGTTAAAGTAAATCCTAATAATCTTTTCATACGAACTCCTATATTAATATTCCCATTATATCATATTTTTTTCGGTTTACAATTGTAAATATTTATTAACTAACTAACAAAATAATTTATTTAGTGGAGTTAAAATATTATCAGGTTAGTTATAATCAGATAAACACAGTAAGGGTATAAAAGAATATGGTCGATAACAGAGCAGCAGGGTTCTATGGAATTGGCGGCGCTTTTAATTTTAAAAGCGGTGATATTTCCGGTACGGCAGCCAAAACTCAAGATGATAAAATGGGTCAAGGTGGAGAGTACTTTGCTCAACAAAAAAGAGAAGATGATGAATCAGAAAACGGTAACAAATATATGGATCAAAGTGCCGTATTGCGAGCTACTTTAAACTCTCTCGCAATGATGAATGTTGCTGATGTTATTAATGCTAAAAAGAAAAAAATAAACCTCAGTGATTTGAGAAAACGTCCTGAGGCTACCATATATCGAGTTAATAAAATTGAGGAATCTACTGAAGACGAAGATTTTTATTAAGCAAAAATGTTAATATCTTCAACCTTGTCTTCTTTTTCGTTACCTGCTAAAAGTTCTCCGTGATAGAACGGATTTGAACCTTGTTTGTCTTTTGCTGCAGCAAAACTGATAATTGAATTAAATTTAGGTGCAACTGCTGCTTTTTGAATATCTGCACCTTCATAAACTTCAAATGCAAGTTTGCCTTCTACATTTTTTTGAATTCTTTGTGCTGCTTGTGCATTCAAAAATTGAATTGATGCTAAAGCATTTTGGTTAAGTTGAACTTGTAAGCCACCGTTGTTCATTGCAATTTGTCTTGCAGTGTTTGCATCAGTTTTGTACAAATCTATCCCTAAATCAACAGCCGGTGCTTTGTGCTGAACGTATTGAGCACTCTTTGCGTGTGCTCTTTTTAAGATTTCAGCGGATACTTCTTTTAACACAGAAGCATCTATGCCAGTTCTTAAGTTTTGATTTAATGCTACGTTCATCATGTTCCCTTTTCTTTGTAATTTTTATTTCGGTATATTTAAGAATAATCTTTAATATTTTTATTACTATTGTAACAATACTTAATAATTCTGAAACCATGACGCAATAATAGTTTCCAGAAATTTTTTATATATACACAGGGGATAAATTGAGGTAAATTATTATGAATTATTGTTGCGGATTTAATCCAGGTATATCAAATGCTATTATGGGCATACAAATAGCGACAGCAGGAATAAATGGGATTTCTAATGGTATAAGAGCACGAAATAATGGTGCAACACCAGAGCAAGCAGCATTTTGTGGTTTAACCACTGCAACTGTTGGCACGAGCAATGCTTTGATTGGGAATGCTATAAATCACGGCACACATTCATATTTTGGAACTTTATATAGTAGTTTCTCTCCAGGTGTAAATCTTTATGCACCAACTTGGGATTTTGGTTTTGGTTCTGGTCTTGGATATAATCCTGTGGCGAGTGCATTGGCTTTTTCAACATTAACAAATCCTTTTATGTATGGTGTATATAGTCCATTAAATTTTGGTGGATATCATCATAATCATTATCATCACCATCACCATCATCACAATCCATTTAGTCATCATTGCGGTGGCTGGTGTTGCTAATAGATTTCCAATTCTTTGAAACTTCATCTAAGATGTTTTGAGTTTCTTTTTCGCCAAGTAAGATTTCTTGTGTTGCGGAATTTATTAAAGTATTTATTTCTTTTTGATTACGTTCAGATTTTAATGCTGGTTGAATATGATTTAATTGTTTTGCACTAATTACACGTGCTTTTGCCATTAAATCTGTTGTATTGTATTTTGTATAAAATTCATTTTGTAAAGTTGTTTTGTTAACAGCAAGAACATTTGTTAATTTAGCAAGTTCAAGTTGGTTTTTGTGATTGGTTAAAAACAAAGCAAATTTTAGGGCTTCGTCTTTGTGTTTTGCTCGGATTGGGATTACGAAATTCATTAATGAAAAATCATTTTGTCCTAAATCCCCAACAATTTGAGGAGCAATATCCGTATGTGCATATGTTGTTGGTGCATTTTCTTTAATCATATTCAAGAAATTTGCGCCGGCTTGGAATAATACAATGTTTTCAGACATATATTTTTCAAGGGCTTCTCTGTGCGTTTGAGTTATTGATTCTTTTGGAATTAAATTTTTTTCGTATAAGTTTTTAAAAAATTCAAAAACTTCGACTGATTTTTTAGAATTAATTTTTTCTGCAGAATTTATGCCATATTTGTTCAAAATTTTTAGCATTGTGTCATTTTCTGAAATATTTGGTAAGAATATATACGCACTTGTTTTTTCCTTAATTATTGGTGCGATTTTGCCTAGTTCAGAATATGTTTTTGGGACAGAAACATTTGCTTTTTGAATTAAATTTTTGTTGTAAATTGTTATAGCAGATGTTGCATACCAAGGAATTGAATATAATTTGTCGTTATATTTTAAGGAATTAACAATTTCTGGAACGAATTGTTCTGTTTGGGTAATTTCTTCAAGAGCCCCTTTTTGGGCTAAAATAGCTGAGAAATCTGGATTTAAGTTTACTAAATCAGGAGGGTTATCACTCAAAACTGATGCTAGTGTACGTTTTTCGCCCTCAGAAAATGGAACATCAATCCATTTAATTTTTATTTCAGGATTTTGAGTTTCGAATTCTTCTATAACATTATTAATGTACGAAGAAAAATCGTTCATCTGTAGCGTCCAAAAAACTACTTCATTTTCATCTTTGTTGTCTTTGAATATAAAAGCACATACACATAATGTTAAGACCATTAATATTAGGATTAACTTTTTCATCGACACTAACTCCTTTTGATGTTACAATTATACTATGAATAATTTATTTACGGAATTAGAAAATATGAATAAGCAAATTCCTTTGGCTGAAAGTCTTAGACCGCAAACGCTGGAAGATTTTTTAGGGCAAAGTAATGTTGTTGCTTCAAATAGTCCGATTTTGAATTTATTAAAAACGAATCGCTTGTTTTCTATGATTTTTTGGGGAACTCCAGGTTGTGGGAAAACAACTTTAGCAAGACTTATCGCAACCAAAATCAATGCTAATTTTATAGAAATTTCTGCTGTAACATCTGGAGTTAAGGATATTAAAGATGCCGTCGAAAAAGCAAAAGAAGCATTGAGAAGCGGGATGAAAACAATTTTATTTATAGATGAAATTCATAGATACTCTAAAACTCAACAAGATGCATTGTTACCACATTTAGAAAATGGGACCTTGTTTTTGATTGGCTCAACAACTGAAAATCCATCATTTCAAGTTGTGCCAGCATTATTATCAAGAGTACAGGTTATTAGATTAAACTCGATTGATGATGAAAGTATGCAAAGTATTATTAAAAGAGGTTTTGCATATTTAGCTAAAAATTATATGCCAATGGATTGTGAAAGTGGAGTTATTGATTTTATTATTAATCTCGCTCGTGGTGATGCTAGATATGCTTTGAATGTAGTTGAAAATGCATATTTTGCTAGTGATTTGAAAGATAATAGACGCTTTTTAACTGTTGAAATAATTGAAAATATTTGTCAAAAACGTAATACAAGATATTCTCAGCAAGAACATTATGATTGTGCGTCTGCGTTTCAAAAAAGTTTAAGAGGGAGTGATCCTGACGCAGCAATATATTATTTAGCAAAAATGATTTATGCAGGCGAAGATCCTCGTTTTATTGCAAGACGCTTGATTGTATGTGCTGCAGAAGATGTTGGTTTAGCAGACCCTATGGCTTTGAATATTGCCGTTAATGCTTATAAAGCGGTTGAATTGCTTGGGCTTCCGGAAGGAAGAATTCCTTTAGCAGAGGCTGTTATTTATATTGCAAAAGCAAAAAAATCTAATGAAACTATTTGTGCAATTGATGAAGCGTTATCAGATATTGCAAATGGAAAAGATTTCCCACCTCCAATGCATTTGAGAGATGCTCATTATAAAGATGCTGCAAAGTATGGCTTTGGAGAAGGTTATGTATATTCACATGCTGCTCCTGAAGTTTATCAACAGTTTTTGCCAGATGAATTGGTGGGTAAAAAATATACTAAATAATTGCAAAAAACTTTTTGCTTTGTTAATATGTTTTTGGAAGGGATATGTTTTATGTTTAAAAGATTTTTATTGTTAGTTGTTTCAATTATATTCACAACAAATTTTGCATGTGCAGATAATGTTTGGATTAATGATTTAAGAAATTTATTTTTATCTAATAATGCGATTATTTTAGGTGTTAATATCAGAACATTTGCAGCGCAAGATACTAATAAAAATGGGATTATAGATGAAGATGAAGAAAGCGGGAATTTCTTAAATGCTATTGGAAGATTAGATGAGATTGCATCTTCTGGTGTAAATACTTTGCACGTTTTGCCGATAATGAAATTGGGTAAAATTAGGGCGTTAGGAACAGCAGGTTCATTATATGCTCCAGTGAGTTTTGCAGAATTAAATCCACAATTAAAGAGTAATCGTTCAGCTTTAACTGTAGAAGAACAAGCAATAAAATTTGTTAATGAAGCACATAAACGTAATATTAGATTGATTGTTGATGTTCCAGCGTGTGGGGCTTATGATTTATTTTTACAAAGACCAGAATTATTTTTAAATGATTATTCTGATGATGGTATAACTCCGTTAGATTGGACTGATGTTCGTTTATTTAATGCTGGTACTGAAACTAATGTTAATCGTGCGGTTTATGATTTATATAAAGAGTATGTTGATTACGTTATGTCGTTAGGTTTTGATGGGATCAGGGCTGATGTTGCAACTGTAAAACCTGCAAAATTTTGGAAGGATTTAATAGCATATTCAAGACAAAAAGACCCACAATTTATGTGGCTTGCTGAAAGTTCTGATGCCTGGAAAGAACCGATAAGTCCAAAAGCAGTTTTTACTCCTTATAACAAACTTTTAGAAGCGGGTTTTGATGGTTTTTATGGAAGTTATTTTAATATAAAAGATTGGAACAAAGCATCTAAATTAACTGATTACATTAAATTCACAAATAGTTTAAAATTTGTTGAACCAAAGGCGGTTTTAGGAAGTTTTGCTACACACGACGAAATTAGTCCTGTGCTTGTAAACGGTCCAAATTATAGCAAAATGATAATGTGGTTAAATGCGACTTTGCCAGTAAATTCATATTCTATGGATGGTTTTGAATCAGGTGATAATTATATTTATTTCTATGGAAATAAAAGAGCGCAAAAAACTGAAACAGATAATAATAAATATTTTGTCCATAGAGGAAAGATAGATATATTCAATTTTTCTCGCAGACCAGGTGGTCGTAATTTAGATTTAAAAGAAAACTTTATTGCTTCAAACGGTTTTAAAAATTACATTGCACCATTAATTAAAAACGGTGAATATAAAATTTTAAAAACTTCAGATAGTAAGGTTTTTGCGTATGCAATATCTTATGCAAAAACAACAGTTTTAGTTTTCGGGAATATCGATTTTAAAAATATGGCGGAAGCGACTATAAGAGTTCCTGGTTTTAATCAAGATATGCTTACAGTACCTATTTATTTAGGAACAACTCCAGTGGCGGAAAAAGGCAGGTTTAAAGTTACATTAGAACCGAATGAGGTCTTGGTTCTTTTGGTGAATGATTTTGTAATGAAGTAAAAAGCATACGTAAAAAAGCGGGATGTATAATCCCGCTTTTTAATTCCGACATTCTATTATTGAGAAATTCTACCTGGAACTACAACGCCACCTTTCAAGTTCTTTTTGTAGTATTCAACGTGTGGTTGAAGTACGCTATCAAGAACTTCAGGGAATGCAATTCCTTTCATAGTTTTTTCAACAATTTCTTGGTAAACAGTTGCATATGCTCTTAACTGAGTTAATGCGCCTGCTGCGTATGGAGTCAATCCCATGTGAGAAGTTTCAACAGATTCGTTAAAGAAAGAACCCATACTTTCATAAGAAGTTGTTAAAGCACCAATATATGCTTCAGCGTTTTCTGAACATACGCCACTATCTTTTGGTGTTGTTAATGCAAAATAGAATTTATTTGCTGGGTTGAAGTGTGCTTCTGCACTATGGTGCATTGCATCAGGAACTTTTGCAACTTGTTTAAGAGTATCTTTAACAGATTCATTTTGCATTTGTGCGTGCCAATAAACAGTATTTTCAAAGATTGAACCCATATATTGATGAACTGATGTAGAAATGCCATTTAATGTAGCATCTGCCCAGAAGATACCTTCTTTTAATGCATCGTTTTTATCTAAGTCACTTGTTAATGCTAAAGTAGAAACTTCTTGTGCTGCTTCTAGCATTTTTGCCATATCAGATTTTGGCATACCAGCATAAGCAAGCGTAAATAATGCGTGATCGTCAAAAGCAGAGAATCTTCCGCCAACATCATCGTGAATATATAAATCACCTAACCAACCAGATTCGTTTGAAAGTCTTCTAAGTTCGCTTTTTTCTGCGTTACCGTCAGTTACTGCGATAAAGTGTTTTGAAGCCATTTCTTCGTAGTTAGAATAACCTTTTGCTTGATATTCATTTTCTAACATTTTTTTGATTCTTAACATGCCGTCTTTTGTTTCGAATGTTGAACCTGATTTTGATGCTATAAGGTAATTTGAAGTTGTAACATCACCAAGTTTGTGTAAGTATCTTTCTAAACTTGCGCTATCAACATCTGAATAGAACAATATTGAATCGCCTAAAATGTTTAAACCATTGATTGATAACATATGTTCTACAGTGTGTTTTGAACCACCAATACCTAAAACACTTAATCTTTCAGCGCCAGTTTGTGATTTTAAACTTTCTGCAAGAGAATAAATTTCATCAACTCTCTTTAATTGTTCTTGTGGTAAATTAACCCAATTTAAAAATTGTCCTTTTTTATTTGCTCGTGAAGAAAATTCACTAACAAATTCTGAAACTTTAGAAGAATATTTACTAAAGTCAATTCCTGAAAAACTTGTAGAAATTCCAAGTTTTATTGTTGTGTTCTCTGTCATAATGACCTCCTTAAGATTATTATACATAAAAATTATTTTTAAATACAAATTTTCTTTATTCTTGACTAAAAAAGTGCTTGTTTTTAATGTTTATTGTATAATTTTATTATACTTATTGAATATAAAAAAGAAGGAGACAAAATGGAACGTATTCAAATTTCACATGAAGTAGAAGAAATGTGTTGTGTTAGACGCGGTGTAAAAGGTGAACCTGCGCCTATTCCACAAGAAGGTGAGTGGACAAAATGTAAAGAAATCAAAGATATTTCTGGTTTAACTCACGGTTGCGGTTGCTGTGCACCTCAACAAGGTACTTGTAAATTAACTCTTAATGTTAAAGATGGTATCATTCAAGAAGCATTAGTTGAAACTATTGGTTGTTCAGGCATGACTCACTCTGCTGCTATGGCTGGGGAAATCCTTCCTGGTAAAACTTTGTTAGAAGCATTAAATACAGACCTTGTTTGTGACGCTATCAACGTTGCAATGAGAGAATTGTTCTTACAAATCGTTTACGGTCGTACACAAACAGCATTCTCAGATAATGGTTTGCCGGTTGGTGCAGGTCTTGAAGATTTAGGTAAAGGCTTACGTTCTCAAGTTGGTACTATATATTCAACTAAACAAAAAGGACCAAGATACTTGGAATTAGCAGAAGGCTACATTCTTGAACTTGGCTTGGATAAAAATGACGAAGTTATTGGTTATAAATTCGTTCATATGGGCAAATTTATGGAAGCAGTTAAAAAAGGTATGAATGCAACTGAAGCTTTGGCTAAGTTCACAAGTACTTATGGAAGATTTGCTGATGCGGTTAAAACAATCGATCCAAGAAATGAATAGTTAAGTAGTTTATTAGTATAAAAATTAAGAGGAAAAAATAATATGACAGTTAAATTTGAAGGACAAGATAGACGTGAAGCAAAACTAAAAAAAGTTTTGCCTGAATACGGATTTAAATCTTTAGAAGATGCACGTGAATTATGTGTTTCTAAAGGTATTGATGTTGAATCAATCGTAAAAGGAATTCAACCAATCGCATTTGAAAATGCTGTTTGGGCTTACACATTAGGTGCTGCAATTGCATTAAAAAGCGGTGTAAAAACTGCTGCAGAAGCGGCTGAAAAAATTGGTGAAGGATTACAAGCATTTTGTGTACCTGGTTCAGTTGGTGATATCAGAAAAGTTGGTATTGGCCATGGTAACTTAGGTGCTATGTTATTGAGAGATGAAACTGAATGTTTCTGTTTCTTGGCTGGTCACGAATCATTTGCTGCTGCTGAAGGTGCAATTGGTATTGCTAGAAACGCTAACAAAAGTCGCAAAAAACCATTAAGAGTTATCTTGAACGGTTTAGGTAAGGATGCTGCTTATGTAATTTCAAGAATTAATGGTTTCACTCACGTTGAAACAAAATATGATTATAAAACAGGTGAATTAAAAGTTGTTAAAGAAACTTCATTCTCAGAAGGCGAAAGAGCAGCAGTAAAATGCTATGGTGCTGATGATGTTTCAGAAGGTGTTGCTATTATGATTAAAGAAGGTGTTGATGTTTCTATTACAGGTAACTCAACTAACCCAACTCGTTTCCAACACCCTGTTGCTGGTACATACAAAAAATGGTGTTTTGAAAATGATAGAAAATATTTCTCAGTAGCATCTGGTGGTGGTACAGGTCGTACTCTTCACCCTGATAACGTTGCTGCTGGTCCAGCATCTTACGGTATGACAGATACTATGGGAAGAATGCACGGTGATGCACAATTTGCTGGTTCTTCTTCAGTTCCTGCTCACGTAGAAATGATGGGTATTATTGGTATGGGTAACAACCCTATGGTTGGTGCTACTGTTGCAGTTGCAGTTGCAGTTGAAAAAGCACTTGCTTAATTACCAGATTAACAAATTGAAAAGCACATCTTTTAAAGATGTGCTTTTTTATTTTTTATTATTGATTAGATCTTTTGTGATTGTGTAATTTTCTATTTTTGTATTAAATCTCGGAGTTTCTTTGTCCTTTGTGTTTATGTTTAATTGAATTTCTGTAGGAATCATTTTGAAATAGTCATATAGATAGACTTTCCCGTTTGCATCAATTATTCTCATAAAATGGGCATCAACCATTTTGTCAAAATTTAACACTCTATTTTTGTCCATAGCAACGCTATTTTTGTATAATGGGGATTTGTTTTTGATAGAATGAATATTCATCTCTGGGTTTCTTGATTTGTATAAACCTAAATATCTTCCTGTTGGAATTAATTCTGTTTCGCTTCGATTTAAAAGATTATGATACGTTTTCAAATTTAGATCTATTTGCCATCTTTTTTTGATATGTTTTTGCTTTCCATTCAAATCTGCTTTGTATCTCATTTCAAGATTTTTTAATATATTTATATTGTTAATATCCAAATCTTCTTCTTTAAAGAAGTGCATGTTTTCATCATTGAAATTTGCGGTTCTTGAAAGAGTGTGGAAAGGTGCAGAACTGTTTATTGGTGTGAATGTGTATAGCATATTTGCCATTTTGTTTATGTATATTCGATAAAGTTTTTCACCAGTGGTTTCTCCATTATAAATATTATCAAGTTCTTCTGGTTGTGGAGTGTATTTTTCAGGGTCATAGCCTTGTTCTCTTGCTTTTACGTATATTGGATCAAAAGGGTGTATTGATAAATTTATTTGGTGCATTTTATTTCGTTTAGTTACGTCTTTGAAAAAATCGACTATTTTTTCTGCGCGTTCTTGTTTTACAGTATTTTTAGGATTCCAGCCTCCTGTATCGAAAAGCAATCCACTTTCAAAAACGCTATACATTGGCGTTAACATTTCTGTAAAGTCGTGTGGTTTTTTGTTTTTGTCGTATAAAACTAAATCTAAGCCATCACTATCAAAAAATAAATCTGAATGGTATATAGGTCTTTCTACAGGCGAAACGGGTAGTCGTTTTTTTAGTTCTTTGATATCATTTGTTATTTGTAAAAAATCTTCCCAAGTCATTTTAGTGACGATATTGTTAGAGTTGTTATCATTGTTTGGTTTTGCTCCTATATAACAGTGAAGACATTGGTTTTCGCACCCACGGGTTGTCGCCACTGCTAGGAGATTATTTAGAGTAAAAACGACTTCTTTCATGCTTAATCCATCAAAAGTTTTTAAACCTTCTTGTATTCCATCTAGTTTATCAAGGTTAAAATTTCTGATTGTTTGTGGAATAAAAAAACTTTTGATTTGCATTTTTCGGGCGTATGCTTTTGCTGCATAATACTTTGAACTATGTCCTTCGCTAGTGAAAGTTATTGCTTGTGGTTGAGATTTATAAGGTGTTTTCCTTATATTGTATTGATTATAGTAGTTGTTATAATTATATTGTATTGGATTTATTCTCATATTTGAGATAAACCTTGAAAAAATATTTTTTGCCCAAAAACAAAAACTCTGTAATGTAATATTACAGAGTTTTTATAAGATTTGATATTGATGACTATTTTGAAACTGCATTGCTTGCTGCTTCGAAAACAACATCAAATGCTTCTTTATCGTTAACTGCTAAATCAGCTAGCATTTTTCTGTTAACAATAATTTCGGCTTTTTTGCAAGCGTTTAAGAATCTAGAATAACTCATACCACGTTCTCTAACAGCAGCGTTGATTCTAACGATCCATAAACGACGCATATTACGTTTTGTAGTACGTCTGTCACGGTAAGCATATTTTAATGCTTTCATAACAGCAGTGTTTGCTACTTTGAAGATTCTGCTTCTTGCGCCTTTAAAGCCTTTAGCAAGTTTTAATATTTTTTTGTGTCTTAAGCGACTAACATTACCACGTTTTACTCTCATAATTTGCTCCTATCTTGAATACTTCTTGTATGGTAACTCGTGAGATACCAATTTTAAGTGTGAATCTGAAACACGTACAAGTTTGAAAATTCTGCGTTTTCTAGAACCTGATTTGTGTTGGAGCAAGTGGCCAATACCTGCTTGTCTTTTCATAATTTTACCTGTTGCAGTAACTTTGTAGCGTTTTGCAGCAGATTTGTGAGTTTTCATTTTTGGCATTTTCTTTTCTCCTTTTTGGTTTAAAGTAAATTGAAAACTTTAGGCATACCAAAGCCTAAACTTTCGGCTAAGTATAATCTTATTACATAAAACTTTTTTTGCAAGAGGTTTGTTAAATCATGTTAATTATAAGTCATTAAGACTTTATAGTATAATTCAACTCTTTCTTGAGAGAAAGAAAGGGAAATAAGGCATAGGTGAAATAAAAAGAAATTATTTGACAATTTCCCTAAAAATCCCTAGAATTAAATTATAGAGAGTAGAGGAATAAGAATGATATACGGCGAAAACACATACACTACCTGCATTTGCGGGGGGGGGGGGGAAATAAAACACTTAATCTAGAATG
>JAZRSZ010000045.1:0-2793 GCA_045651695.1 Candidatus Gastranaerophilaceae bacterium
AAGCAACATTGCAACAGTTTCTCCACCTAATAAATCACATAATGATTGAATCTCTTCTAAGTCGTGCATAGTGTAGTCGCTACCTTCAGCAGTAACTACTGTTTGAACTTCTTTTGGTAATGCTTGATATTTAGCATTTAACGCTTCTAATTCAGCGTCCCCTTCAATACCTATTTGGTATTTTAATTTAAGTTCTGGTGGTAGATTACTTATTGCGTCTTGAACAGATGTAGCACCTTTAATAAATTGTCCTGCTTCTGCTATAAATGCAACTTGAGCTTCTTCTCCATCAATACCTTCAATTAATTGTTGAGTTATTTCTATTTCTTCTTTTTTCTCAAACCCTTGTGCGTCCATTGCAACTCTTATATTAGTATTGTCTATACCTTCTATTGCATTTCTAACTTCTTCTATTTGAGTTTTTAATTCTGCACTTCCTACATTACCAAAGTCAATATCTCCTATTTTTTCAAGTCCACTTTTAGTTTTTTCTGCTTCTTCACGGATTTTAACTAAATCTTTAACTACAAATTCCGTATCTCCAATTTTTATCTTTGCGTTCATATCTAATTCTGACAAATCGCCATCAAAGATTTTTTGAAGATTATCTACGGTTTCCTTTTTTAATTGACCTTCGTTTTGTATCTCTGTTGTAACAGCTAACATAAGGTGTTTTTCTATATTGCTAACTTTTCCGTCTGCTGTAACAGCGTCAATTGTTGATTGAACTTGTTTTGGCAAATCATTTCTTTGTTCTAATAACCAATCTACAGTTACCGGAATATCTTTTTCTATTTTATATGAAAGATTTTTATTGAAGTTTACCATATTGTCAAACTGTTCTTTAACTGCTACGGCAAACGAATCCCCTTTTCTTAAATCAGACATACTAGTATTGTATGCCTGCATAAATTTATTTATTCCACTACCTACTGATTCTAAATTAGAGGCTACACTTCCTAAATCTACGAAACTTTCCAACCATGTAGAAGCGTCTATACCAGTCAAATGTTCCATAGCGTCAGCGACATAACGTAGTGCATGTCTATACTGCTCCATACTCATTTCGCCATCTGAGAATCTTTGATTAACCTCTTCTATATATCCAGACCAAGAAGTTAAATCAAATTTACCACTTTCTCTTGCAATATTTGCTAATTCTTGACCATATTTTTGTATAGCACCAGTATCATCAAATGCTTTTTTAGCGTCAGCAGTCATTTGTTGGAATTTTGCAGACATTTGAGTTGTAGATGTAGCTGTTACACCCTCAAGTCTTTGTAATCCTAGTGCCATTTGATTTGCTTGTTCTTCTGTTGCACTACCCCAATCTAAATCAGTAAAGAATGATGAAAATGCTGATTTTGCTTCATCCGTAGTTAATTTTGTATTCTTTGCCCATTGATTTAAGTAATGTTGTTGAATCGTTGCGTCTCTTTCTAAATTTTCTCTTTGTAATTGTGATACTTGTTGCACATTTTCTGCAACCATATTATGTTTTTGTTCTGCATTTTTTTGATAATCGTCAATTGTATGAGAAACATCTCTGTATGATTGTATAATTTTTCCATTATCATCCATTATTTGGTTTTTATCAGACCTATTATTCAACCAATCAGTCTTACCTTGTTTCAACCAGTCCCCAGTAGTCTCTGATTCATTTTCGCTCATCATCTCTCTAGCTTGAATATATGTTTCTTGGTCATACAATTCTTTTTGTTTAGCTATTGCATTATCCAATTCAGCTACATAAGAAGTCAAACTTCCTTTTAAAGCAAGTATTGGGTCATTATTTGCGTCATAACCAGCTACTAAGTCTGGTGCTATTTCTGCTATTTGTTTTTTAAGTTCTGATAATCTCTGCATTTCTTCTGCTGTTTTATTTGTCTTTTGAGATAATGTATCGTATTCTTTTGCTATAGCAGATAAGCTAGATTTTTGTGTGCTTAATGATTGCATTTCTGATTGAATACTTTGTTGCATACTCTTTGATGATTCTATTGTTTTTTCTGTCTTATGTATATAATTATCTAATGCAGTAGCTATTCCTACAATACTAGCTATTACACCTGCAACCACAAATCCAGTTAATACTCCTTTAAGTAATCCCATACCAACTTGTGCAAGAGTTGCTTTAGCACCTACAGCTTCAAGACCGGCATTTAATCCAGCCATAATACCTTTTCCACTTGCCATGCTATCAAATGTAGTTTTTGCTACTGTTTTTAATGAGTTAAATCCGGAAACCACTTTGCCTAAAATACCAGTATCAAATATACCAGTTAATGTTTCTCCAAGGGCATTTTTTCCACTAAAGAAATCAAGTTTACCAAAATCTTTAAATGCACCCACCATAGAAGCAATTCCGGCTACAGCTCCGGCTGAACCTATTTTCCCTAATGCTTGTGATATTTTGTCTATTGCTACAACAACATTGTTAGCACCATCAAGTAAATCTTTAAACATACTTGTAGATATATTACCAGTAAGTAATCCTTTAAGATTTTCTTTTAAAGTATTAAATTTACCAGCAACACTATCTAAGTATATTTCATTTTCTTTTTGTGCTGAACCAATCATCCAACCTTTATTATACTCGTCTTGGAATTGTTTAACCCTTGACCAGTTTTGCATTAATGCGTTGAATACTTGTGATTGTTGTTTACCAGCGATACCTTCTGATAAAGCTAATTGTTGTGCTTCTGTTAAACTTCCCCATTTACCATTTAATTCATCTAATATAGTCATCATATCTTTAACGCTAGTTTTAGAACTATCGGTAAATATATCTAT
>JAZRSZ010000046.1:0-2429 GCA_045651695.1 Candidatus Gastranaerophilaceae bacterium
TTCTTGTGGAGTCAAAGCAAAACCGAATGTTGCGCCTGGTTCTAAACCTTCTAAGTTTTCTTCGAATTTTGGTAATAACATGCCAGCTCCGAAAATAGCTTGGAATGGTTGTTCTTTTGTTGTTTCTTGGATGATTTCACCGTCAGCTGTTTCGCGGTGTAAAACGTATGTCATTGTGACAACTGTGTTTTTTGCAACTTTCATTTTCTTGATATTTTATTGTTAATAATAATTTCTGTTTCTTTTTTTAGACGAATATTTTCCTGAGAATCCATTCAATCGAAATGAGCGATAAAATTACAAAAAATATCGATTTCATGTTAATTAAATCTTTATAATTTGTTTCTTCTCGCATTATTGATGTTATTCTTTCGTCGTTTTCGATGGCACCATCTACATTGTATATTTCATTGACATCAAAGTTCTTGCCATCAGTTAGTGCTGCTAATAATTGCATTCTCCTCGCATCCGCAACCAAATCTTGCGCTTCTGCACCGATATTTGTCACAGAGAAATTGCCGTTTTCAAGATAAATCTTACCTCCATGTTCGGTCTGTGCAGTGAAGTTGTAGATGCCTTCTGGTAAATTATTGATATTCAGATAATACGAATTGTCTTTTTTCATAAAGTTGTATTCGTAGATGTCTTTTGTATGTCTGTTTATAATCTTAATGCCTAAATCAGTTTCGTTGGTCAGTTCCTGTGATGGGTTTCTTAAATCTGCTGTGAAAATTATAGTTTCATTATTAAGATAATTTTCTTTATGATTGATAATTAACTCTTTGTCTTTTTCTGTTAAAAGATATTTGACTGATTTGGTGAGTAGTTCCTCAAAATTATCGTGATTTTTTTCTTTGTAATAATTATACATTTTCCATCTCCAGATGCCTGTTCCTAAAAGATAGGCACTCTTGCGTCCATCGCTGTCGGTAGTAAAACTCAATAAAGGTGCTTGTGTCAGAATGTCATTGATGCTCATCTGTAAAAGCATGTCGTGATTGCTGTTTAATGAGAATTCTAAATGTGGCAGTGAAAGTGGAGGATATGAGTTTGTCGCTCCAACTACCTCATTGTCAATGTTGAAAAGACCGAAGTTCTGGTTGTAATGTGGTTTTATGTCGAGAATGCTGTTGACTGCGCCTTTGCTGATTTTCATTGAATTTTGAAAATTGTTAAACGCTTCAAAATCAGTGCTTTCTCCAATGATATAAAATACAGGGATTTTTTTGTTTTCTTTTAATTTGCTTTTTAGATTTTCATAATTGCTCATTCTGAAATAAGGAATCTGATGTAGGAAAAGGATGTCATATTCTTTTAAATCAGGAATCTCGTCATCAGAAAATATTGTTTTAACATCAAAATGGTCGCCTAAAATGTTTTTTATGCTTCCTAAATCAGGATGCGCAGATTTAGCATAGAATAATGCTTTGTATTGTTTGTCAATGACTTCTATGAAAAATCTTTTGTTGTTATTGTTTGTAATCAATTCATTTTCAATTGTATTGATCTGGATGTCAATTTGTTTTACACCTTCGTCTTCCGAATTGATGTTGAAGTCGAATGTCTTTGAAAAACGATTGGAGTTTACTATAATGTCGTTCTCTTCAATGACTTCGTTGTTGAGTAATACCTTGATTTTCATTTGTTTGTTGCGACAATTGTTTGCGTTGGCAACAACTCTTATAGGCATTATGGAATTTGCTGGAGAAGTTTTGTTATAAAAAATATCTTTAATATAAAAGTCGGGGTAAGTTGTTGTGTCACCAAGAGTTACTGTGTAAAGAGGGAATGGATACGATTCGATGTTTTGTTCGGGAAGATGCGATTTGTTGCAGATGCCGTCTGAAAGAAGGATTACTGCTCCAACGTTTTTCTTGTAATAATTCTTTTTAATGTTTTCTAGAACTTCATGAAAATCAGTGTAATAATCATGATAGTCTATTGTAGTAAAGTCAGTTACCTTATTGCCAAAAAGATATTTGTCAACGATAAAACTTTCTTTGAGATTGTTAATCAATGAGTCTAAAATCAGAGGGTAATTTTTTTTGTAAAAAATAGAGTCTTTAATAAGGACTAAAGAATTAGAATTGTCTTGAGCAATAACGATTGTTGCTGGTTCTATCTTATTGTTTTTCTTTTTGATATATGGGTTGAAGAAGAGCAGAATCAATATTCCCACGGCAATAGTTCTAAAAGTGAAAAGTATGGTCGTAAGAGTTTTGCCGTAATGCTGGCTTTTGTTGAAAATGTATAAAAGCGAAGCATAGCAAAGTCCTGTAAATATGGCGATTGCAATTGCAAACATGTCTGATTTCTGTTTTTTCTAATTATTTGCAAAGGTAATAAAATAATGCGGCATTTTGTCTTAGAAAATAGTTAAAAAAAATTAATACGATTTTGCATTTATATTTCTTAATGAATTATTTTTG
>JAZRSZ010000047.1:0-35567 GCA_045651695.1 Candidatus Gastranaerophilaceae bacterium
TGAAGAAAAAATTTACAAAATTGAAAACCAAAACAAGTTTTATCTGTATTACAACGAATATGGAAAAAAGAAAAAATGTTTCTCTAATTTAAGCAACCTAAAAATTGGCTTAAAACCTTATATATATTAATCCTTCAATTATTACTCTACAAAGGGGAATTTACTTCCCCCTTTTTTTAGAGGAAATATTATTAAACTTGTGAGATGTTAATAAGATAAAATTTAAGTAACCGGATTAAAGGGAATTAAGATGAAACTTACACCACGTGAGAATGATGTAATCGTTTTGGTATCGGAAGGCTACGCTGACAAAGAAATTGGAATTAAATTAAACCTATCGACAAGAACGATACAAACGCACCTAAATTCAATAATTCTTAAACTAAATGCAAGAAACAGAACAAATGCAGTGGCCTTATATATAAAAGAAAAATACCGAAGAAAAAGTCATCGTTAAAGATTATGAAAAAAATTATATTACATTGGACAGCAGGGAATTATTTCCCTACTGATTTTGACAAGAGATTTTATCACTATTTAATAGACAAAAATGGCAATATTTCGAAGGGGAAATTCAAACCTGAAGATAATTTAAAATGCGTAAAAGGTAAATATGCTGCTCATACAGGTGGCGGGAATACTAAAGCAATCGGTATTGCTATGTGTGGAATGTTCGAATTTAGAGACAGACAGCACATTGGCAAATATCCAATAACTCCAAAACAATTAGAAGCAACTTTAAAATTTTGTGCAGAATTATGTAAAAAATACGAAATAGAAATAACTCCAGAAACCGTTTTTACACATTATGAATTCGGATTAAAAAACCCTCACACAACAAGTGCGGGGAAAATAGACATCATATATTTACCCCCTTATTCTTGGGTTGCACAAAAGGATATAGGGAGTTTTATAAGGGCGAAAATTAAGTGGTACAAAGGGAGAATTTAAAATGGAAATAGCATACTATGATTTATCTGGTGGTATTAACCAAGCACTAACTAAAACCGAACTTGGACTAAATACAAAAAAAATTTTTTGGACAGATTCCAAAAATGTGGAAATTTTACAAAATAGAGGTATTTGCAAACAAAAAGGGAATAAGTTATTTATAAATTTACCATTACAGGATGAGATAAGTGGTTTATTTGAAATGTTTTCAAATAACCAATACAAATTATTAATAACAACAATAAGCGGTAAAATTTATATCTACGACGACACCGAAAATGATATCAAATTGATAGAAAAAACAATAAGTGGACAAAAACCATTATTTGCAAACTATTTAAATGGGACAATCATTGCAACCGAATCCGATTCCCCTTTTTACATAAACTTTTCAGACAATATCGTTTCTTCGTGCAACTTAACTGACTTCAATTCGAAACCAATTATAGTAAGTTCAGTTACAGTTTATAAAGGTAGAGTTTGGTTCTGTTCGGGTTCTACAATATATTATTCTGCACTTGGAAGATACGACGATTTTTCAACAGAAAAAGATGCTGGATACATTAGTGATTTTCATACAGATACCGCAAATATCGTAGTAATAAAGCCTTACAAAGATTATCTTGCAATATACAAAAAAGATTCTGTGTATCTTTTAACAGGTTCAAATCCAGAAAACTTTGCAATAATACCGTTTGCTAACAAAGGCTGTGCCTCTTCAAAAGCGATAGTAAACGTAGAAAATAAACAATATTTTTTAAGTAACGGCATTTATGCTTTAGAGCAAGTTGGCGAATTAAATCAAATACAATTAGGGAGTGAAATTTCAACAAAAATAAAACCAGAACTAGAAAAATTAAGCAAAACAAATTTGCAAAATTCATTTTGCATACACTATGAAAACCGAAATCAAATTTGGTATTTCTTCCCATATGAGAGTGAAAAATACTATCACACCATTTGGATAAATGATTACGTCAATAAAGCGTGGTACAAAAGAGTTATTCCACAAAATATAACTACTGCTTGCATTTTTAAAGGAAAAATTTTAAGTGCAGACAATAATGGCAACATTTACACAGAAGATACGGGGAAAACCTTCAACGGTAAAGCAATAAATTTCTTGTGGAAATCACCATTTTTAGCACTCAACAACGCTCATCACAGAAAAATTATAGAAGAATTTTATTTTATTCTTGACGAATCATATGATAATAAGTTCAAATTTTCGGTTTATAAAGACTACAACAGCCAAAGAGGAGATGACCCCGAATTAATTTATGCGGTCAATTTAGAACATCTAATTTGGGCAGATGATGAAACTTCAAATAATTTACCTTGTCATTGGGCCAAAGATGATGAAAATTTCCCAGTTTGGTCAATTAATCAAAACACATTAGAAAAAGCCGAAATTTCCGAAGCGAATTATTCAATTCAATTATGTATAGAGGGAATTGAAGAAGATGAGTCTTGCGGGATTATAGGCTTGCAATTTAGAGAAATTTATAACGACGATTAGCACCACTTTTGAGTATATACAGTACAAACAAGAAGAAAGGAAAAAGAAAAATGACAGAATTTTCAACAACTTATGGCGCATTTATTCCTGAAATTTGGAGTAAAAAACTTAACAACATGCTAGAAAAAGACTGTGTTATGCTTCAATGCGTAAACAGAAATTGGGAAGGCGAAATCAAAAACCAAGGTGATAAAGTAAAAATTATTACACCTGCAGCAGTAACAGTATCTACATTAAGTTCTAGTAATATTAACTATGATGCACTAGAACCAACAACAACAAGTTTAGTAATCGACCAGAAAAAATTCTTCGCGTTCAAAATAGATGACGTCGCACAAGTACAAGCAAACACAAGCATTATGGAAGCACACTTAACAAATGCTAAAAAAGCAATTGAAGAAGTCCAAGATTCTTACTTACTTGCACAACACGCTTATGTTGACGAAAAGAATATTGTAGGCAGTGAAGACGCGCCTGTAGAACTAGACAAATCAACCATTTATGAACATTTTGTTAAACTTGCATTATGTTTAAAAAATTCAAACGCAGTATCTGCAGATAAACGTCCTTGGGTAGTAATCAATCCAACCATTGAATCATATTTGTTACAAAGCACAGAATTTATCAATGCGCACAACGTTGCAGATGAAACATTAAGAGAAGGTGCTATTGGTAGAATTGCAGGTATGGACGTTTTAGTAAGCACAAATTTAACCGAAACAGATGGTAAATATTATGTTCTTGCAGGTACAAATGATGCTATTACTTTTGCTTCGCAACTAGCAAAAATTGAAAGTATGAGAGATAAAGATACATTCTCTGACTTAGTACGCGGTTTATACTTGTACGGGGCTAAAACAGTTCAACCGGCAGCATTAGCAAAAATGGTTGTTGGTACAAAAGCATAAGTATAAACTTTAACAAAACGGAGATATGAAATGTTTAAAAATTTAAAAGAAGCAATTAAGAACATATCTATACAAGCGGTAAAACTTGCGGAGGAAACCCTTGGAAGTAATAAGGGGCAAGAAAAGAAAAAAATGGCAATTGAATACATTGTTTCAAAATTACCAATTCCCTTCCCTTTTAACAAATTCATCGGAATAATACTTTCTAGTTTTATTGATGATGCAGTTGAATTTGCCGTCCAGTATATGAAAATAGGAGGTTCTGATGGAAGAAATGAATAACCAAGGACCTCAAATAGAAAATACTCAACAATTTGCCGAAAATCCAATTGAAGAAATAGTAAAAGACGCTGTAAATATACAAAACCTCGTAAAACAAGGTACATTAAATGAACACCAGGGGCAATATTATATGAGTCGGTTGGCGGAAAAAACATTTGAAAGACTCAACCAGGGTTCAAATATTTATAAAAATGCTTTTACTGAATTCGACAAACTCAAACCAAACTTCTTTAACCAAGAAGGTAGAAATGACGTTTTAGAATACTTAAAAAAATCGGATGTTCTTGTTGATAAAGATGAAATTGACACAATTTCAAAAATGATTGAAAAATTAGAAAATTGTGCCGTCGAAAAGTATTTAAAACAACAAGCTCACGACAAGGCTTTGAATGACGAGAACGAAAATGCGAAGAAAAAACTAATTGCAAATGCGCAAAATGCGAATTCTTTTGGCAATAAAAATATGACCTTTACTCGTGAACAAATCGGCAAAATGAGTGGTGCTGAATTTACAAAATACGAACCTCTCATTATGGAACAATTGAGAAAAGGACTTATACATTAGTAAATTCAAATAATTTCAAGGCGGGTAACCGCCTTGAAATTTACTAAAAGGAGATAACATGAACTATTTTGAATTAATAAACAAGTGTTTAGTTGAATTAAATTATAAACAAGTCAATTCTTTCAACGAACTAATTAAAAATGATCACAAAAAAATCAAAAATATAATCAATATAATAAATACCGAAATATGTAGATCTGAAAAATGGGATTTTTTATTAAAGAAAACAGAGTTAATTTTACCTAAAAATACCGGGGAATTACAAAATACCATTCGTGGAAGAATTGCATTAATATTAATTGATAATACCATCTACAAATATTTTGAAGATTTTAAAAAATTTTTAACTAATACCCAACCGCATAACACATATTCTTCATTTAACAACAAACTTTTATTCCCAATTTTTAATGAAGAAAAAACAATAACTGTAGTCTATTACACAGAAAATAATGCGACAGATAAAAATAATGATGAAAAATTATTACTAGAAGAAGAACACGATTCCTCAATTATTCCAGACATTTTTGCGGAACCCATTTTAGTTTATGGAACCTGTATGCGCCTAAAAGGGAATCCTCAACACCCAAAATTTAGTTATTGGTTAAGCATGTATAAAGAATCCTTGGCTAACTTAAAATCAAAAAGTCATATTGACGTAGATGCAACACCAACAATAAAGTTATATCGATATTGACAAAAAAAACAGGAAGTCTTTTCATTCCCCCTGTTAAGATTTACACTAGCCGAAATATAAATAGCATGACTATTATACAATTTTTTTCAAAAAAACACAAATTATAATAAGAAATGTAAAAATGAGAAACCTAACAACACAACAAAAGAAATTTGTAGAAGAATACATAAAAACCCTTGATGGTGAACTTTCAGCCAAAAAAGCCGGATATAAAACAAAAGATTTAAATCGAATAAGTTCCGAATTATTATCGAAAGATTTCGTAATACATGAGATAAAAAATCAACTACAAAACCAAATTTTTTCACTTCGAGTAAACAAAGGATATGTAATTCAAAAATTATTACAAATCGCAGAATTTTCACTTGAACAAGAAGATATTTTGGACAAAGAAGGACTCCCCACAGGGAAAAAGAAACTTCGAGACACGTCAGCAGGACTTAAAGCACTAGAAAGTTTATGCAAATATTTAGACTTCAACAAAGAGGGTGAAGAATATAAAGAAGCAAAAATCATAACCATCTCAAACCTAGACGACGAAAAGATATAGAAAGGAAAATTATGAAAGACATTGAACAAGTATTATTAAGCGATACTTCTCTTGATGAATTAATAAAAATGAAAATTGACCAAGAATTTAAACCAAAACAAACAACAAGCAAATTCAAATCCAAACTTTTAACTGAAATTAAAGAAGTACCGAGAGAAAAAATCTTTAGCAAAAACACAATTTTTCGGGTTTATAATCGCAAAAACTTAACCCAAACTTGTATAAATGGAGTACAAGCAGAAGCATTATTAGGTATTCAAAGTGATATTAGAGAAAAAATATTATCAGGTTTAGTGACATCCTTTTCAACTGATGATGCATATGTAAAATTTGAAAAGACAGTATTATGATAAAATTTACGCAAATAATTCCATCATATTATCCCCAAGTAAATCGCCTCTATTCCAAATATATGGATTTTTTAGAAGACGATTACAATGAAGATACCTTAGCCGGCTTGATTGAACGTGTTTATCCTTTTTTTTGGCTAGTGTTTTCAAACGACACATTTGCCGGCTTCGTGTATCTTGATAACATTATTGGAAACAAAAGTAGGATGCATAGTGCAGAACTTACAACTTGTATAGAACCTAGATTTTGGGGAGATTTTACCAAACAAGGTGCAAAAATTTTCCTAGAAAAATGCTTTCAGGAATTTAACTTTACCAAAATAAAAGCACTTGCATACCCACAAAATCACAGAGTAAAGACCCTTTTAAATGTTTCTGGATTTGTAAAAGAAGCAACTTTAAAATCCGAAACAATGAGAAGAGGTTGCAATCAAGACATAGAAATTTATTCAATTTTTAACCAAAGGAGCAAAAGATGAAAATAGAAAAAGAGGATTTGACCTTAACTTTAGAAAAGGAAGAAGAAAGAACTCTCGCAATAAACATTGTAGAAAAATATGACAAATTTGAAGAATCAAGAAACTCACAATTGTCTGATATAAAAGAAATTCGTGAGGCAATTTACGGTTCAACAATTCCCAAAATCAATGCTTGGGCGAGCAAAATGCAACTACCAGAGATATACGAATTAGCACAAACCTTAAAATCACATATTGGACAAAATTTATATTCACACCCCGAATCAATGTTTGACGTTTCTGGAACCACACCACAAACACAGAATTATGCCAATAAACAGAAAGCAATGCTCGTCAATACTTTTGAGAACATGAAAATAGAGGAAGAAATTGAAAAAATTATAGATAGCATTGTTGAAACTGGTGAGACAACTTTATTTGTAGGGTGGGAAACAAAAGTCAAACAAACCCGTAGAGCACAAACATTAGAAGAACAAATTCTAAATCCATCCGAACAAGGATTTGTAGTTGAAGAAAAACTCGTATATGACAACGCAAAAATCAGACATATAAAAGCAGAAGATTTTGTGTTTGACAAAAACAACACAAACAACTGGGATAGTTGTGCCAAAATTTACAGAACATATGCGACATTAGACGAAATCCAATCAGATAGTGCTTACGATTTATTAACAGATGAAAAATTAGAATTATTAAAAGGAGTGGTGGCAAACAACAAAACAAACGCATCAGATAAATCCAAAATTGGTAAAAAATTAGAACTTTTAGAATATTGGGGAGATATTGAATTTCAAGACGGCACCATACTAAAAAACTGGTTAATTACAGTAGCGGGAAGAAGTGAAGTTATAAGATTTGAATCAAACCCATTTGTAATCAATCCTTTTATACACGCAAATATTATAGAATGTCCAAACACTCAACGAGGCATTTCACCACTTAGAGTTGCACTGATTTTAAACAATATTTCATCTACAATTTTAAACAAACAAATAGACGCACTTGCATTGATGATGAATCCTCCATATTTAGCTCCTAAAGGTTGTTTCAAAGGAGAGCAGGAAGTGAAACCTGGTAAAATTATTGAATACGATAGTGCTTTAATGCCAACTCCACCAACACCGATATCATTTGATAAAGCAATGCAAGGCTGGGACTTTTTAAACTATTTTAAAACAACTATTGAAAGTGCAACAGGTATTTTCAAAAATATGGCTGGTAATTTACAATCAGTACAGCGTACCGCAACAGAACTAAACTATTCCGCAAATGGTCAAGAAGCGAGATTAAACATGCTACTTGACTCAATCAACAGAAAAGTTATTGTTCCAATGGTTGAAAAAACGGCTGAAATAATCGCAAACTTCAAACTAGGTAGAGAAGTCATCAACCTGCGAGAACATGGCAAAACAATGTTTTTAGAAATTGATGACACAATAAGAAACGGAAACTACATTTACAGATATGGAGATAGAAAAGCATCTTTCGAACGCAAAATGAGGATGAAAGAATTATTTGAAGTCGTAAAATCATTTGCTCAAGTTCCTAAAGTCGAAAAACAAATAAATTGGATAGAATGCTTCAAATTTGCACTAGAACAATACGGGATTGAAAACTCAAATAATTTTCTTATAGACAAGCAAGAAACAGAAATATAATGAAATATAAATTACTAAAGGCGCAAAGAGAATTTTTAGAAATACCGCATAAATATTCATTAGATATAGCAGTATATCAAGGCGGTTATGGATCCGGCAAGACATTTGCCGGATCACTTTTAGGTATTTTATTATGTTTAAAGTTTCCACATATACGGGGGCTTGTTGGGGCACAAACATATACACTCGTAAGAGATACAACATTGCAAACCTATTTTGAGCATTTAGACAACATGGGATTTATTCTTGGGAAAGACTACAAATGGTCAAATACTCTTCAAAAATTAACATTTAAAAATGGCTCCGAAATTCTTTTTAGACACTTTGATGAACCAAATAAATTAAAATCACTTAATCTAGGTTTTGTAGAAATTGAAGAAATGTCAGATGTACCTTATGAAACTTTCAAAATGCTTTTAGGCAGAATGAGACAAAAGCCTTACAAATCTTGGAAAAATTTTACATACAGAATTTTTGGACATACAAACCCTGAATTTCAAAGAGGTTGGATATATGATACTTTTATAAAAGATCCAGCACCTAATTACAGACTCATTACAGCCCCAACAACACAAAATATTTATTTACCCAAAGGTTTCTGTGATGAACTCAAAAAACTTTATGACGAGCAATACTATAAAATTTTTGTCCTTGCCGAAAATGGAATTTATAATAACGGATTGGTAATAAAAGATTTTTCCCAAGAAAACATTAAAGAAATAAATTACCAAGCGGACATGGATTTGCATATTTCTTGCGACTTTAACGTTGACCCTATGTGCTGGGTATTAGCACACACAACTGCTGACAAAGTTTTTTATTTTGATGAAATAATAATGGAAAATACAACGACAGCAAAAACATGTGAAGAATTTTGCAGACGTTATCCAAAGCACAAAGGTAAAATTATAATCAATGGAGACGCTTCTGGTGACAATAGGAGTTGTACAAGCGAATACACCAACTATGTCATAATTAGGAAAAAACTAGCACAGTTTGGATATGACGCAGAAATAAAAATAAAAGCATTTAACCCTCCAATAAAAAATAGAATTATGGCATTCAATACAAAAATTAAAAATGCAGATGGCGACATTTGTATTTATGTAGATCCTAAATGCAAAAAACTTTTATACAACATTTTTAATTTAAGTTACAAAGAGGGCTCATCTCGAATTGATATCCCAACTTATTCACAAATCAAACAAAATTCTGAACTAAAATTTTTAATGCACCCAATAGATGCTGCGTCGTATTTAGTCGATTTTTATTGGCCAATAACTTTATAAAGGGAATTTTATGGAACAATTATTACATTATTCACCGATAATCGTTGCTATAATGGTATTTTTAATCCAACAACGAATTATTGTAACACCAGAACAATTAGAGAAAAAACATCGAGAAATTTTAGAAGATGTTGAAGAAAAATTTGTGACACTAAACAGTTTCAATGATTTGAAAGAACAATTTAGTGATATGAAAGAAAAAATAGACAAAATTTACGATTGTATCATTGCTGTAAAATAAAATTTTTGATAAAAAATCTTTTTAATTTTCATTGTTAACTTTTGTTACAAAACCACATATATTTTTAAAGATTTGCTATAAAAATGCCGTCATATGACATGAAAGGATTTATGTTACTAAAGAATTGAAAGGATTGCAATGGGACTGGCAGCATCACAAGCAAGATTTTTAGCCGTAACGGCACGCAAAACTAATTGCGAATTTCAATCTATGCAGATTGCACAGAACAAGTTGTCTGTAACAAGAGAACTTGCTCAAGCCACTCAAGATTACCAAAATTCTTTAAATGCAACCAAATTAGTTTGGGATTATGATTGTGACAATACGGGATATTTAGCAGCACCTTGCGAAAACGCAAAAAGTTTGGCATTCAATACTTTAATGATGCCAAGCATCTACAACAACTATCAGCCTTATCTTGTAACAACAAGAACTGGTGCTGTTGTCTTGAACTCTAAATATGCAGCTGCTGCTAAAGCGGCTGGTATTTCAGAAGGTATTGGTGGCCAATCTCGTTCTCAAGCAGGTTTTTATAGATTCTTAGATGGACTTACAAGCAGCGGCTTACTACCAGAATCAACAAGCAAAATTATTAAAGAAGGTAACTTTGTAATTTATAACGGTAAAATGGCAGAAGATGGCGGAACAACATATGTTTATGACCATACATTAGGTGGGGCACAAAGAGCGGAAGAAACAGCAGAAGCATATGCAGAAAGACTAAAATCTGATCAAAAAATTATTAACGATAATAGACTTATTAACGAATCAAAATATGAATTAGATGCAAACGGCAATGTCATATTAAGAGATGCAGATGGTAACACTCTCGAAACTGATGCTGCTGGCAATAAAACATTTAAAGATAAAGATGGTAACGTTATTGCTACAAAAGCATACGGTACTAATATTTTACTGGATAAAAACAACAAAGAAATTACAATAGAAGATACTATTAACAAATTAAACGAAAATAATTTTAAAGAAAGCATAATCAACGATAGAGGTTATATAAAAGGTTATGACCCGTATGCAGGCTTTGGCTCTACACCTTTGAGTAAAAACTCAATGATTGCAGCCAACTTAGTAGGTTTGTCATTAAGATTAGATAATGTTTCTAGCACCAAAAATAAAGAAGGTACAACAATAAATCTTATCCCTACAAGTGGTATATCTAACAATACAACTGGAGCTGGAGAATATAAAATTGCATTTAACGGTAGTCTTGTTGATCAAACAAAAGCAAATAAAATCTCTGTCGGAGACCTCCTAACAAATGATATTACCCTTGTTTATACATTCGGTGATAATAAGGATGCCTTCGGAGAAAAAGATCCTGATTTAAGCGATGTAAAAGGCAAAATCGACTCAACGAATTTTGACGATTACATCAATAACAGTATAGATGTAATGGTTGAAGCATTAAAGGGTGCTGGATTTGAACCAACAACATTAGATCGCATTAAAAATATTGTTAAAAAAATGTATATTGCCGACGCAGCAAATGGAGAAGCAGGGGCAAAACGAGACACTGTTTCTGCACTTAATACGGCTATTACTCAAGCAAATAACTATAACACTATTTATGCAGTAACAACAAAAGGCAACAAAAACAACTGTTCAGTTGCAGTTAGTTTAAGTAATATTTTTGCAAATATCTTAACCTTAGTCGATAACTACATAAATGGTAGAGATAGTAAATATACCGTATCTACAAAAGTTGAAGATTCTAATTTTGTAACTATGGACGAAAACTACAGTTACCCAATTAATTCTTCAAACTCAACTTCACAAGATATGTTATTGTTAACTGATTTCTATATGCAATTATACAACAATATTTGTATTAACGGTTGGACAGAAAGTGAAGCAGTTGAAAATGATCACAGTTTTAACCAATTAATCAAAAATGGTACATACTTCATTTCAACAATTGGTGATGATGGTTATTTCTACCAAGGCAGATATAATGCTGTTGATAGATTAATTGAAGTTAAAGACGAAGATGCTATTGCACAAGCAGAACTTGAATTCCAAAGAATTAAAGCAACATTAACATACAAAGAAGATAAATTAGACTTGGATATGAAAAACTTAGATGCTGAAATTTCTTCACTAACAACAGAACTTGATTCTGTGAAGAACTTGATTAGCAAAAACGTGGAAAAAACATTCACAATGTACCAATAAAATAAGTTTTTAGCATTTTAATCCGGCAAAATATTAAATAATGCTTAAGAAATACCAATTATTCTATATTTATGATAAGATATAGTGGATTGGAGAGGAAAAATGCTTAGTCTTATATACAAATTATTGGGAGATCCAAACGAGAAAAAAGTTAAACATATGATGGGGATTGTGGAACATATCAATTCACTTGAACCTCAATTTGAAGCGATGACTGATGAAGAGTTACGTGCAAAAACAGATGAATTCAAAGAAATTCTATCTAAACGTCCAACATCAAATGATTTTAAAACAGATAGAAGATTAGAAAAAGAAGCACTAGATAAAATCTTACCAGAAGCATTTGCAACCGTTAGAGAAGCGGGCAAACGTGTTTTAAACATGCGTCATTTTGATGTGCAACTTATTGGAGGATACTTTTTACACAATGGTCATATCGCTGAAATGAGAACCGGCGAAGGTAAAACTCTTGTTGCCACATTACCAGCATACTTAAACGCATTGACTGGCAAAGGTGTACACATCATCACTGTTAACGATTACCTAGCAAAACGTGACAGTGAATGGATGGGTAAAATCTACAAATTTTTAGGCTTAAGCGTAGGGGTAATCCTTTCTGGCGGAAGAAATGCTGAAGATTTTAGTTCAAAAAAAGCAGCTTATGATTGTGATATTACTTATGGTACAAACAATGAATTCGGTTTTGATTACCTTAGGGACAATATGGCTGGTAGCCAAGAAATGCTTGTTCAAAGACCTTATAACTACGCAATTATTGACGAAGTTGACAGTATCTTAATCGACGAAGCAAGAACTCCTTTAATCATTAGCGGCAGACTTGAAAAATCTGCAGAAACATACAAATTAATGGCTAAAATTGCTCCTAAATTAGAAAAGCAAACTGATTATGAAGTTGATGAAAAAAATAAAAATATTATTTTAACAGAAGTTGGTATCGACCACGCTCAAGAACTTTTAGGCATTACAGATTTATTTGATATCAACACTCAATATGCTCACCATCTTTTACAAGCACTAAAAGCAAAAGAATTATTCATCAAAGATACTGATTATGTAATCAGAAATGGTGAAATAATGATTGTTGATGAATTTACAGGTCGTTTAATGGAAGGTAGAAGATGGTCAGATGGTTTGCACCAAGCAGTAGAAGCAAAAGAAGGTGTTCAAATCCAAGATGAAACCCAAACATTAGCAAGTATTACATTCCAAAACTTATTCAGACTATATCCAAAACTTTCTGGTATGACAGGTACTGCAATGACAGAAGAAGCAGAATTTGGAAAAATCTATAACCTTGAAGTAACAACTATTCCAACAAACAAACCTGATATTAGAATAAATTATCCTGATGTTATTTATAAAACAGAACGTCAAAAATTCTTATCTGTCGTGGATGATGTTGTTGCTATGCACGAACTTGGCAGACCTGTATTGGTTGGTACAATAAGTATCGAAAAATCAGAATATGTTTCTGCATTATTAAAAAAACGTGGAATTAAACATAATGTATTAAACGCGAAACAACATGAAAGAGAAGCATATATCATCGCACAAGCAGGTAGAGTAGGTGCCGTTACCATTGCTACAAATATGGCTGGTCGTGGTACTGATATTCTATTGGGTGGTAATGCTGAGTTTCTTGCGAAAGAAACATTGGACAACAAAGGAATAACCCCTGAAAATCCTAACTACGAGGAAGAAAAAAATAAGGCTTTAGAAGAAGCAAGACGCTTGACAGAAGAAGAACATAAAAAAGTTGTTGATGCAGGTGGCTTACACGTTATAGGTACTGAACGTCACGAATCTCGTCGTATCGATAACCAATTAAGAGGTCGCGCGGCGCGTCAAGGTGACCCTGGTTCTACAAGATTTTTCCTATCATTAGAAGATAACTTAATGAGAATATTTGGCGGTGATAAAATTACTGCATTAATGGATATGCTTAACGTTGACGAAACAATGGCCATAGAATCACCATTAATAACTCGTCAAATTCAATCTGCTCAGAAAAAAGTTGAAACATACCATTTTGATATAAGAAAATCAGTGTTAGAATATGACGACGTTATGAACATTCAACGTGAAAAGTTCTATGCACAACGCAGAAAAGTCCTTGCTGGCAAAAACCTAAATGAAGATATTCAATACATGATTGAAAAAGAAGTTGATAGAATCCTTAGAAGTTATATTGCTCCAGAAATGCACGTAGAAGATTATATCTACAACGACCTGGTAACAATGATAAAAGAACTTCATTCATACATTCCTCAACTTTCACATTTCGAAGTCTCAGACATTCAGAATATGAGATTTGAACCAATGTATGACAAAATCAAAGATTTTGCACTTCAAGCATACAGAAACCACGAAACCGAAATTGTAGAATTTTATAATAATGTAATTTCTCAATACGAGCAAAATTATACACCACAAGAAGTTTTTGCCTCTGACAATGTAATGAGAAATTTAGAAAAAGATATTCTATTAAGAGTTGTAGATAATAAATGGATCGATCACTTACATAATATCGATATGCTTAGAGAAGGTATTGGATTACGAGCATACGGTCAAAAAGATCCATTAATAGAATACAAACGTGAAGCATACGACTTATTTAACAATATGATGTATGAAATTCAAAAAGACACAGTAAGATACATATTCAGAACAAAATTTGGTGTTCAGATAGTAAAGGAAGAAGAATAAGATGCTAAGAACAGGAATTGTAGGATTACCAAATGTAGGCAAATCAACATTATTTAATGCATTAACAAGTTCAAAAAATGCACAAAGCGCTAACTACCCATTTTGTACAATAGAACCAAACGTAGGTGTAGTAAACGTTCCAGATGAAAGATTACCAATACTTGCAAAACTATGCAAAACAGACGTAATCATTCCTACTGCAATTGAATTTGTAGACATTGCAGGACTTGTAAAGGGCGCAAGCAAAGGCGAAGGTTTAGGCAACCAATTTTTACATAATATTAGAGAAGTTGATGCCATAATCCAAGTTGTAAGATGCTTTGATGATGAAAATACAATCCACGTAGCAGGTAAAGTGAACCCTCTTGATGACATCGAAGTTATTAATACAGAATTAGCACTTGCCGATATGGCTTCCGTTGAAAAGCGTCAAGCAAGGATTTCAAAACAAGCAAAAGGTGGCGATAAAGACGCAGTATTAGAAGATAAAGTTCTAACAAAATTAACAGATTTATTATCAGAAGGAACATTTATAAACGTTAACGAACACTTCAACGAAGAAGAAATAGCGGTTATAAAAACGTTAAATCTAATGTCAACAAAACCTGTAATTTACGTAGCAAACGTTTCTGAATACGACTTAAAAGACGGGAACCAATACACAAAACAAGTTCAAGAATATGCAGCAAAACACAATGCTGAAGTAGTTTTAATATCTGCAAAAATAGAAGAAGAACTCGCAGAATTAGGAGAAGAAGAAGCAAAAGAATATTTGGCTGAATTGGGCATTGAAGATAGCGGCATTTCTAGAATGATTAAAACTGTTTATAAATTACTAAAACTAATAACATTCATCACCGCAGGAGAAAAAGAAGTTCGTGCTTGGACTTGCTCAGAAGGAACAAAAGCACCTCAAGCCGCTGGGGTAATCCATACTGACTTTGAAAAAGGATTTATACGCGCTGAAATAACTCCATACGAAGAATTTGCAAAACTTGGAAGTTATGTTGCTTGCAAAGAAAAAGGTGTTACAAGATTGGAAGGTAAAGAATATATCGTTCAAGACGGGGATTTAGTACATTTCAGATTTAATATTTAGTTACAATTAGTTGAAAATTTAAACAGATTATGCTACACTTATAGCAAATAGGAGAAATAAAATTGTTCGCAGTTAATTATTTCACAGCAATGGCACATAATAGTTCATATGCAATGTTGGCAAACAATATGGCTCGTATGAGTTTGCTTAGAAACTGCAACAACATGGATTTAAGAAGTTTGCATCGAGCAGACACTAAATTAGCACTAGATAACTTAAACAATCGTTTATTGTATGAAACATCTATGCGTGGCTTAGAAAAGAAACGCGGATTTGATACTTTTGCATAAACAATAAACTTATATAAATTTAAAACATTTGTAATGCTTAATTTATAGTGCAATTATTACACGTCAGTTTTGCCCAAACTATATAAAATCATAGTACTATCATCAATCTTGATAGGACTTCTATCATGATGTTCTAGACAATATTCATCATTATATTTGTGAACATAATATTTATCTTCTGGATTATTTGCATTATAGAATACAATACCTTCTTTTAAGCCACCTTTAATACCAATTTTTTCATGATTATCTGTTAACACAATCTTATCCATATAAACAGCTTGTGGATAGTATTTTTCATTTTGATTATGATTAATTCCTGCTGTATTAAATAAAGAAATGGCCATTTTACCTTCAGTATTTTGTCTTAAAATTGCTGAAACATTCATATTATTATGAGTATTTTGTAAAGGTAAAGTAAACACCGCACCATTATTCAAAGCATCCAATTCAGGACGAGAACGAAGCGCCATGACTGATTTCAACTCATTATAATATTTTTTGATAAATGGTTTTTCAGATTTCCATTCATTATGGATATAACCACGGTTTTGAAGATAAATATTTTTAGTTTTTTCTTCGTAACCAGTAGCACCTAAATCATCACCTGCATATAGAGTTGGTTTTCCAGGTAAAGCAACCAAATATTTCATAGCACCAACAAGTTTTGTATACGCTGGTTCTGTAACTGTTTGGAACATTTTTTCTTTTATCATTGTAACTTTTGAAATGTTCAAACCGTGTTCTCTTTGTGCTTGTTTAAATATAGCATCAATTGTTACATCAAAAGGTTTTACACCAAAAGCATCCGCTTCAAAGTTTTTACCTAAATATCTACCGTTGGCAAGATCTGAAATTGCACGGCTTACAGAAACAAAGATTTCGTCATAATGTTTCGCAAAATATTCATCTTCATTTCTCAAGTTATTTAAGGTATCAATAAAACTTGTACGCATTGTCTCTGCCATCGCAACTGCTTTTGGGCTTACATCTGCAAAATTGTATCTATTTACAGATTTTGGATCAATATCTTCAAAAAATTTATCTTCTAAAACTTTATATGCACGTTTTCTCATATCAAAGTTTTTAATATCAGTTAAATCAGTAAAAAACATATCCATATCAAGTGCAAAACAATGTAATGCGCGTGGTTTATCGTGGTTACCAATGAATGTATAAGAATATTTTATAGAATTCAAATTAGAAGTTCTCAAATAATCTTCGCCACCAATCATTTTTTCAAAAATTCTTTTTTGGAAGTGATCATCAATTGAATATTCCATTGACCCTTTATCGTATTCGAATTTTTTACCAAACATCATAATGGTGTCAGTAAAGAAAGATGAATAGTTTGCAGTAGCAGTCATGCCAGTTTCGTTTAATAATTTGCGGGTAATATCACCTCGACCAAATCTAGATACTGAGCCATTACCAATATCAAACAATTCGCCTTCATTTGTGACTTCTGCAGCTACGTATGCATTTGGATTAACAGTTAAAACATTTGATGTAAATTTTTGCCAAAAATCTGTTACTTGCTGCCAAGTATAAGCAAAATCATTTTTACCATCACGAAGCGCGTCAATATCAGCGATATCTTTTGCTGCATCAATTCTCCAATCCAAACCTGCTTCACTTCTATCAATTATCATATCTGCAAGAACGAAACTTTGTGTATTTGTATTTTTTATAGATTTTGTAATTGCATCAATTAATAATTCTTTGTCTTTTTTAGAGATAGAATCAATGCCTTTTTGAATAACTTTTACGAGTTCTTTTGCATCATCTTCTGGATTAACACCATTTATACCAAGAGTTTGTAAAGAAACCTCTTTCAACGCATCATAATGATAACCAATTTCACCGTTTTTATCGTTTACATAAACTTTTGCATCTGGCTGAACTGATTTTATTACCGCGAATTTAACAATTTCTGGTACTATAAGTGGTAAAACATGCGCACCATATTGAGTTGTCAAACCATCTTGAGACAATTTTTCTGGGATATTACGCTGAACATGCTTCAAAACACTAGTTGTAAAGTGATTTAAACTTTGATTATATATATTATCGAAATATGTTTCAGAAGATAATTGATGTCTTGGTTTCCCAATTTCATTTTCATTACTTGCACGTTTTGTAATTAATGGAGAAGCCAACGCCCCAACTAAATTATCACCAAATTCAATTGAATCAAGAGGAAATTCCATCATTGATGCCTTTATTTGTTTGTGATAATCAAGAGCCTTATAGTTATCTACATATTTACCTTGCATAATATTATTAACAATTCCAGGATTGATATCTAGACGTTTTGGAAGTACACCTTCATTAATTTTTCTTTGAATAGTGCTATATGATTGATTATCTTTTGTTAAATTTTGTGCAACATGAAGTGTCAAAATATCTTTTGTTTTTTGAGTCCAATATTTACCTGAATTAATAACATAATCTTGGACTTGAATATTACCCAATTTATATTCTTCATTTCTTTCTAATTTTTCAATAGGAAGCATGTTTTTAGTATCTTCAGTATCAGAATGAGAATAAACGTAATTTAGTTTCGCAATATCTGTGTTTGCATCCCAGGTCTCAAAATTACTTTCTATTTTATCTTCTAATTCAAAGTTAACGTATTTATTAACAAATTTTGTACCTTGAATACTATCTAAGCGGATTTTATTATCATGATGTTTGTTATATTCACTCAAATTCCGAACATTTTTATTATAAACCAAAGGATCAATTTCAAATGAATAATTTATAACCGTATCATCGTGAGTGTTAATATCGTAAGGGTTATTTGTATCTAAAATTGTATATGATTTAATTAAATTTTTAGTATCACGTTTTTGTTCTGGAGTAACCAATCTTGTATCGAAAATTTGTACATAAGTTGGTCTTTTATGATCATAATTGTTATTTTTTGAGATTTTGATTGTACCATCCATATTTTGTTTATATGAATAAGGTGAGTTTACAACTTTGTGAGAAACAAAATCTTGATTTTTACCAAATACACCAAGAGCAAACGGTCCATTTTTCAATCCTGAAGCCTTAAACCAATGGAAATATGGGGATTTTTCGCCATATTTGAGCACGTTTGCGAAATGTACACCTTCCAAGCCTTCATTAACGAAAGCTCCATCAGAAACAAAGTTTATGCCTTTACCGAACATTTTTCTTTGTAATTCTGCGTAATTATTAATATTGCCAAGAGAATTAATCATTTGCATACAGTTTTTATTCCAATAACCGTGTGCAGATAAACTATCATCTGTAAATATTGGCAATGAAATTATGTTAGAATACCCGTCAAATTCACCTTTATCTAGTGCTTTTTCGACACCTGCTAAAGTACCACCAATTTTATTAGAAAAGTGTTTAAATGATTTTTTCACTACATTTTTAGGAGTTTCTAATATATTATTTTTTGTAAACAAAACAGGATTGTATGAATATCCAACATTATAATTATCTGGAATAATCAATTTCATAGATCCGCCATGCGACATTTTTGAACCATTAGGAACTACATAGTTATAAACTTCATGCGCACCCTTATAAGTTTCATTAATCACATCGCCAGCATCGGTTCTATATACAGGTAAGTCTGTACCCTTTTTAACCAATTTATAGTGATAAGCAAATGGAGTATCATTTTTTAGGAAGTAATCTGTGCGTAAATTTACTTTATTTGCTCCACTATGTAATTTTAATGTACCGTCTGGAGTATCAGAATTTTTTATTATGTCAGTAACATAATAGTTACCATTTTTGTCTTTACCAACACTAAACAATTCAAGATAGCAGTCATAATGATTTTCGTCAAACGGATAACTGAATTCATAATCATTTCTGCCATAATTATCTTTAATTGGTTTATAACCCTTAAATGCTATTTGGGATAAATTGGTTGGTAAAATCTTCACACAAATACTCCTTACGCCTAGATAATAACGAGGATAAATATATTTTTTTGCCCCATAATCTCTGTTTATTAATAAAAATTTACATAAATTTCACATAATATAAAATTTGCATTATATAAATCATAACACAAAATTTTAGATATATTTGATTTTTATTTTTTAGGGTCTTATCATAATAATTAAGGGAGACAAAATGTACAACGTAAAATCACTTAAAGCCGAAGAATTTATTTCACACGAAGAAATTTTAGCGACATTAGAATACGCAGAAGCAAATAAAACAAACGAAAAACTAATAGATGAGCTTTTAGAAAAAGCGAAGCAAGCAAAGGGTTTAACCCATAGAGAAGCCTCTGTGTTATTAGCATGCGAACTTGAAGACAAAAACCAAGAAATTTTTAAACTAGCAGAAAAAATCAAAGAAGATTATTATGGGAATAGAATTGTACTATTTGCGCCATTATATTTATCAAATTATTGTGTAAATGGTTGTGTTTATTGTCCTTATCATTACAGCAATAAAAATATTACTAGAATAAAATTAACACAAGAGGAAATTAAAAACGAAGTTATAGCACTTCAAGATATGGGTCACAAGCGTTTGGCAATTGAAGCAGGAGAAGACCCTGTTAATAACCCAATTGAATATATTTTAGAATCAATAAAAACTATTTATTCTGTAAAACATAAAAACGGTTCAATCCGCAGAGTTAACGTAAATATCGCTGCAACAAGTGTTGAAAATTATAGAAAACTTCATGAAGCGGGAATTGGAACTTATATTTTATTCCAAGAAACATATAACAAAGAATCATACGAGAAATTACATCCAACAGGCCCTAAACATAATTACGCATACCACACAGAAGCAATGGATAGAGCAATGGAAGGTGGAATTGATCATGTAGGTTTGGGAGTTTTATACGGACTGTCCACATATAAATACGAATTTGCAGCACAGTTAATGCACGCAGAGCATTTAGAAGCAGTTCATGGAGTTGGCCCTCATACAATAAGCGTTCCAAGAATTAAAAATGCAGATGGCATTGATTCTAGTTCTTTTGAAGATGGCATTGATGATGATACGTTTGCAAAGATTGTTGCTTGTATAAGAGTTGCAGTTCCATACACTGGAATGATAATTTCCACAAGAGAAAGTGAAGAATGCAGGAAACGTTTATTAAACTACGGTGTTTCTCAAATTAGTGGTGGTTCAAAAACTAGCGTTGGGGGATATTACAAGCCAATGCCAGAAGATAAAAATTCAGCACAATTTGATATTTCAGATAGCCGTCCACTTGATGAAGTTATCAGATGGCTTGTTTCAATGGGATATATACCTAGTTTCTGTACCGCTTGTTATAGAAAAGGTCGCACAGGACACAATTTCATGGACATTTGCAAAGAAAAAGAAATTCACCATTTCTGTCAGCCTAATGCCTTAATGACATTGAACGAATATCTTGAAGACTATGCATCAGAAGAAACCAAAAAAGTTGGCAAAGAATTAATAAAAAAAGAGTTAGATAAACTAACTCAATTTAAATCTAAAACTGCTGAAAACCTTGAAAAAATCGAACAAGGTGAACGAGATTTAAGTTTCTAGCAATTATTCTTGTGCAATTTTATTTTCTAGTTTTTTGTTATACATAACAGAAGATATAAATGCTGCTGCTATAAAACCAAAACCTATCAAACCTGTAATTACTTCAGGTACTTCATGGACTGTTGAAATAAACATTATTGTAGCCAATGCCCCAATTGCCCAATGAGCACCATGTTCTAAGTATCTAAATTTTGCAAGAGTTTTCTTTTCAACTAACATAATTGTTAGTGAACGAACAAACATTGCACCGATTGCCAAACCAATTGTGATAATAACGATATCTTTACTCAATGCGAATGCACCCAAAACACCATCTAGAGAGAACGATGCATCAATCAATTCTAGATAAATAAAACTAATTAAACCAGTGCATTTTGCGCCTGTATTAACACATTTTGCCAATCTTTCTTCTTCATGTTTTTCCAAATAGTGTGTTGCGCCATCAATAAGCATATAAATCAAAATACCAAAAATACCAGAAATAACAACGCTCAAAGTTTGTTCTGCAGGGATTTTTGTTTGCAAAACAAGAAGAATAATCAATGAAATTATAACTTCAATACCTTTTATGTGATCTAAATGAGCCAAAGGTTCTTCTATTTTTCTAAGCCAATGTACATCTTTTTTGTGATCAAAGAAATAATTTAAGAATAACATTAATAAGAACATACCGCCGAAAGTAACAATCGGAGCATGTGTTAAATGCAAATAGTGTGTGTATTGATCAACATCAGTAAACGCCATTTTTGTAACTTCGACAAAACCGAGTTTTGCAAAAATAGCAACAACTAATACTGGGAATACAAATCTCATACCAAATACCGCAATCGCAATACCCCAAGTTAGAAATCTTTGCCTCCAAACTTGAGACATATTTTCTAACTTCATAGCGTTAACAACTGCGTTATCAAATGACAAACTAACTTCTAAAACGCCTAAAATTACAGCGATAAATACGCATAACCAACCTGTACCAGGATGAGCGTGTTCACCCCAAAAATAAGCACCTAAAAGTCCAAATAAAGTTACTAAATATGAACCCATAAAATATTTCATCTTTTCCATCTCCTTTTTTATAAGATTATACCATATAGTACTTATTTCAAAATACTACAAAGGTTGGATAAATTTAAAAGGTGGGCATATTACATTTTGCCCACCCTACATTACTAATTACCGATACATTACTACATACCTTTACAAATCACCATAATTTGTTTCCCATTATAGTATTGGTTATCACGTTGATGCGCAGGGTAGTAGTCAGCAAAATAGTCCTCAAAATATCTTATATCTTCCATTTGACCTGTTCCTTCGCCTCTGTTTGCCGTTGACCACAATGCAAAAGAAGAAGAGTCACTAAACCCAAATACAGATGCTCTATCTCTATCTAATGGAACTCTTGCTTTCCCTTCGCCCCAATCTCCATCCCAAATTTCGGTATTATAAACATAATTAGCAAATGTATACAAATCTACATCTGTGAGCATTTTATCTACACCACCACATTGTTTTACGGCACCAGCCCAATAATCATTATCAACTGGACAAGCAGCAATACCCAATGCATCTTTTTCTGCTTCACACTCTGCTTTTGACATAGGTGTAGGTAAAAACGCAGTTCCAAAACAAATACCGCCTACTTCTGCCGCACAGCCACTATTACCAAGTTTTAATACATTACCATTTTTTCTTGCATCTTTGCCTATTTCATTTGGATCTGAAAATCCTGATGTATCATATACTAAGGCATAACAATCACCACCTGACACTCTATTATCATGTGGATCTGATTTACATTTTGGGTTGTATGCAAACAAACCTGTCACACCATTTGCAAATTGGATACCCATTACGTTTGTACCCCATTCAGTTTGTCCAAAATCACTAGCCGTTTTTATTGATGATAAATCTATTTCTTCATCATTCATTGTTATATTCTTTTCAAAGCATTGCATTATTGAATTGTTATCACACACTTTTGTTGTTTTAAAGTGTTTTTGTAATTCCGCTACAAAACCTTCTGTATCGTTGTATTTACCGTATCTACCCAATCTACCTTGAACATTCATTGTCTTTAATGCTTCAGTAAATTTCGCTTCAAATACTTGTGCTGCGGTATTCCAAGATTTTGTTTGATAATTATTTATTAGCGTTGGAACAGTCAATGCTGCTACTACACCGATTATGCCTAGGGTGATTAGAACCTCTGCCAAGGTAAAACCGAATTTACGTTTATTGTCAAGCGTATCTACGTGCATAGCACCTTCGGCTAAAGTAAATGCGAAGTTACGTTTGTTGTTCATTTTATATCCTTTCTTTCTAGCATTCAATAATAAAAAACAATACAAAAAGTATATAAAAAATAATCACAAAAATAATCATACAATTACACGAAAAACTCCCTTGTAAAAATATTTTGACGTGCAATAATAGTATTATCGAAAGGGTTGACATGGCAAAGACTTTGGCATATTTACTAGATGGAAAAATTTACATCAATTTAACAAATAGATGCACAAATTCTTGTATTTTTTGCCTTCGCAACGACAAAGATGACGTTTGTGGTAAAGAAATGTGGCTTGATTCTGAACAAATTTCTGCAAATGAAGTTATAGAGCAGATTGAGGAATTGCCTTTATCTAAAGAAATAACTTTTTGCGGATATGGAGAACCTCTTTTAAAATTAGAATTATTAAAAGAAGTCGCTACATACTTAAAAGAAAAACACCCTGATATTAAGTTAAGAATAAACACAAACGGGCACGCAAACTTTGTGCACAAAAAAAATGTTGCCGAAGAATTAAAAGGTTTGATTGACACAATATCCGTAAGCCTAAACGCTTCAAGCCCTAAAGATTATGATAGACTTTCACAACCAACATTTGCAAATGCTTATGATGAAGTAAAAGGATTTATAAAATCTTGCGCAGATGCTGGTATAAATACAATTGCAACCGTCGTTGACGGATACAAAGGTGAAAGACTTGATACAAAAGAATGCGAAAGAATAGCAACTGAATTAGGTGCTAAATTTCGTGTAAGAGAATGGATAGAAAACGGTTATTCATAAAAATAAAAGAAAGGACAAAAGATGAGTAATTTAGACAAAATCATGAAACCTAAGGCAATTGCCGTTGTTGGTGCTTCAACAAAAGAACACACAATCGGTTCTGACATTATGAAAAGACTTCAAGAATACAAATTCACAGGTCCGATTTATCCAATCAACCCAAAAGGTGGTATTATTGAAGGTTTACAAGCATACACTTCTGTATTAGAAGTTCCTGGAGAAATTGATTTGGCAATTATCGTTGTTAATTCAAAATTTGTTTTAGACACAATTGACCAATGTAATGAAAAAGGAATTAAAGGTCTTGTAGTTATTACAGCAGGCTTCAAAGAAACAGGTGCAGAAGGTGCCGAAATGGAAAAACAATTACTTGCAAAAGTAAGAGAATATGGTATGAGATGTGTTGGCCCTAACTGTTTAGGCGTTGTAAACACTCACCCAGAAGTAAGATTAGATGGTTGTTTCGCAGAAACATTACCTGAACGTGGCCACATTGGTTTCGTTTCACAATCAGGTGCTTTAGGTGGCGGTATTTTGAACATTTTGAAAGACTTAAACCTTGGTTTTGCACAATTCATTTCAATTGGTAACCAAGCAGACGTTAACGCTGAAACAGCAATCGAATATTGGGAAAACGATGAAGACGTAGATCAAATTCTACTTTACATGGAATCAATTGCTAACCCATCTAACTTTAGAAAACTAGCAACAAGAGTTTCAAAGAAAAAACCTATTTTAGCATTAAAAGCAGGTCGTTCAGCAGCAGGTGCTTCAGCAGCATCTTCTCACACAGGTTCTCTTGCTGGTGCAGATAAAGCAGCAAATGCTTTATTACAACAATCTGGCGTAATCAGAGAATACTCTTTGAAAAACTTATTCGCAACAGCAAAAGTATTTGCTAACTGCCCAATTCCAAAAGGCGACAGAGTTGCTATTATCACTAACTCAGGTGGTCCTGGTATCATGGCAACTGACGCAGTTTGTGAATACGGTATGCAAATGGCTAAAATTACAGATGAAACTAAAGATAAATTGAGAAGTTTCTTACCTGCAGCAGCATCTGTTAAAAACCCTATTGATATGATTGCATCTGCACCTATCGAACACTACAAAGAAACTCTAAAAACAGTTATCGCTGACGAAAACGTTGATATGATTATGGTTATTTACTTACCATTCTTAGGCTTAAAAGACATCGACGTTGCAAAAGCAGTTATGGAAATCAAAGCAGAATACCCTGAAAAACCAGTAGTTGGTGTATTCATGACTACAAATGATTTCTTCTCAAAAATTTCTGATTTAGAAGTTAATATGCCATTCTTCATGTACGCAGAAGAAGCAGCAGATGGCTTCAACAGATTAAATCAACAAAGATTATGGATGGAACAACCAGAAGGCAAAATTCCTTGCTATGATGTAGACAGAAGCAAAGTTGAAAGCATCATCAAAGGTTCAATTGCAGAAGGTCGTGACCAACTTACAACATTAGAATCAATTGATGTTTTACAAGCATACGGAATTCGTGCTTGCAAATATGGTTTGGCTACAAACGAAGAAGAAGTTGCTGAATTAGGTAACTCAATTGGTTATCCAGTTGTTATGAAAATGACTTCAAAAACAACATCTCACAAAACTGATGTTGGCGGTGTAAGAGTAAACATCCAATCTGAAGAACAATTAAGAGCAGAATACAAAGACTTAATTGCTAAATTAACAGAAAAAGGCTTATTAGAAGGTCTTGAAGGCGTAATTATTCAAGAAATGGTTAAAGGTAACCGCGAAATGGTTTGCGGTATTGCAACAGACCCTCAATACGGCCCAATGATGATGTTTGGTTTAGGCGGTGTATTTGTAGAAGCACTTAAAGACGTAACATTCAGAATTGCTCCTCTAACAGATCTTGATGCTAAATCAATGATTAAATCAGTAAAAGCATACAAACTTTTACAAGGTGCTAGAGGAACAACACCTGCTCAAATGGAACAAATTGAAGAAACATTATTGAGATTATCTCAATTAGTAGCAGACTTCAAATTCATTGATGAATTAGATATTAACCCATTGTTAATTTCTGAAAAAACAGGTGAAGGCATTGCAGTTGACGGACGTATCAAAGTAAGAATGAGCGAAGCAAAAGAATACTTCGGTTGTACTTGCAGCGAATGTTCTTGCTGCCACTAAGAATATTCTTAAAAGCAAAAGACCTGATACTTTGTATCAGGTCTTTTTTGTAACAAACCTTTCATAAAATATCTTTTGAATTTCAAAGTAGTGTATAATTATTTTATGAATTACATTTTTTATTTTTTAATAGTAATTTCAATAGTAGTAGGGGCAATAAACGGTAGGCTTCAGGATGTCGTTAATGCGGTTTTGTCAGGTGCTGAATTATCAGTAAAAGTTGCTTTTTCACTTATTGGGATAATGGCATTTTGGCTTGGGATGATGAAAATTGCCGAAAAATGTGGCCTTGTTGCTTGGATTGCAAAAGTTATAAAACCAATAACTAAAAAATTATTCAACGAAATTCCAGAAGATAGCGAAGCCATAGGTAATATTGCAATGAGTTTCAGTGCAAACGCTTTTGGATTAACAAATGCTGCAACACCTATCGGTATAAAAGCAATGGAAGAGTTGCAAAAACACAATACAGATAAAACATCCGCTTCAAATGCTATGTGTATGTTTTTGGCAATGAATACCGCTGGTTTTCAAATTATACCAGCGACTGTAATTGCAGTATTAATTGGTGTGGGCTACAAAAACCCAACAGAAATAATTGCACCGACACTTCTAGTAACATCAATTGCTTTTGTTGCAGCGTTGATACTAGCAAAAATCTTACAAAAGATTTGGAAACCACAATTATCTAAAGAAGTTGGACAAGTTCAGGAGGGAAATAAACAATGATGGATTTAATTTCTCTATGGGCTTTACCAGCAATAATTCTTTTGATATTGACGCTAGGATTAGTCAAAAAGATTCCACTATACGAAGTTTTCACAGAGGGTGCTAAAGACGGTTTTTCTGTTGCAGTAAACATTATTCCTTATTTAGTCGCAATAATCGTTGGAATTTCAATGTTTCGCGCTTGCGGGATTATAGAAATAATACAAACATCTTGTGCTGGATTTTTGTCGGCAATCCACGTTCCAGCAGACGTAATCCCTGTCATGATAGTAAGACCATTATCTGGATCTGCAGCATTGGGCGTTTTCTCTGATATAGCAAACACACTTGGCCCAGATAATTATGCTACAAAACTTGCTGCGATTATGGTGGGCTCAAGCGAAACAACCTTCTACGTTTTGGCAGTATATTTCGGTGCCATAGGAATTTCAAAATTAAGATACGCTCTTCTAGTTGGTATTTTGGCTGATATTATTGGATTTGTTGCAGCAATCGCAGTTTGCCATTTTCTGTTTCTGTAGTTTCAACCCACGTTTGCGTAAATTCTTTAACATCATTTTGTACAACTTTCTTGATATGAACTGCATAATTTATATCAATAAAATTTATTCTATCTATTTGTTCAGTAACAAAATCCTTAGAACCACAATTCGCACAAAATTTTTCTAGAGGTACAATTTTACCATTCTTAACAATTGCTTGATGTTTTACACCACAACAAGAACATCGCATAAGGAACCATTGATTTTCAATCAACTCCCCACAATCAGGACAGTAGCCGATTTCACGGTCAATAGAAAACTTTTCATGCTTACATTCTTTAATAAAAAATTTCTCAAATATCATATTTACTATTTAATGACTTTAAAAAAAATGTCAAAGTTGCCCTAATTTAAAAAATATGTTAAAATTAACCCCATGAACAAGACATTAAGAAAAGAATACATCGAAAAAGCGTTTTTATTACACAACGCAGGAAAAATTCAAGAAGCAAAGAACTTCTACAAAAAAATTATAGGTGAAAATCCTCAAGATTCAGAGGTGCTAAACTTGATTGGGATTTGTGAATTCCAAAACAAAGACTTTGAATCTGCAAAAAATTACGTAACACAAGCGATAGGAATTAAACCAACTCATTATTTCTATGAAACACTTTCTTTGATTTATGCAGAAGAAAATGATTACGAAAAAGAGTTGACAACACTTCTAGATGCTCAAAAGCACGTTGGATTGGATTATAATCTAGCATTCCGTTTGGCTTATTTGTACAAACAAATGAAAGATTATAAAAATGCTGAAAAATATTATATTTTAGCAGTTCAACAAAATCCTAAGTCAAAAGAAGCATACTTTAACTTAGCATCTATGTATGCAATGCAAAAGAAATACATAAATGAAAAAGAATGCTACTTAAAGGCTTTAGAAATTGATCCAACTGACGAAGAAGTAAAATATTTCTTAGCGACAAACAGTTTCAGATTAAAAAATTACGAAATGGGCTTGCCATATTACGAAAGCAGATTAAGCCACAAAGCAGCAATCGAAACTCAAAAATTAACATATCCAAATCTAATTTCAGAAAAGAACTTGTGGAGAGGCGAAGATATTTCTGACAAAACTCTTTACACTTATCTTGAAGCAGATTCTGCTGATATGATTATGTTTGCAAGATACTTGCCAATGATTAAATGTAAAAAACTAATCGTTAAACCACAAGGAGAACTTGCATCATTATTCAAAGATAACTTCCCTAATATTGAAGTTATGGAAGGTTTTTATGCTGAAAAAGATTTGAAATTTGACGTACACGTTCCGTTCTTAAGTATTCCTCATATGCTTAAGTTGACAACTAAAAAAATGTTTACTTCAAGCAAAAAATACTTAAAATCAAACGGCCCGAAAGTTAAAAAATTAAAGAAAGAATTCTTTAATACAGACAAATTCAAAATTGGTATTACATTACCACGAGAAACAGAAGCATTCGAAAGATTGTTTAGTTTAGACAATACTCAAATCTATTCATTACAAAGCGACAGTACAGAAGGCTTAACTAAACTTTCAGCACTTTACAATATAATTGATGTTAGCGGAAGTTTAAAAGATTATTCTTATACTGCTGCTGCAATCAAAAATTTAGATTTAGTAATTTGTAATGATTCAGCAATTGCGCATTTAGCAGGCGCAATGAACAAACCTTGTATTATGTTACTTCCATACAATTACAGTTGGAAATGGCATACTGATATAAGCGGTTGCGACTGGTACAAGAGCGTAAGATTATTTGCTGCCAACAAAGATGAATCTTTAGACTCACTTATGGCTAGAGTAATGGATACAATATCAGTTGAATAAATAGTTATCACAATATAGCAAAAAGCCTGTTTAAGACAGGCTTTTTTGTTGTATAATAAACTTATGACAGATTACAAAACATTTTTAGACAACGGAATAAACGATTTTTATGCAGGAAACTACACTTCTGCATTAGACAACATTAATAAATCACTAGATCTTAAAACAGATTGGGAAATTCCTTATTTTTATCGGGGAGTTGTAAATCAAGCATTAGAAAATTTTGATGATGCAATGCTAGATTATACAAAAGCATTAAAAATCAATGACAAAATGACCGATGCATATTATAACAGGGCGAAAATAGAACTTTCTAGAAAAGATAATGCTAATCGTAATTTAGAAAACATTATTTCCGATTTAGAAAAAGCGCTAGAACTAGACGAAAACTTTATGGATGCTTTATTTGCTATGGCAGCAGCATTAGAAAAAGCAGGCAGATATGCAGAAGCCGTAGAATATTTAGATCGACTTTTGAAAATAGAACCAGAAGCAGTTTTTGCAAAGGCATTTAAAAAATTAATTATAAAAAAGCATCTAAATCCAGAACAAAACTAGAATGTTTTAACTAAAAAGATTTGAATATTAGTGTTAAGGCGTTCAACACGCTTAACGTATTTTAGGTCAGACCATTTTTCAAGAATTAAAACAACTGCTGGTTTTTTCTTTGTCATTTCCGCATAATACAAAGATTGTCCAACGCTTTCCGCCCATTTTGGTGCGAAATCAAACTCAATTGCATAATCTTTTGTAAGACAATCGACGCGAGTCATATCCCACAATACAGCCTCTTTACGTCCAAAATTTGGATTACACCATTGAGTTACGTAAAAATCTTCTACTTGTGCTGGCGGCATAGTTTGAGTTTCATAAAGTTCTAGTGGGACATAATTTAAACCAAGATAATATAGACCTGATAACATCAATAACAATGTCACCACAAAAGAAATTATTCTTTTATTACCAAAACTCTTCTTCCTAGCCATAAACTTATTATATAAAATTTAGAACGTAAAATCAAATAAATCTTTTAATTTTTCACTTTATACTGCATTTTTTAATAGAGCATTCAAAATACTTGTTATTTGATTTGCATATTCTAAACCACATTTATCTGGGTGGAATTGTTTTAGTAATTGTAAAACTTGTTTTCTAGATAATGATTGAATTTGAGATGGTTCGACCTTAAGTATTTTTGATAATTGAGACAAATCTTTAGGAGTCAACGATTTAAGTCCATCTTTGGCAATTCTACTCGATATATCATCTAGTGCTTCCTTAATAACAGTACCGGCTGCTTTACCTGCTGTCCTGCCCGCTGCACCAGCAGCATTACTTGCTGCACTACCTGCAGTTTTGCCTGCTGCGCCAGCGGCATTACTTGCCGCACCACTTGCGGCTCTTCCGGCTGTGTTACTCGCAGTATTTGTTGCGGCTTTCGCTACTGCACCACTTGTCGCATTGCTTGTAGTTTTTGCTACTGCACTACTTGTAACACTTGACGTTGCTGATTTTGTCGCAGTTTGGGCTGCTTTACCCATTAAACTGCCTGTACCTTTTACAACTCCTGCTGTAACACCGGAAATTGCTCCTTCTATAGCGGCTTGCATTGCAATTTCATCTAATTTTTGACCTGTTATGTCACCCTTAACATCATTTGTTGCTAAATCGGAAACTTCTGTAGCCATTCTAAGTGCTGCTGTAGAAGCACCAGCAATGGCAGCGGTAGCGGCTATTGATGCACCACCTGTTGCTATACCTGCGGCAACTGATCCTGCAATAACGACACTCGTTTTAACAGCACTCGCTCCTTTTTGTTGTGATTCATTGTATTTTGCTACCCTTTGAGCAATATCGTTTGTTGTTCCATATGCTTTTGCATAAGTTTCATCATTTGGGTTTTCTATATATGCTTTTATGTTATCACTGTTATAATCTACCCCAAAAATTTCTTTGAATTTTTGTTTAAATTGTTCTTCTCCTTGTGCCTTAGCATCTTTAAGTTCTTGTAGTTGTTGAGAATAAACATCAATATCTTCTTGAACTTTTGTTGCTCTATTTTCAGAACCCCAAAGAATGCTTATGGCATCTGCAGTTTTACCAGCCCAACCATCGGAAGCCAACTGCGCTTCAAAATCGGCTTTTGCTTTACTCAAAATTTCTTCTTGTTGAGATATAGTAAGATCTTTTATTTGTGATTCTTCTAATGCGGCTTGTTTTTCTTCTGCGATTTTTCTATAAGTTTCTAAATTTGCATCTAATTTAGATTGCAACTCTTCTACGTTAACTGCCTTAACTGAAATATTACCATTTTCATCCGCAACTAGTTGGAAGTTTCTATCACCTGTTGACGTTGAATAAATACCATTTTCAGCATCAATCAACTTTAATTTCATTGTAGCATTTTCGCCATAACCAGATGGTAATGTCATACGCAATTCTTGCGGATACGAACCATCTTGTACTGTTGCGCCTTTTGGTAATCGTAATTCGCCTTCATAATCATTACTTGTCAAACCAGTTGCTTTACCCTCAATTTTTACTTTCGCAACTCCGTTTTTAAATGCGTTATTAACTGATTGTTGGTTTTCATTAATTAAATTGCCATCTTTATCATATTTTTGTGTCTTGCCATTTTCTGTAACTTCTTTTGAACCATCCGTTTGTATAACAGTTACCTTATCGCCCTCTTTTATTGTTTTTATTCCATCAGGAGATGTCTTTGTTTCTTTTACACATTCTCCATTTTCATTATACTCATATTCAATAGTTTCTTTTAAGCCTTGACCTTTATCTGTTTCTTTCTTAGTTAACTTGTTATTTTCATCATAATGTTCTGTAACTGCACCTTTTTGAACAGTTTTTGATTCTTGTTCTCCTGTTGTCGCATTATATTTTATTGTTGTCGTTGTTGAATCTTTAGTTGTTTTCTCTTCAATTTTTTTGCCGTCTGCACCATACTTTATTTCTGTCACACTACCATCTGAAGCAGATATTTTCTCCCCAATTTTATTACCTGCATTATCATAAGTGTATTCTTTAGTAACTTTTTGACCTGACTCATCAACAGTTTCTTCTTTTAATAAATTTCCATTAGCATCGTAAACTTCTTCAGAATCACCCTGTTGATAAATACTAGATGTGAGATTACCTTGCTCATCAAAATTTAGTGTGCGAACTGTCCCTCGTTCATTTTTATTATATGTAATAGAATCGATTAAACCATCATTATTTGTATCTGAACTACTTGAAATCCCCTTTGATTCTTTATTCATTTGTTCTAATAATTTAAACAGAACTTTTTCATCAATATTTTTTAAATCTAATCCTTCTAAAATCTTTTTTGCTTCTCGTTGAGTAATTTTAGAATCTTTACTATATTTTCCTAATTGTTGCAATAAAGTATCTAATTCAGTTTGCTCCAAAATGCCATTTTTATTTTGATCTAATTTATCAAAAATTGTATCTATATTATCATTTGCTATTCTCTGCCAACCTTGTCTTATCCCCGCTTTAAAATCCCTCGGATTTATCTGCCCAAATTTGCCACCTATACCAAAATTTATTTTGTTACCTGTCATGTCAAACTCCTTATCGTACTCAATAAGGACAACGGCTCACTACAGCCGAAACTTTGACAAAAAATACCCCTCCCCTCACATCATATCATATCATATCATATCATATAGAGCATTATACTTGAGTTTCAGCCACATGAAACTCATATTTACATTTTGTTACATAATATAAAAAAACTACCCCAACGGCAAAATTTAGAACGTAAAATCAAATAAATCTTTTAACTCAACTTGCAAGGCATTTGCCAACAATTTCATAGTTCGAAGAGTGACATTTGCCTCTCCTCGCTCAATTTGACCAATATAATTAAAATTCATATCAACCATTTCTGCAAGTTTCATCTGAGATAATTTTCTTGATTTTCTTGCATAAGCCAATCGAGTTCCAAATTTTCTTTCAATATCTTTATTCAAATCGTTCATTTTAACAGTATATACAAGTTATCAACCATTTTCTAACTGCTGTTAACTATTTTATCGTAGTTAATAACTATTAATTTATGTAACAATTTTGTAAAAAAGTATCAATCAAACCTTGAATTAATTTTTATAATACATGTGTGCACCAATTAAAGAACTACTATTAACTACTTTACTAAACAAGGAGGATATTATTATGGGATTACCACAAATTGCAAGATTACTAGGTGGCTTATTTGCTGGAGGTTTAATCGGAGGCGCGATTACTTCAGGAATTGAAAGAGGCAGAAACGAAGCAAATTCTATTCACGATGAAGCAAGGGCAGAAAATCAAAATTCAAACATAGACGGAACACCAGCAGCACCAAAAACACCTGAAGAACTTCAGGCAGAAATTGACAAACTCACTGCAGCACGAGATTCAATTATTGAAGCAAGACGTATTGAAGAATTAGATCGAAAATTTGAACAAGATGTAGAACGAGAACAAAATGAAAGATACGAAAGATTAATGAATCAACTGGCTCCTTATGGAATAGATGCTTTTAATGTTTGTGACGTTTTTGATAATGCCAAAGAAATTGAAATTGACGGTAAAAAACACCTTGTATTAAGTTCAAAAGATTATAATTTAGAACTAGAAGTTCCATTAGATGAAACTTATAGAGACCCATCTTATATGGAAGCCTCAGCAGATTCAGGAACAATAACATTAAAAGGCTTTAACGGCACACTTAAAAAGACAAAAACTGAAAATGAAGACTGGTCAGGACATTATCAAACAAGAATTGAAAATGGAAACATCAAATACATTGGGAAATATGGCAATTCGGATACTGTTGTCGTTGAAGATGGTTCTGTCGTTGAATTTGTGACAGACGATTGGGCAGATGAAGTTTACGATGTTAATGGTCAACACTCTGTACAACCTGGCACCTACAAATTTCCAGAGCCACCTCAAGAATAATCAAAATAAAATATTAATCAGCGAATTTGGGAAACCTAATTCGCTGATTTTTACATAAAATAATACACTACAACTTATAAATTATTTACTTTTACTTCGAAATCAGCCAATAAATTTTCTTTTGCTGCAATATAAGTAACTTCTGCACGAGATTTTACATTCAATTTCTTTATTATAGAACTTACGTGTGACTTAGCAGTGTGTCTACTAATAAATAAAACTTTCCCAATTTCTACGTTACTGTAACCTTTTGTCATGTAATACAATACATGTAATTCTCTTTCTGTTAACATTCTATCCTCCAACTTTTTCTTTAGTTTAACATATTATACTAGAGAAAAGTTTAATAATATTTCCTGTTTTTTATTTTTTAATAAAATTTTAATAAAAAATAGAAATATAAAAAATACAGATTACACAGAAAAAAAGTGAGAACTAACTTTTGTCAATTCTCACTTTTTAAAATAGATGTCGGCAACGAGCTATCTTCCCGGGCGGTGGCCCGCCGAGTATTTTCGCCGCTATGAGTCTTTACGACCGTGTTCGAGATGGGAACGGGTGGTTTCCTCACGCTTGGTTACCGACGAACTTGTAACGTACCGTCGTACCTTGAAAGTTGCATAAAAATTATAAGCAAGGATTTAATCCTTTACGCAATCACCTAACTTAGTTAGGAAAAGCCCTCGTCCGATTAGTATCAGTCGACTGAAAATGTTGCCACTCTTACATCTCTGACCTATCAACGTCGTCATCTACGACAGGACTTACTAGCTTGTGCTATGAGAGATCTCATCTTGTGGTGGGCTTCGTACTTATATGCTTTCAGCACTTATCCGCTTGGAACACAGCTACCGGGCGTTTACCGCTGGCGCGATAACCCGTACACTGGAGGTTCCCTCTTCCCGGTCCTCTCGTACTAAGGAAGACTCCACTC
>JAZRSZ010000048.1:0-8378 GCA_045651695.1 Candidatus Gastranaerophilaceae bacterium
TGCAAAAACAAAATTTCAATGGTGTGATTTACAATATTTTCTATTATTAAAATAACAGAGGTAATAAACAAGAATATGTACCATATTGGAATAAATAGTACAATAAATATTCCTCCACTTTCTATGTTGTCAATATACAAATATAAGAATGGAATAATCCATGCAAATAAAGAAAGAATATGGAATGCAAATTTACTTTTTAAATAATTAAAAATTTTCATATAGTAATTATACATAAAAAAGAAAGGAGAAACATGAAAAAAAACAATGAAGTGACAGATACAGAAAAGGAGATTTTGTCTTACAATTCATATCATTTAGACAATCCGGAAAAGTTAGAAGGTTGGGAGATGGTATACCATGAAACAGAGACAAGGAGTGGTTTTGAGGGACAAGTTTATAAGAAAGGCAATAATGTTGTTATTGTATACAAAGGAACTGATGCAGGAAGTTTTAAAGATTATGTGAATGATGCGCAGATGTTGTTTAATAATATCCCTAATCAACAGGAAGATGCTTATAATTTATTTTTAAAAACGCAGTTAATGTTTAAAGATTCGGATGTAAACATTGAATTGACTGGACATTCGTTAGGAGGAAGTTTGGCTCAAGTTGTATCGGCAAAAAGTGGTGTTTCAGCGACAACATTTAATGCTTTCGGAACTGGTAAAATTTTAAAAAAGATGGGTTATAAAGATAAACAATTATATAATATGAGTGTTAAAAATTATGGCAACCCAAAAGATCCTATTTTTAACTTTAATTCATTAGAACAACCTGGTAAAACATATATAACTAATACAAATTTAGATCCCAAAAGAATATTTCCTATCACACATGGCTTGAGTTCATCGAACTTAAAGTATCATAGTATGGAGAATATGGATAATTTAGATGATGCTGTAGAAATTACGCCATTAAAAGATGGCAAAAAATATAATAAAACATTCAATGGCTATATATATAAAATAGATGAGGTATATGAAGATGTGAAAAATACTAATATAAATGGGAATGATAATTCAAATATTGATTATACTAGATTTGTTAATCCAAGCAATGGTAAAAATATAATATATACACGTGAAGATATTGCCAATATGACAACAAAAGAATATGTTAAACATGAAAAAGCAATTGATGCGCAAATGCAGGTAATGGGAGTTCCTTTTAGAAAAGAATTAGCGAACAATGTAAAAACATTTTTTAAAAACAAATTAGAGAAAAAAAATAAATTCGATACGAAAAATGGTAAATGGGTTACTATTGATGGAAACCATGTGTTTATAGAAAACGATTAATTATAAATATTATAAGTGTTTATTTTAATATAAAAAGAAAGAGCCGTGTGGCTCTTTTTTATTGTTTATATAGTAGTTGAAAAAGGAGATTATCGTCTATTTTTGTTTCGGCATTTTCTTGTGGAAGAAATATGCTCGGAGAATTATTTTGTGGAAGTTTGTTGTATAAATTATCAACAATCTTATTTATACTGTCATTTCCTACTGGTCTGATTTCCATAAATACACTCCTTAGATATATTTATTTACGGCAGTTTTTTTGAAAACTTTAATATTTTGTTCAGTTTTGTTAATTAATGTAAAGATATATAAATATTATATACTTTTCTTGCAATTCTAATATCTAGAATTTTTTTATATATGAGTGAATGTAAAGAGAGTATAAACACGAAAGGAGATTTTAATATGGGTACAGATAGTATTCCAAGTGATTCAGTTAGGCTAAAAGTTTTAGAAATGTTTGATAAACTTGGGCCGAATGAACGTGCCGAAATAAAGCCAGCAAAGATTACCACTGGTGATATCCGTGATGCAATGCGTAAACTTGGTGAGCAAAAAGAACCACCAGCATCAGATCCAGGTAATACAAAGAATATTGAACTAGCATCAACTCTACTTGCGAAGATTGAAGAAGCACTTGCAAAAGGAGAACTATCTGCGATAGATGAATTGATGCAAGAAGGAAAAAATTTTAAGGGTGAAGTAAAACCTGTTCCAATGCCAGAACCAAATATTGGAAATACTTTTGGCGGTGTTGAAGTAAAACCTGTTCCAATGCCAGAACCAAATATTGGAAATACTTTTGATGGTGTTGAAGTAAAACCAGAGTTATTGCCTGACCGAAATATTGGCGAGGTTTTTGACGGTCTGTCAGCAGAAGCCCGAATAAATGATCTCAAAAAACCTCTTGAAGAAAAAATCATTCCAGTAAGTGAATTCCCAACAGAAGTTTGGCATGGACCATATATGAAAGATGCTCCAGATGTTGAGTTCTTTTAGATTTAAAATTTAAAGAGGCGAGATTTTTAAATCTCGCCTCGTTTGTTATTTGTTTAACTCGATTAAGCATTTACTAAAACATTTGCTCTTTCAAGTTGAAGTGTTCTTGTTGTGATATCACAAACACTTGCAGGTCCGAAGTACTGAATAGCGCCTGGGAACAAGTATCTGTCATTTAATGCCCAATCTTCACGGTTGTCAGCCAAGCGTTTGAATACAGGGCCATCTAATCTTACAAGTGCTTTTTGGATAACAGGTTTCATTTCGCCATGGCGTTTTTCCAAATTCATCATCATTGTTAGAGGAATACCACCAGCAATCCATTGGCTAGCAGGTTCAGTCAAGTTTCTTACTGATGATAAGTAACCTGTCAAACCAAAGTTAATCAATGCAAATGCGTTGTAACCTAATGAGTAGCAATAGTCAGCATCAAAGTTTGATGGGAATGCACATCTACCTTCGTATCCGAAGAAGTGTGATTGTGCTGAGAATTTACCAATAAAGTCGCCTTGTGATTTTAATTCATCAAGTCTTGTTGAAATCATTTCAATTAACAATTTTTCAGTTTCGATTTTAGAAACTTGTACGTTGCCGTGAGGGTCTCTATCAGCAAGTAATTGTTCTTTAATCAATGCTGGAAGTGATGAATATACAGAAGCGTTTGCTGAATCTAATCTGTTTTCAACGATATCAAATTTTTCTCTGATAGTTGTTGCGTTAACAAAACTTGGATCTGTTTCTAATGTTGCCATAATGTCATTTAAGTTAGAAATCATTGAACCCATTTCCGGAATAAATTCGATTAAACCTTCTGGGATTACTGCGATACCAAAATTTTTACCAGCATTAGAACGTTTTACAATGATGTCTGCCATGTAATCAATGATTGATGACAATGACATTTTCTTTGCTTCAACTTCTTCTGAAATTAAAGTGATATTTGGTTGAGTTTGTAATGCTGCTTCTAATGCAACGTGAGAAGCGCTTCTACCCATAATTTTAATGAAGTGCCAATATTTTTTAGCAGAGTTAGCATCTCTTTGGATGTTACCGATTAATTCAGCATAAGTTTTTGTTGCTGTGTCGAAACCGAAAGAAATTTCGATTTGTTCGTTTTTCAAGTCGCCGTCGATAGTTTTAGGGCAGCCGATAACTTGAATGCCAGTATTGTTTTTAACAAACCATTCTGCAAGTAAAGCAGCGTTTGTGTTTGAGTCATCGCCGCCAATGATTACAACTGCTGAAATGTTTAATTTTTCGCACACTGCAAGTGATTTTTGGAATTGTTCTTCTGTTTCCAATTTAGTTCTACCAGAACCGATAATATCGAAACCACCTGTGTTTCTGTATTCATCGATAAATTCATCAGTAAATTCAACGTATTTGCCGTCGATAATACCTGATGGGCCACCTAAAAAGCCGTATAATTTGTTAGCAGAATTTGCTTGTTTTAAAGCGTCATATAAACCAGCGATAACGTTGTGACCGCCAGGTGCTTGACCGCCTGAAAGAATTACACCAACATTCTTAACTTCTGAAGTACTTGTGCTTGAAGTTGTTTTGAATGTGATTGTTGGGTTGCCATAAGTGTTTTTGAATAATTCTTTAATTTGTTCTTGATCTCTTACTGATTCTGTTGTTGAACCTTCAACCATTTCCAATGAGTTAATGCCGTTTGCAAGGCTTGAAGGAAGTTTTGGTTGATATTTCAATCTTTCAATTTGTAATGGTGATTTCATTTTATTCTCCTTTATTTCATTGCTGCTGTCATGTCTGCTTCGACAACTATCTTGCCATCTACTCTGCCTATTGCGTGTGATTTGCCGATAGGACCTTTTAATTTAACAAGTTGAACTTCCATATCTAATCTGTCGCCAGGTCTTACAATATTTTTAAATCTAACGTTTTCAATGCTTGCGAATAGTGCTAATTTACCTTTAAATTGTGGTAGTTTTAATAAAATTGGAGCAGAACATTGCGCTAGTGCTTCTAATTGTAAAACCCCTGGCATGATTGGGTTTCCAGGGAAGTGCCCTTGGAAAAACTCTTCATTTATAGTTATATTTTTATATCCTTTTGAATATTTGCCTGGTACGCATTCTGTTATCTTATCTACAAGTAAAAATGGGTAACGATGTGGAATCATTTCCATAATTTCGGTGATATCCATGCTTATAATTTCATCTGCCATTTTATATCTCCTTTAATTTGTCTTTTAAAATTTTTGCGACTTTCACGTGAACGGCGTGACCTGCTTCTTTTACTAGAATTTGTGCTTTTAAGTTTAGAGGGTTTACGCCTGTTAAGTATAAATCACCGATTAAATCCAAAATTTTGTGTTTGATTGGCTCGTTTTCACTTCTGAGTTGTGTAGTGTAACCTTCGTCAATTAAACCTACTGTATTATCAATGGTTACGCCTTTTGCAAATCCTAACATTTGGTATTTTTTTAAATCCTTATAAAATCCGAAAGTTCTTGCTTCGATAATTTCATCAGGATTTTTAGGGTTATAGTTTACCCAACGTTGAGTCAGGTCTTTGTGGTTGTAATTTACTGCATACGAAATAAATAATTCGTCACTAGGTAAAATTACTAAACTTGTTTTACCGTTTAAGTAATATACAGGTTCAGTTACAGTGTAATATTTCGGTTTTGATTTTTCTATACCTGCCTGTTTAAATAATTCTACCCATTGTTTAGCACTACCGTCTAGTGCTGGGATTTCGTATTCATCAAGGCAAATATCGATTGAATCAATTCCACAAAAAGCCAATGCTGCGGATAAATGTTCTTCGAGCATTGCTTTTGCTTTTTTATTGCCTAATGTTACACAGTGGTCAGTTGATAAAACATTATCAACGATTGCTTCAAAACATTCTTCCCCTTTCACAAAGTATCTTATTTTACCTTCGTTTGAAGGAAAAAAGGTGACTTTGCAAGGTTTGTTTTTCATCAAACCATTTCCGATAATCTCAACTTGTTTTTTAATAGTTCCCATTATTCAGCGTGAGCCTCTTCAAATTCTTTTAATAATGGTTCAAATTTTTTGAATTTATCAACCAAGTCTTGAGCATCTTTAACAGTTTTTAATTGTTTGATGAAGTCTTTTCTTGGAACAGCAGGTGCGCCAACAATGATTGAACGTTCAGGGAATGATTTTGTAACCCCTGCTTTTGCTGCAACGATACTGTCTGAACCGATTTTAATATGATCTGCTAATCCTGCTTGACCTGCGATAACAACTCTATCACCGATAACGCAACTTCCTGCAATACCTACTTGTGAAACGATTAAGCAGCCGCTACCGATACGACAGTTGTGGCCAATCATTACTAAGTCGTCGATTTTTGTATTGTCGCCAATTACTGTATTTTCAATAGTACCTCTGTCGATTGCTGTGTTTGCACCGATTTCTACATTGTTACCGATTACTACTGAGCCGATTGAAGGAATTTTGAAAATAACGTGTTTTTGTTCTGTTTCTTTAATTTCGCCATCTTTTCTTGCATTTTCAATGTTATCAGGATTTTCTGTAACGAAACTGAAACCGTCTGCACCTAGAGAAACTCCGTGGTGTAAAATAACGTCATTTCCAACTTGAACTCTATCACCGACGTTAACGTTAGGATGGAAGAAACAATTTGCACCGATTTTTGCGTTGCTTCCAATATATGAGTTAGCAAGGATTTTTGTATTATCACCGATTACTGCGTTTGGTGAAATAACTACATTTGGACCTACGCAAACATTTTCACCTAATTTTGCGGTTGGATCAACAATCGCTGATGGGTGAATATCTTTGTTTACAACAGGAGCAACATAGAATAAATGTAATAACTTCATCATTGCTAAACGTGGTCTTTCTACTTCTATTGTTGTGAATCCATCTATTTGAACTCCCAAAGGAACTAAAGCCGCTTTTGCTTTAGATTTTGCAAGGTTTGCAATTTCTTCTTCTCCTAAGGCAAGCGCTAAAGTATTTTCATCAGAAAGTATAGGTGGTGCAATTTGTGAAATTTGTACATCTTGTGCTTTTGTTAACATCCCGCCTACAATTTGTGTAATTTCTTCTACAGAAAATGTTCTCATATCCTACTCCTTAATTTTATTAATAACATTTGTTGTCGATTTACCTTGTACAAAGTCAATAAACTCAACTTTTGTACTGTTTTTTATCATTATATCCGCTTCAGGTAAAGTTTCCATTGTATAATCCGCACCTTTTGTATAGACATCTGGCTTGATTTCGTCTAGCAAATCTCTCGGACTATCCTCATCAAATAATACCACATAATCAACACAAGTTAAAGCGCATAAGATTTCTGCTCTATCATTTTCGTTGTTGATCGGTCGGTCTTCTCCTTTGATTGATTTTACAGATTTGTCAGAGTTAAGTAAAACAATAGAGTAATCAGCGAAAGATTTTGTTTTTTGCAGGTAACGAACGTGTCCTACGTGAAGAATATCAAAGCACCCGTTTGTCGCTACAATAGTTTTTCCGCTTTTTTGAAGATTGCGGACAAATTCTGCTACATTATCTCTTCTTAATACCTGTCCCATACCAACATTTTAGCAAAAAAATGCAAAAATGGCACGCTTTTTAAGTAATATTAAAATAACTGCATTTCTGTAATTTTCTTACAAATACGAACAGTATTAAGTGCTGCGCCAATTCTTAAGTTATCGGCAACGCACCAAAGGGTAATACCGTTTTTGAATGCTAAATTTTTTCTGATTCGTCCGACAAATACAGGGTCAACACCAGATGCATCTCGAGTTGTTGGGTATTCAAAGTTTTTAGGATTATCAATAACCTTAACTCCAAATGTATTGGAAAGAATTTCTCTAACTTCTTCAGGTGTAATATTTTCTTCAAACTCGATATCTACCGCTTCAGAATGCCCATTGAAAACCGGAACTCTTGCTGCGGTACATGATATTGGTGTGTTAGCATCTAAATGTAAAATCTTTTTGGTTTCATTGACAACTTTCATTTCTTCTTTAGTGTATCCATTTTCACAGAATACATCTATTTGAGGAATTACGTTAAATGAAATTGGTTTTTTAAATGCTTTGTTTTCAAATTCTTCGCCTGCTAAATTTGCTTTAGTATCGGCCTCTAATTCTTTTATAGCACTTAATCCAGCCCCAGAAACAGCTTGATAAGTTGAAACTACAAGTCGTTTAATTTTTGCTTTTTCATGAAGAGGTTTTAATACCAACATAAGTTGAGATGTTGAACAGTTTGGATTTGCAATAATTCCTTTGTGTTTTTTTAAGTCTTCGTCATTTACATATGCGATTACAAGAGGAACATCATTTTCCATTCTGAATGCAGAAGAGTTATCAATTAAAACGCCACCACGTTTTACAATTTCTGGTGCAAAAAGTTTGCTTGTTGAACCGCCTGCTGATGCAATTACAATGTTTATGCCATCAAAACTTTCGGGTTTTGCTTCTTCAACAATATATGTTTTGTTCTGAAATACTAATTCTGTACCAGCACTTTTTGGGCTTGATAAAAATTTTATTGAATTGTATTCGACATTTAATTCGTCTAAAATTTTTATAATTTCTCTACCTACAACTCCAGTTGCGCCAAGTATTGCAATATTAGGTTTTTTCATAATTCCCCTTTATAAAATATTTTCTAATCCGTATGTAAAATTATTTGTATCATAAACATATTTTGTCGCTAATAAAACTCCAGGCATATAGCATTTTCTATCTGTAGAATCGTGTCTTATTGACAAAATTTGTCCATTTGAACCAAATAACACTTCTTGCGAAGCCATATATCCAGGCATCCTGATAGAATGAATGTGAATATTTGAGTATGAATTTGCACCTCTTGCGCCATCAATAGTTTCAGTTTCTTCGCAATTGTTTTTCGTAAAGTTTTCATTTCTTTCTGCCATCATTTGTGCTGTCTTTAATGCTGTGCCTGAAGGTGCATCTTTTTTTTGATTGTGATGTAATTCTATGATTTCTGCATTGTTAAAATATTTTGCTGCTTGTTTTGCAAACATCATCATTAATACAGCACCAGTAGAAAAATTTGGTGCAATTAAACAACC
>JAZRSZ010000049.1:0-8805 GCA_045651695.1 Candidatus Gastranaerophilaceae bacterium
GATGATGTTATGGGTAAAGAGATGTTTAATAAGTTGTTAAATCACTCTCATTCATTGAAGAATGTTGTTGTATTACCTGGTTATGAACTTCAATTATCTGGTATGCTAAAACGTGGTTCAGATATTTGGTTAAATACACCATTGAGACCATTTGAAGCATCAGGTACTTCAGGTATGTCAGCAAACGCTAACGGTGCATTACACTTATCAATATTTGATGGTTGGACTGTTGAAGGCACATTTAACGGAATCAACGGTTATACTGTTGAATACCCTGAATTAGACGATGAAATGCCTTGGGAAGAACGTCATTGGAAAGATCACAAATGTGTTATGAGTATTCTTGAAGATGAAATCATCCCTACTTACTATGAAAATAAAGAAGAATGGGCAAGATTGATGAGACAAGCAATCAGAACATCTGAAGCATACTTCAACTCTGATCGTATGGTAATCGAATACTTCAACAGATTGTATAAACCAATCGCTCACGATGGCACTTGCGCTGGTGAAGATGAAAAGAAAGAAATGTCTATTAAAGAAGCACCAACTTTTGATGCATGGACATTCTCAAATATAAAATAGTCAAACTAATGACATATTAGAAAAGGAGGAATTAAATTTCCTCCTTTTTATTTTATTAAATCTTTTATTTTTTCATAAAATTCAATATCTTCAAGTAAATAAGAATTATTAACTAGATTTTCTTTTATAGAAGTTACTGCTTCAAAATATTTAGGATACTTAGTCTTAACACCTTGGCTATGCATACGCTTAGCAAATAAATACGCTAAACAATCTTTACGCTTAGGGTTACCTTTTTGATAGAAAAATTCAACTGCTTCAAGTCGTTCTTTGAATTTTTCCGCAGCCGACCTACGAGACAAAACATGCGAGAAGGTTGCTTGTCTAATTTTTCTATCCCATTCGTAACAGACTTTATTCACATAACAAAAACTTTCAGCATAGGAAAGTATATACGGAGTCCATGACACATCCTCATACATCAACAGACCATAAGGATGCTCTTTTACTAAATTTGTTTTATATAATTTATTCCAAACACCAACATTACTGTAACCTTTAGAGAAAAATAGACGTAAATAAGAATCTACATCATATTTAACATTAGATTCAAATGGTAATTTATGGCGAATTACATATTTATCATTGTCAATACGGTATAGCGGAGCCACAACGATATCAGAACCCGTATTTTCTATTGATTCAAATAAAATGCGGAATGCATCAGGTCTAATCATATCATCATTATCCATGAAAGCAAGGTACTTACCTTTAGCGGCTTTAATACCAACGTTACGAGTATCTGCAACTCCACTATTTTTTTTATAGATTTTTTTAACTGTTTTTGGATATTTTTTGCAGTACCAATCAATAATTTTACGCGTACTATCTTTCGACTCATCATCAACTAAAAGTAATTCTATTCTGTTCAAAGTTGAGTGAAGAACAGTTTGAATAGTTCTAGATATGTAATCCTGAGAATTATAAACAGGAATAACAACCGATAAATTATATGGCGCACCTAAAAACTCTTTTTTATCTTTAACAGATGCAACATTTGACTCTGAAATATAAAATAAATTTTTGTTAAATTTTTTATAACCTTTTACTACAAATTTATCTTTAGAAAATGGTAATAAATCAATATGAACCAACCCATCATCAATATCTTTATACAAATCCCCATTCTTAAATATATGGAAACCATCAACTACAATGTCATTAATCCATGACAATGCAATTTGTTTACCATGCGCCTCCAAAATAGAAAGCGAAATAGGAGATGAATTGACTGTTTTTACTTTACATTTAGCGGCGATACCACTAGAAAAATCTCTTTTACCATCAACTAAATTAAACGGTTTAACTTTAAATTCTAAAATTTCATCTTTTGCAACATTTTCTAAAAGAGCATATTCAGTCTTTGCTGTTTTAAAGCCCCCAAAAACACCGGTATCTTCTTTTTGAAAAATCCTGTAACCGTCAATGTTTTCAACCTTATTCCAAGATAATAAAACACAACCGTCGTGATAAATTGCTGATAATTTAAAGTCCTTACTCATATTATTATTATATAACATTGTTTTCAAATCGTAAAGATTTATTTAATATTTTGACATCTAAACAAAGTTGTAGTTCAATAGTAATAAGACTTGGTAGGAATTTATGTACATAAAACAACTTGAAATTGATAATTTCAAATCATTTGCAAATAAATCAGAAATACCCTTACTAAAAGGATTTACTACGATATCGGGACCAAACGGCTCCGGTAAAAGTAACATTATTGATAGTGTATTATTCGCACTAGGTTTGGCTAATGCTGGTGAACTTCGTGCTGAAAATTTATCCCACTTTATTTCTACCTACACAAAACGTAATGATGCGTTAGTAAAAGTAACATTTGGTGACATGGACGGCGGGGATGATTTAACTATTGCTAGACGTATTAGAAAATCGACTCAAGGTTACGCTAGTACTTATTATTTAAATGATAGTGTAACAACATTATCAAACATTCATAGCGTATTAGAAAAATACAATGTTACACCAAACAGTTACAATGTTATGATGCAAGGCGATGTAATGGGAATTATAAATTGTACGCCTAAGCAGCGCCGTAAAATTATTGATGAAATAGCTGGTATAGCAGATTTTGATAGAAGAATAGACCAAGCAACTAATGAATTAACAACAGTAGAGCAACGTGTTCAAAACTCTTCTTTGATTTTAGGTGAAGTTGATACTCGTCTTGAACAACTAAAAGAAGAAAGAGAAGTTGCGTTAAAATACCAAAAATTAAGAGATGAAAAGGCTTCTTTAGAGGGTCAAATAAACACAGTTAGATTTTTTGATATTAAACGAAATCTGCAACTTGCACACGACAATATCCTTGAATTTACTAAAAAGAAAAAAGAAGAAGAAGTAAAATGTAAAGATATTGACGAAAGACTTACACTTATCAAACAAAAATATCAAGAGGTTTCTGATAAACTTAAAGAAGAAGGCGAACAACAGCAAATTAACCTAAAAAAACGCCAAGAAGAAATAAAAGGCGAAATTGATAGGAAAAATAATGCTTCATTGTATGCTGACAAACAAATACATGATGGTTTACGTGCAATTGAAAACTCTAAGAATGGCATTGAAACTTACACTAAAAAAATAGAAGATTTTAATTTAAAAATCAAACTTAAGAAAGATGAAATTAAGATTATAGAATCAAATCTTGATGAAAAGAATTCTGAATTAAAGAAGATTTTAGAAGATATGACCGGTTTAAATGCAACAGCAGACCAGCATATAGAACGTAGAAATACATTAAGAAAAGAATTAGAAAATCTTCAAGACAAAGAAAACGCCTTAATTAAAGAACGTTTACCATTAGAAAACGAATTAAAACAACTTCAAAAAGAATTGAATGATGCACAAGAAATGCTTGAAACTTTAGAAGAAAATCGTAAAAACTTTGGTGACAATCAAGCATTAAAGCAAGAAATGGTTGAGCAATTATCAAAAGAATTAGGCGATTTTAAAATTATCCAGCAAAACGCTCTACATGATCTTGATATAACTAAAAATGAAATAAATGATACCAATTTTAATATTCAAATGGCTTACAAAAAGATTGCCTCTATGGAAGCAAAAAAACAAGCATTTGAGGAAACAAATTATGGACGAGCAATAGATACTATAATGGGTTCTAACTTAAAGGGCTTACACGCACCATTAGTTAAACTTGGTACAGTTGATAAAGAATATTCGACAGCAATGGAAGTTGCATTTGGTGGCAGAATGGCACACGTGGTAGTTGATGATGAACACGTTGCTTCAGTTGCTATTGAATTATTAAAATCTTCTAATGCAGGTAGAGCAACATTTATTCCATTAAACAAAGTTCAGAAAGCACCTTCAAAATTGCAATTACCAAAAGATAAAGGTGTAATTGATTTTGCAATCAACTTAGTTGATTTTGATGATCAATACATCAACGCATTTTTCTATGCAGTAGGAGACACTTTGGTTGTCGAAGATATGGAATGCGCTAAAAAACTTATCGGCAAATATAGAATGGTCACCTTACAAGGTGAATTGTTTGAAAAAACAGGTTCTATCACAGGTGGTGCCGTTAGAAAAACAGGATTGAGTTTTAGCCAAAACGACGATAATGAACTTGAAACCTTTAAAGCTAGACTTAAAGAATTAGAAGTAAATGCAGCAAAACTTGAAAAGAAACGTCAAGATTTAGAAGCAAAATTAGAAAAAGTTAGAAGTGACTATTCAGATGCAATGAATGAGTATAGCAAGTCTAAAGTCGAATTAGACAGAATGAACACAGATTTTGCTCAAGGTGAAAACATTATAAATGCTAAATCTGCATTTATAAAAGAAACCACACCTAAAATTGATGCTTTAGGCTCTCAACTTGACAAATACGAAGAAAAACATATTTCATTAATTGATGAAATGCAAAAAACAAGAGAAGAAATTGAAAAAGTTGAAGCACTTATTAATGAAAAGGATTTAAAAGATTTAAAAGAAAAAACAAAAGGTGTTGAAGACGAAATCAAGCGTTTGCAAACTAATTTAATGAACGCAAACAATGATATCAATGAATTTGACAGACAAATATCATTCAATAATGGAATGATTGATACCCAAAAAAGCCAAATTACAAATATTGAAAAGAATAACGTTAAACTAGAAGAAGATAAAAAACGTTATAAAGATGAAATCGTTGAATTAGATAAAAAACTTGAAGAATTAAAAGAGCAAATTGAAATAATAGAAGAAAAATTAGGTAACCTTTTAAAAGAAAGAGAAGAAATTAATGCTGATATCGTTGCTTTAGAAGGACAAAAACATATTAAAATGTCTGATATTGAACATATTGCAGAACAAATTGAATCTTTCAAAGTCCGTAGAAAAGAACTTGAACCACAATTAGAGACTGCGCGAGAAGAATTAGAAAATGCAGGAGTAGAAATTAGTAAACTTGAACCGGTTTCTATTTCAATTGAAGAAATAACTTCAAAAATTCAACGTTTAGAAAAACGTATGGAAGAATTAGGTGACGTGAACATGCGTGCACTTGCTGCATATGAAGAAGTTTTGGCTCGTCAAGTAGAATTAAAATCACAAATAGAAACTCTTTCAAAAGAAAGAAAAGAAATTTTAGACAGAATGAGTGGTTACGAACAACTTAAAAAAGAAACGTTTTTGAAAACATACAATAACATAAACACTAACTTTAAAGAAGTTTTCCATAACTTATCAGAAGGGGAAGGCGAATTAGTTTTGGAATTTCCTGAAGATCCACTAGCAGGTGGTCTTGATATGAAAGTAAGTATAAGAGATAAAAAACATCAAAGACTAGGAAGTTTATCTGGTGGTGAAAAGTCCGTAACAGCGTTGGCATTTGTATTTGCAATCCAAAGATATATGCCGGCACCATTCTATGCTTTTGATGAAGTTGATGCAAGTTTGGACACAATGAATGTTGAAAGAATTGCTCAAATGGTTCAAAAACAAGCAAAAGATACTCAATTTATAGTAATTAGCCACAGAAAACCTATGATAGAATCAGCAAATAGGACAATTGGTGTGACTCAAAAAGAAAAAGGTATCACTAAGGTTACAGGTATTAAATTAAGAGACGAAGAATAATGGCAGAAACACTAAATTATGATATAAACAGCAATAATTTATCAGATTTCGTCAGCAATGATGACGAAGGCATTGGTATTCTTGTATCAATGGCAAAAGCGGGGAAAATTGATGCTTGGAACATTGATATTGTTGATGTTACAGACAAATATCTCGCACACATTTGCAATATGAAGTCTCAAAATCTAAGACTAACAGGCAGAACATTTTTGTTTGCCGCAATATTATTAAAATTAAAATCAAACATTCTTGAGGGCAACGATATTTTGCAAATTGGCGCTCCAGAATACACTGAGGGGTTAGAATATGACGATGATGGTTTTATTGTTGAATACCCTGAAGAAGATGATTTTATGCCAACAAGCAACGTAATATCATTCAATGATGTTTTACAAAGAAGAACAAGCGTCAGATTGAATAGAAATCGTGTTGTTACATTGCGTGATTTGATTAGGCAATTAGAATTTTATGAAAAGTTGGAGAAAAAACAATCACTTCAACAAGCACACGAAAGAGCAAAACGCAGAGTACAATCTTTGTCAAGATTTACACCTGACGATATTATTAACCTTGCACACGAAGAATATATCGAAGATTGCGTTCTTAAATTAAAAGAAAATTTAAGCCAAATATTTGAACACGAAGAAAAAATTGAATTAAATGAATTAACATTATTAGGAATGGATAGAATTAGCGCATATATTTCATTGTTATTTTTAACTGCTGAAACTGATTATGATTTAGTACAAGATGAATTTTACTCTGATTTATATGTTACACGAGGTGGAAATGGAACAGTTGAAGTCTAGAATTGAAGCTGTTTTATTTACAACAGCAAAAGCATTAAGTGCCAAAGAAATTGGTGAAATTTTAGAAGTAGAAGAAGAACAAGCTGAAGAAGCATTGTTAGAACTTATTATGGACTATTCTTCTAGAGATGGTGCATTAGAAATTGATGATGAAAATGGTTATATATTGCAGGTAAAAGAAGAACACATGGATATTGTTGAAAAACTTTGTCCTGTAGATTTAACTCCTGCAGTTACCAGAACTCTTTTGATAATTGCTTTGAAACAACCAATCCGACAAGCAATTTTAAAGGATATGAGAGGTTCAACTGCTTATGATCATGTTCAAGAATTACTAGACAAAGGATTCATTTCAAAATCAAAAGACAAAAACGGAAGAAGTTTTAACTTAAGGACTACTGCGAAATTTGCTGAATATTTTAAATTAAAAGGTGATACAAAAACGCTTGCTAGATTACTAAATACTGAAATGAGAATCGGCGATGAAGAAGAAATCACTCTTTAAAATATTTATTTTGGGTTTAATTACCCTTTGGATAACTTATTTTTTAACAAACAATCTTACTCCAAAAATCTTTTTTTCACTTGGTAAAATAAAGTTTGAAAAAGGAAATTTTGAGTCTGCGCAACATTATTTTAAACAGTCATTATTATTTCATCCAGAAAATAAAGATTACAGATACTATTATGTTAAATCGCTAATAGAATTACCACCAACATATGATGTGCAAAAAAAAGTCTATGACTTTGTACAGGATAATATTGACGACGGGGCATATATAATAGCAAGTGAACAAGTTCGAGAATGGAAGCACGAAATATTAGAAGAATATACTAACAACTATATTGAACAAGCACCACAAGATTCAAACATCGTTCGTTGGAATAAAAAATCATTCCCTTTAAAAGTTTATATTCAAAAAGACAATTCGCTACCAGATTATTACAAAAGTTCTATTAATAAAGCCTTAAGCCAATGGGATAGAGCATTTGATTTTATTAGTTTTACCAACGAATATAATAGATCATCTGCAAATATCATAATAGAATTTAAAGATATTCCAAAAGATGTCTGCAATAATAACAATTGCTTATATGTAGTAGCAACAACTGTGCCAACTACAAAAGGTTCTACACTAAAACACATGGTTATAACCTTTTACAAAACAAATCCTAGTGGGACATATTATACAGATTCAGAAGTTTACAATGTAATTTTACATGAATTAGGTCACGCTCTAGGAATTTTAGGTCATAGTTATAGTACCGAAGACTTAATGTACCAACAGGCTAAAACATACAATCCTCTTTTTTCCAGATTTAGAAACGAATATCAGTACTTAACGGGAAGCGATATAAACACTGTTAATTTGCTATATAAATTAGTTCCAACAATAACTGATAGAACTGATTTTAACAAAAAAGATTTAATTTATGCCCCTATTATACTTGGCAACACCGAGCAAATGCTAAATAAAAAAATAGCAGAATATGAACGTTACATTAAAAATGCACCACATTTAGCAGCAGGCTACATAAACATTGCAACTGCATATACGGAAGCAAAACAATATAATAAAGCAATCCACTATTTAAAAAAGGCATTAGATTTAGCCGATTCCAACAACGAAAAATATATCATATATTACAATTTTTCTATAATATATCTTAACCTAAATCAACCAACTAGAGCGCTCGAATACGCACAAATTGCGAATAATATTAAAAATACTGATGAAATCAGAGAACTTATAGGCGTAATCAAAAACAGATTTAACTAATTTACATAAAGATTTATTTGAAGTAGGATTGAAATATGAAAAAGAATTTTTTAAAATATATTTTTTCAATAGACACAACAAGTACAAACAGAATAATTATCTATTTATTGGGGTTTAAAATAAGATTTTTAAAAAAAGAGATGTATAATTCTAAAGACAATTATATAAAGTTAGATTGTCCTGTAACAGAAATCCCAAAAGCAACAGGTGGATTAAGACAAATCCAACTTGCAGATTTAAAATTGTTAGAAATATTCGATAATTTATGTGAAAAACATGGTTTGAAATATTGGATTGATTTTGGTAACTTACTTGGTGCAGTGAGACACAAAGGATTTATCCCGTGGGATGATGATATAGATTTAGGTATGATTCGTGAAGATTATGAAAAATTTATAGAACTTTTTAGAAACGGGATAGAAGAATATCCAGAGTTATATCTCAAATATGATAATAATGGCAAGAATAGATGTTTTATAAAAATTTTACACAAGACTATACCTTGCATACAAATAGACTTATTC
>JAZRSZ010000050.1:0-82439 GCA_045651695.1 Candidatus Gastranaerophilaceae bacterium
TTGCTGCGTCAGGCTTTCGCCCATTGCGCAAAATTCCCTACTGCTGCCTCCCGTAGGAGTATGGGCCGTGTCTCAGTCCCATTGTGGCTGATCATCCTCTCAAACCAGCTACTGATCGTCGCCTTGGTGGTCCATTACACCGCCAACTAGCTAATCAGATGCAGGCTCATCCTTGAGCACCGGAGTTTTCAAGAATAGCATTTCAGCTACGCTCATATGGGGTATTAGCAGAAGTTTCCCTCTGTTGTCCCCCTCTCAAGGGCAGATTTCCTACATATTACTCACCCGTCCGCCACTTTCCTCTGACCGAAGTCAGATTCTCGTTCGACTTGCATGTATGAAGCACGCCGCCAGCGTTCGTCCTGAGCCAGGATCAAACTCTCCATTGTCAGAAAGTTTATGTCCATCGATTAATTGCGGCTAGCAATTAATCTGCTCGACTTTAATTTATCGCTAAGCTATGCTTTTGCGTGTTGTTAGAATCATTTTTGATTGAATTAACAAGTATTGTTTAAGTGTTTATTTATTAAACACTCGTCTTCAGCTATTCTGTTTTCAATGTTCGGTTTAAACTTTTGCCACCATTTATTAGGTAGTTCTTTTTCATTTTGCAGACTACAAGCTAAATGCTTGGGGCTAGCTTAGAAAAGGCAGATGTGCAAATCATTTTAACGCCTTTCTGATGTTCCGCTCAGTTGCGGTAATTATTATCATATTACTTCAATTTTTTTTGTCAAGTAGTTTTTTCAAAAAAAATTTGTAAATCTTAAACTTTCTTAATCTTGCTATTTATAATTTTAAAAGTTCGTTGTGCGCTTGGCACATCACCTATAGTAAAACGAAGGGAAAAAAATTTCAACACTTTGTTTTAATTTTTTCTTGTACTTTTTACACTTTTTCAAAAATTTCAATCTATATCTGAATTTGAGCCATTTACAAAAGTTTATATTTGCTTTAGAAATAGTTTTTATTAACTATTTTTACAAAGTTGTGTTTTAAAAAAACATATATTAGCATGTATATATACATGTATATTATATAGTATGGGAGATTATAATTATGAAAACAATTAAAGCAATGGTATTTTCAGCAGCAGTTTTATTGGCATGCTCTACTGCAGCATTTGCAGATGGAAGTGCTTTTACACCTTTAAACTTTGATGATGCTAGTTATTCAGGTAACACAGCAAAGACTACAGCAGTTCAAGCATCTCAAGACATGGTTGGCAATTCTCAAATGCAAAACGCTATCTTGGAACTTGATAATGCTCAAGTTGAAGTTAGAAATGAATTGTTAAACTACAAAGCAAAATATTCTGAAGTTGATAACCAATATACAGTTATCAAAGCAGAAAGAAAAGCTTTGGCTAAACAAGTTAAATCTATCGAAAAAAGAATCAAAAGAATCGATAAAACAAAAGAAAAAATTAGAAAAAACATGTTATAAATAATATAAGCATGCTCGATAATAAAAAGACTCTCTAATGAGAGTCTTTTTATTATTCTTTATTTTATGGGCATGTTTTACTTTACCCACCCTGCATTCTTAATAATCCATCTTCCAACCATCATTGATGATTTTAGTGAAACACCCACCACCATATGACTCATTTTCCAAACAACGTTCTGGATTATTATGCCACGCATCAAGATGATTTGGATAACCACCAAACGATTCTGCAATTTCACCTTGATAATTTATACTAAAGGCAAAGGTATCACGCCCAAAAGTATTTGGCTTTTTCTTAGCATTAATATCTACAACAACCTTAAAAGGGCCTCCATTATGTGGATAAGATGAACAAATAGTTGCACCTGAATTTATAGTCGCGCAATAATCATAGCAACGTAAGACATCCCTAAAACTTTCACCATATAACTCTCCATTAATCAATTTATAATGTTCTGCTACACAATCTGACCAATCTTCTTCATCATAACCACAATCTTTAGATATTTTAAAATATTTCTTGAAAAAATTTCCAAGATGTACTATACAATCTTCATATGCAGTATGCTCACTACAATACAAAGATGTTTCATTCAAATTGTCTACTTCTTCATCTACCATAAGAAGTGAAACTGCGTTTGAAATTTGGTTATACACTTTTTGGAGTTGTGCTACATATACTTTCTTTTGATAATTGGAAACTATATTAGGAACAGTCAAAACAGCAACCACTCCAATTATGCCTAGAGTAATTAAAACTTCAGCAAGTGTAAACGCTTTTCTCTTATGGTTTTGCATTTTTCTCTCCTTTTGTATTTCCTTAACTCAATTAATTTCTTAGTGCCATAGTGTCTTAGTATTCTAGTGTCTTAAACTAAAATGTGTAAACTCTCAAGTAGTTCCAATATGTTCTAAATACTTTTTTCACATAGTTTTGTGTTTCAGAATAAGGAATTTGCTCAACAAATTCATCAGTATCAGCATAATCAAAACGCTTTAGCCATTTATTTATCGAACCAATTCCACCATTGTATGCTGCAACTGCTGATATATCATTATCATTGAGCATGCCTCTTAAACTAGCATAATAAGATGTTCCAATTTTAATATTCAATTCAGGTTTAAATAAATCCTCTGCATCAACTCCAGCAAAACCCTTTGCCGTCGCTGGCATGATTTGCATTAAACCTCTTGCACCTACTGAACTTTGCGCATTTGGATTAAAGAAACTTTCTTCTCTTATCAAACTCATCATCAATTCAGTATTTAGTGCATACTTTTCAACTTCTTCATAATAATTCAATGGATAAACCAATCTCCATCTCAAATCTGTCTTGTCTGGTTTTGGATTAATTTTTTCCATAGCGTCTCTTGCCAATAACATAGAATGAGCAAAATCACCTTTTTGGTAATAAATCCAACTCTTGATAAAATCGTCTTCCGTTACCAAATCCAAAATCTCATAATCTTTCAACTCTGCCAACTTCAATATCACATCATTTTTAGAAACATTTTGGTATGGAAACGCTACAGGCTTTTCAACAATTTTTGCATTTAACAATGGTTTATTAATATGCTTCATCGCAATATAAGCACGATACGCATAATATGTATCAGGATATTTATTAATTGTACTTACATAATAATTCATGTAGTTTTTATAGTCATTTCTACGTTCAGCAACCTTACCCAACCAGAACATAACCTTTGGCGCTGAATTTGTATTTGGGAATTTATTCAAATAATCCTTACCAATTTTTTCCGCATTAATATAATCTTTGGTTCTAATCTTGTCGAAATATATATTTGCCAATGCAGATGCCGCATAATTTCCATTAGGAAAATTTAAGTATAACTGCTTATAGCATGCCGCTTGGTAATCTACAGGAGCAATCTCACATTTTAGTGTCCAAATATAATCTTTACCATTAGGTAATGATATATCATATAAATAATTTATATCCGCAGTTTTCGATTTAGAAAGTTGCATATATATATTAATAGCATCATAAATATCTTCTGCCGAAACATGCCCAGCATAATTTTGCAATCCTTCCTCTATTACGGATCTTGCTCTAGCATAATTTTTTGTTACATAAGATGTTTTTGCATCCAATACCCAACTATCTTGGATATCAGTTTTGGCCAACATTTTCTTCACATTATCATAGTCGTCAAATAAATAATACGTATTAGCCATTAACAAATAATCATCTTTGTATATTTCTGTACCAAGAGAAAGCCAATTAGTTATAGCATTCAACGCCAATCTGCCTTGAGGCGCTTTCGTTAAATAATGACGGAATGCTATTTCTATCTCATGTTTTTTAGAATTTGGAAAAATCTCAGCGTCTTTGTATTCATTTAACTTCAAAACCCCCAAGTAGTATTCAGACGCAATTGCATAATCAGTTTCTGGATTGTTTTTAATAATATATTCAAAATATCTTTGTGCTTGTTTTGGATTGTCGCTAATTAACATTTGAGCGGCTAAGTATCTTGCCCTTACACTCAATATAGTTTTAGTGTAATTATTAAACAATAACTGATATTGTTTCATTTCTGATTTCTTATCAGCAAGTTCTTTAGCACACATCGCTTGATGATATATTGCATAAGGCTTCAACTTAGACGAGAAACTTACCCTAGAGAATAAATAATAGGCATTTTGGTATTCTCCATTTGTGTAATCCTTTAATGCGTTACTGTATATTGTCATTGTTTTACCCATAGGCTGATATAACTTAACCGCTAAGCCCCCTAAAATAAAACACACAATAACAACAAATAAACTAATTAAAGCCTTCTTATCCATATCAAAATATTAACAAAAAAAGTAAATGTTTGCAAATTAGCCTTTTATAATCGAACTAAACACAGGTCTCTCTTTTGGCATTACCAACGCTTTCGCATCTTTATGTGAATCTTTCATTATTTTTATATCTTTGACCTGTTCTGCTTTTACATCTTTTGAAGTTTCTTTTACCTTATAAGACTCAATAGAACGCTTACCCGTTAATCTGCGCATAAAGTTATAATAACCTTTTGTAAAACCTGTTGCTTCATTTTGCTTTTTCTCAATTGCCTTTAATTCATCTCTACTATGTGCGCCAACCGGCATGCCAACTGATTTTCTTGTTAAAATTTCACCCAATGTTGTATTCGTTAATGTAATCCAACTCATACCCATCAATGAAGCATTGTATTGACTTCTAAATGTAGAGTTGAACAAATCAATCAGTAATGTTTGGTAGAATAATCTTGACAATTCCTGAACGAAACGTTCTTTAAATTTAGTTTCAGCACCCTCTTTGTCATTACCGTTTGATTTTAACATTACCATATTATAGTTATCTGTCATTAAAAACCATAATGTTGATGCTGTCGCCGCTGTTTTTGCCAAGTTTGATAATTCTGCATTCGAAACGTTTGACATAGTCGTTACGTTAAATGCTTTCAATATATTATCTTTTACAAATGACGTAAATTCTTCTGGTGTATTACCTTTTTTCAATGCTTTTTCGCCAATGCTTTCAATAGTTTTTGCCAAAACTTCAACATCTTTTTGTGATAATTCTTTCTCTAGTACTTCTGCTGTTTTTTGAACTTCGGCTGGTTTTTTAGCAAATAAACCAACTAATTTGTCCGCGTATCTATAAGGTAATGTCACTGCATTATATGCAAACTTAAATGGCGCTAATACAAAGTTAACCGCAGGTTTTATAAATTTCTTATCTTTTTTACCTAAATGAATTATTCCATCTTTATCAACTAAAGTTTCTGCAACTTTATTATATTTTGTCGCTAAATCTTTAAATCCGTTATCCTCTAATACTTTAACAATTTTTCCAAACTTTTCCTGTGAAATTGTATAATCAGGAATTACAGTAAGTTTATCGTATAATTTTTCAAATGGTTTTTGAACTGCTTTGAACATATCATCAACAACTTTGATTTTTCTTAACCCTTTAATACCAAAGCCTGCAGCAATCACAACACTACTCGCTTTTAATAATGTACCCATTGATAAAAGTGGCTTTTGTTGTTCTTGAGATTTTTTGCTATCTTCTGATTTTTTCTCAAAATTTGTATTTACAGATTCGTTTGCCTTAAATGAAACCGGTTTTATATCTTTTTCTGGAGCATTATTCATTTCATTTTCACGTCTTGCTTCTTCTGGAGTTAAGCGTTTAATATGTTTTCCATTCGCTAAACGTGAGAATGCCTCTGTTACAAGTACCGTAGCACCTGTCATTAACATAATGCCTAATTTAGAGTTATTAATATATTTATTTAATGCACCTAAAGTTACAAGGGTTAAGTAGCCGCTTGATAAAATACGTGCAGTCTCTTGTTTGAACCTTGTTTTCTTTTCTTTATCCGCTTTTTTAGAATCATCATCCATCATACGAGATAAGTTATAAGCATCATTTGCCAAGAATATCGCTGGTGGTAAACCAGAAACCAATCTGTTTAGTGCTCTTTCGTGTTTTGTATCGTATGCGCCGTATTTTTGAGTATCAAACATCTTCACTGATTTTTGGAACATATCAGAAACAACTTGTGATTCTGTTAGTTCACCCTTTTGAAGTTGTGACATCAACTTACCCTGAGTCTCTACCAACCCAAGCAACGCATTAACTTTTGCATCAATTTTAGATCTTTGTCTTATTTTTTTAAATGTATCAGTTTGCAAAACATTATTTGCCCATTTTTTCAACGGTTTAATTTTACCCAACAATCCAACAAAACCATTCAACATATCGCCTGGTAAAATAGTAAATGGATATATTAAACCATCCCAAATCAAATGTGAACCTGTTTTCTTATATATAGATATATTATCGCCATCAACCTTTATCATGTTTTTGGCTAATTTAGATTCTTTTAAATTATTTAAAAGATCTTTACCGATATCTGAACCTATATATTTTTGAGTAAATTCATTAAAACTTTTTTCACTAAATTTAGAATCAAATTTGTATCGAGGTGCTAAAAATCTTAAACATAAACCTGCTGCAGCTATTGTGCCTAACAAAACTAATGTTGGATTGATTGGTTTTTTAGGCTCGTTTTCTTCTTTTTCTGCGCCACTAAAAGAAAGACCTTTAAAAGATAAATCGTCCAAGTGATTATTTTTTAAAGGTCTCTCTAAATATCGATAGTTATTTTGGGGGTCGGAAGTGACTGATGGCTTTCGCATCTTATCGTGTCGATTATTATTCAGTTGAATTCCGTTGACTAACATCTTCCTCCACCTTAGAAACTATTTTCACTCTAATAAAAACTAAACACAATATTTTTTGCTAATATTTTAACTTTTTTTTACATTATATTATTATATAAATGTTTATATGTTAAAATTATAGAAAAAGAGGGGCGTTTTGAAAAAAAATACATTCTTTACATTCTTGAATAAAGTAGAAAATTTTCCACTATGGTTGAAACAAATCATTTGTCTTAAACTATCAGAAGATATTAAGGCTCAAGTTTGTGAAACTTTTTTAGAAGAAAATGCCGATAATATATTCTCACTTTATCAACCAATCTTAACTTTTAAAGGTAAAGAAGAATTAGAAAAAAAATCTTGTGGTCTCGATTTGAATATACACAATTTTTTAAGATACTGTGAAAGCAATTATAGTATTTATGAAATCTCATTAAATACTTTCTTATCTATGGAAGAAGTTGCGAAATATTTTATTCTTTGCGTAGAACAAGGATATATTGAAAAACCTGATAATATTGAAATAGAAGCAATGGCAGGCTTCATTGCAGGTAAATTCAGAACAGGTGAATTTTTTGCCCAAAAAGGAACTATTACAGAAGATCAATTGAATAAAGCAATCGAAGTTAGCGAAAAATCAAACAAAAAATTTGCACAAATTCTTATAGATTTAGGATTTATAACTCAAAAAGACGTAGCAACAATGCTTGCTTTCAAAGAAGATTCTAAAAAAAGATTTATCCTAGATCACAACAATGTTCCTCAAGCAAAAACTGAATATTGCAAAGACGAAGATAAATATTTAAAAGAAATTGAAGAATTAAAAGCGGAAAACAAAAAACTTAAACAAAAAATATCACAATTATTAGAAATCGTAAAAACTTACGACTAATTATTGTGTTACAAGTTCGATTTTATCCCCAAAATATTTTTGTACATCTGCGTTGTAGCCAACAAGCATATTTTTGAAAACTTGTTCTGAACCGCATTCTTTCTTTAATAGTTCTACCCCTCGGTTATAAACCTGTTGAGCAGTTTTGAGGTTACTTCTTGGGATATTTCCATTATACATTTTGCAAGCAGTAGATATATCAAATAATCTGCGTTTACTCAAACCACTTAATTCTGTACCACCAAAAGACTTGTTATTAGTCATTTCATTTATAGCAGATTCATAATCACCATCACGCAAAGCATTCAGCATATCTTCAGTTAAAATTTTTGGACCTTTATTAAACACCATATCTAACAATGCTTCTTTAATACTTTGTGGCAAAGCATTATATTTTTGTTTGCTACCCAGAAGAATTTGAATATTATCTTCCATTCTCAACAAATCTTTTGTAAAAGTTTCTAACACCTCACGATTTGTAAGTTGTTCTTTTTCGCCTTTTTTAACAACATGCCCGATACCTATGGTCTTGTTGCCTGTTTTATCGACATACGGAGTATTATGAAACTCATTATCTCCATAAGGTTTGCCATCAGGTTTTTTGCCATCTTCAATTTGTTTGAGATTTTTTATAAATTCTTGACTAACACCCATTGCACTTGCAACATCTGACAAATTGTTTACATTCTGAACGATTTTTGTCGGTGGGATTTTTAATTTCTGATTTAATTGCAATACACTTGTTTTGGTTAATTGATTAACATGCATAAGCACATTCACATCAACCCCATATTTCTCTGCAATTTTGGATAAATTATCCCCAGATTGAACAACATGAATTGGGTTTTGTTTTTCAGTTACATATTTTTGTCTTTCAATATCAACATCAGAGACATCACTCGACATCTGAATATCTCTGGACGGAGGTAATCTCAATTTGGTATTTATGGATAAAATCCCATTTGGATCCAAGTGGTTATATTTAACCAAACTATCTACAGGAATTCCCGTTCTGCGAGAAATCCCATATAATGTATCACCACTTTTTACTGTATAAAAATCAACCATATATCTATTTCATTGTTTCAACTATTGCTTTTGCTACACAGTCCATATATTTATTTTGGTCGTAATTAGATAACAAAGCATTTTGAATATTGTTATTAGCAATATTACCAATCTCTAACAAAACACCTGGTACCGCATCACCAATTGCATTAAGCACATACAGTTCTTGAGATTGTACTTTTGGTGCTAATAAAGTAAAGCCAGAGTTTACTTGCGATTGTATTTTGTCGGCTAATTGTTTATCTTTTGTGTCGCCACTTCTATATTTAACAGAACACCCTTTATTACTAGAGTTTTCCTTCATTGATTCAACATGAATAGACATAAAAAGCATATTGGATTTTGATGTATTTTTCATCAATGTTTTCGCTTCTTTTGAACCAACTTTACCAGCCAAAAGATTTTGAATATATTTTTGAGAATACATCCCGCCATTTTGAACTGCGCCTTGGATAATAACAACATGAGCACCTTGAGCCCTCAGTTTCGCAGATAAAGCATCAGTATAATCTCTTGCAACACGCCATTCTTCAATTGGCATATATTTACCTTGAGCATTTTTTACAGCATGAATTGTTCCTGCATCAAAAAAGCCATTCTCTTGTGCGTAGCCACCGTGACCGGAATTCAAAATAACAACTTTACCTTTAAGCGGTCCCTTGTTTGTAGTAGGGGCTTGGACATCACAAGTTGCCTCGATTTTGCCATTAACAACGTGAGGCATAGGTCTTACAAGATACGGGTTATTTAAACCATATTTCCTGTTAAATTCTTTTTGTCCTGATCTTATAGCATCATCTCTTAAATCACTTAACTTGAAAGTTTTACCATTATTTAATGTTACTTTTACATTACCTTTTGCTTCTTCGCCTTTTGGTTCTGGTACCGTATTTGGTTTTGGCGCCGGCTTTGGAGTTGGAGTTGGATCTGTTTTAGGAGTAGTTTCTTTATCTTCCCCAAACGGTCTTAGTGGAACCATTATCCAAGTCCCAGCTTTTAGTTTTGTAGGATCTGTAATTTGAGGGTTTAATGCCAACAAATCTTTATCCTCCATGTTATATTTTTTTGCCAATTGATCAAATTTTGTTTCCAATTTTTCCAATGGAACATTAACTGGTTCACCTGCTTTTACAGAATTCCAATTCTTGATTTGAGGATTCATTTTTTGGAATTCTTCAACAGTCATATTGAATTTTCTTGCCATATTCCAAGCGGATTTTTCAAACTCTGCTTGTGGCTTATCATTAAACGGTCTTAGTGGAACCATTATCCATGTTCCAGCTTTTAATCTTGTTGGATCTGTAATTTGAGGATTTAAATCCAACAAATCTTTATAATCCATATTATATTTTAATGCCAATTGATAAACGGTTGTTTCCAATTTTGCCAATGGGACATTAACTGGTTTACCTGCTTTAACAGAATTCCAATTTGTAATTCCAGGATTCATTTTTTTGAATTCTTCTTCAGACATATTGAATTTTTTTGCCATATGTGAAAGGTCTTTTTCAAACTCTGCTTGTGGCTTGTCATTCGTTGTTGATTGTTGAGTAGTACCTACTTGAGCCGTTTTTGAGGGCGCTCCTACACCTGATACTTGAACCATAAAGTCTCCTACGCTATTACACTATTTGTTAAAGGTAACGGCTAAATCTCAAAAAACTTTAATTAATATAAAATATTGTTTACAAAAAGTTACGTGTTAAATATTCTGTCGCCAGCATCACCCATACCTGGTACAATATAACCTTTTTCATTCAAATGGTCATCTATTGCGGCAGTAATGATTTCAATATCTGGATACTTTTCGTGAATATTTTTTATACCCTCTGGGGCTGCAATTATACAAATAACTTTAATATTATCTATTGGAATACCTTTATCTGCATATAATTTAATTGCTTCAATCAAAGAATTTCCTGTCGCAAGCATTGGGTCTGTAATATATATATAAAACTTTTCAGGATTTGGGGCTTCCATAGGAACTTTGTTGTAATACCAAACTGGTTTTAGAGTTTCTTCATCCCTATACATTCCAATATGGCGAATACATGCCTGTGGCAAAATATCAATCGCTTCATCTGTAAATATCAACCCTGCACGGAGAATTGGGGAAATAATCAAGTTTATATCTGGATCCACAGTTTTCGCTTTGAATGTAGTTAATGGAGTTGTTACATCTTTTTCGACAAGTGGCAAATTTTGTGCTGCTTCATACAACAAGCATCTTGTGATTTTTCGTGTTGCAATTCTTACACCTTGGCTATCTGTTTTTTTATCACGCATTGTACATAGATTTAACAACACAACAGGATTTGTAATAACTCTAACATTATTCATTTTTAGTCCCTTTCCACTTATCTATAAATTTTGTTCTTTTGTTTGAAACATCATCAACAAATTTATTCAACTTATTAACTTTTTTCATCGCACTATCTGGTTCAACTTTTAATTTATTATCACTTATCACACCAACTTTGTCTCCAAAGTTTGTAATACGGGAACCAATAGAATCTATTTTGGTAAACATTTCATTTATTAATAATAATGAATCATTAAGTCTTCTAGGATCTTTTACTACAACTAATTTGTCAGTTTTATTATTATCGTCTGGAGCATATAACTCTAAACTCTTAGATCCACCAAGTCCATTAAATTCAACTCCGGCAACAACGCCTTGAGGCAGAACTACATCTTCCTCTGTAATAATAAACTTAACAAAAACCCTATCACTCAATAATTTTATGTCTTTGATATAACCAACTTGAACACCCAAGTATTTTACAGGAGAACCAATAATCATCCCATCGGCATCTTGCATAAATATTTGATAACTCTCAAATTGCTTTTGCTTTTCATAATTATGAATACGGAAAGCAAAAATACAAACACAAAGGATAATAAACCATAATAAAAATTCTAACCAAGTATATAATCTGATGTTATCTTTAAATTTCATATGCTTATTATACAATGAAATCCTAATTACTTGCAAATTTTTTTTTTGTATTATAAGATAATAAAAAAGAGGTTTAAAAAATGGAACAAATAATTAAAGTAGCGTGGGATTTAAACGAAAACACAGAAAACAGATACCAATTAGTTTATGAAATTGCTGAATTGGCTAAAAAACTAGTTGACGAAACACAAGCAAAAAAAGCTCGTGAAGATTATGGTTTCGAAGAATCTTTCGAAGGTTCTTATACAAAAGAAAATCCTGTTGAACACGCAATTATGGTTAAAGCATCTGAAGCAGATGACAACCGTTTAGTAGGTTAATAATTTACGTTAAAACACGAGAGTAATCTCGTGTTTTATTGTGTCCTTAGGGGGTATAGTGTTATGGATAAGACAATTGAATTTATTGAAAAACAAATTAATGATTTTAAACCTGAAATAGCAATCGTTTTAGGGTCTGGTCTTGGTGAATTTGCAGATGAACATTGCGATTATGCAATAGCATATTCTGAAATTCCAAACTTTATAAAGTCAAACGTAGTTGGACATAAGGGACGATTAGTTTTTGCCGAAATCGAAGGTAAAAAAGTTATGATGATGCAAGGTAGATGCCACTACTACGAAGGTCATTCAATGGCAGATATTACTTATCCTATTAAAGTAATGAAAAAATTGGGCATAAAAACTGTTATTCTAACAAATGCCGCTGGAGCAATTAACGAAAGTTTCAGACCAGCAGATTTAATGATTATAACCGACCATATCAATAATATGCCGAACCCTCTAATTGGCAAAAATGATGACTCATTAGGAGAAAGATTCCCTGATATGAGCGAAGTTTACAAGAAAAATTTGGTTAAAATTGCAGAAAAATGCGCTGAGAAATTGTTTATCGACATTCAAAAAGGTGTTTATATGGCTTCAACAGGACCGAGTTATGAAACTCCAGCAGAAGTTAATATGGCAAGACTTTTAGGCGCAGACGCTATCGGTATGTCAACTGCACCAGAAGCAATCGTCGCAAATTACTGCGGTTTGAACGTTTTGGGTATTAGTTGCATTTCAAACTCCGCAAGTGGAATTACAGATATTAAACTTTCTCACGAAGAAGTTATTGAAACAACAAATAAAGCAAAAAACAGATTTAAAAGTTTGATTATCGAAATATTAAAAAATCTATAATACTTTCTGCTATTGATTTATAATTTCCGGTAATATAAAATAAAAAAAGAAAGAATAGGGAGAAATATGAATAAAAAAAATTTATTGATTGGAATTATTGGGATTATCGGACTTATAACTACAATAAAACTTGGTATTATTTATTATAATGCAAACTTTAATCCATATGCTTTATCAAGTTTTTGCTCTGTAAATGATTTTGTAGATTGCGACGGCATCGCAAAAACATCAGAATCTCAATTTTTAGGAGTCCCTCTTGCATTTTGGGGAATGTTCCTTTACGCATTTATTTTCTTACTACTTTTTGTAGATAAATTAAAAAATCATAAATGGCTAAAATTTTTAGAAGTATTCAAAAACCCTATGTCATACATCGCAGTTCTAGGTGTTGTTTCTTTCTCTATCTCAATGATTTTACTTTGCATAAGCCTATTCGAAATCAAAAAAATATGCATACTTTGTGCATTTACATATATACTAAACTTGCTAATTGGTTTAATCGCAGTAAAAGGAATTGGATTTAAAAAGGCATTCAAAGATAGCGTTCAAGACCTTATTGATGGTGTAAAAATTAAAAAATATGGGATTGCACTTGGTGTTGTGGCTTTGCTTGCTACAATATTTTTGACTTACACAAGAATAACTTATGTTTTTGCACCACACGTAAAAAGACAAGCCGAATTCAAAGAATTTAGGGCAAAAACTAACAAATATGCTGTTTCTGGGAATTTATTAGGTAGCGAAAACCCTGAAATTGTGGTTCAAATTTTCACCGATTACCGTTGTCCTATGTGTAAAGCACATAACATAATGGTTCACAAGTTAGCAAAAGAACACAAAAATATCAAAATCGAACATTATAGTTTACCTTTAGATACTGAATGTAATAAATACTTACATCAAGAATTTCATAAAGGTTCTTGCACAATGGCACAATTTGCAATTGCAGCAGAAAAACAAGGTAAATTCTGGGATATGAATAATAAATTGTTCGAAAAACAACCAAATAATATTAAAGAAATCCTTGAAATTGCTCAAAATTTAAAACTTGATATCGACAAACTTTTAGATGATGCAAATAGTTTTGAAACAATACGTAGAGTTCAAGCCGATATCGATAAAGCATATGGATACGGAATTAATGGAACTCCAACAACCGTTATAAATGGTGAAGTCCGCATGGGTATGAAACCATATTCCGAAATGAAAGAATGGTTAAAGAATGTCAAATAAAATAATTTTGCATTCTTGTTGTGCAATTTGTTCAGCATACCCTATAAAAATGCTTCAAGAATTAGGATATGAAGTTGTTTCTTATTTTTATAACCCGAACATATTCCCTAAAAATGAATACGATAAGAGATTTGAATCACACAAAAAACTTTGTAAACATTTTGGAATAGAATTAATAGAAGGAGAATATGCTACCGAAACATTTTACAATGCTTGCAAAGGACTAGAACAAGAACCTGAAAAGGGCGCAAGATGTGATAAATGTTTTGAACTTCGCCTACTAGAAACTGCAAAATTAGCAAAAAACTTAGGTATAAAAGAATTCACAACATCTATTGTAATAAGCCCTCATAAAAACTTCGCAAAACTTTCTTCATTAGGCGAAAATATAGCAAAAGACTTAAACTTAAAATTCAAAGCAATTGATTTTAAAAAACAAGATGGATTTTTAAAAACAAACCAGATATCAAAAGAATTAGAATTGTATAGACAAAATTACTGTGGATGCGAATTCAGTATTAGGAAATAAATTTGTTTAAGATATAATAAAAGCATGCACGAAATATTATCACAATTAAATGTATTATTTCAGAGTTGGGGTATTGCAGGACTTGCAATAAATGCTTTTATTGAAAGTTTCTTTCTGGCTCCACCTCCTGATTTTTTACTTATTACAATGGATTTGGCAAAACCAGAAAAAGCATTATTGTACGCTGCCATCTCCACATTAGCATCTGTAACCGGTGGCTCCTTTGGTTATGCGTTAGGTAAATTCGGCGGCAGACCTGTGTTTAATTTTATATTTAAAAATAAACAAGAACAAATTGCTGTAGTTGAAAATATGTACGAAAAATACGGTCCTTATGCAGTATTTTTCGCTGCATTTTCTCCTGTTCCATTCAACGTTTTTACATTAGCAAGCGGTCTTTTAAACATGAAATTTTTACCATTCTTCCTCGCTAGTGTTTTAGGGAGAGGATTAAGATTCTTCTTGGTAAGTACTGTTCTTATGCTTTTTGGAGAAATGGTTAAACAATATATTAATCTTTTCATAATTTTTGGAACAATAATTATCATTATTTTCTTTGCAATTTTGTACTCAAAAAAACACTTATTCCATAAATAATTTCATATATTTATATTATTAAATCTTTTTAAAAATGTTATATAATTGATTTATATAAAAAAATCATTATAATAATATCAGAAGGAAAAAATATATGAAAAAAACTTTACTATTATTATTGGCAACAATTTTTGTTAGTTCACCTGCGTTAGCAGTTCCAGGTGCTTTTGGCTACGATTTAGAAGCAGACATCAATAGAAACAATCCAAAATATTCTAAAAATAAAGCAAAATCTAACACCGCAACGAAAACTAAAACTAAAAAAACTAAAAATACCGAAGCACAAGCCCCACAATTCCACGGAGACAACATTGAAGCGACTTGGGAAGATGAAGTTTGTCACTACCCAAATGCAACAATGAAAACAGCCGTTGCAAAATACAAAACAGGAAATTACTCTGGCGCATTACAAGAATTAATTTCAATAACAAAGAAAGACCCTTCAAATCCCGTTGTGTATTATTATCTAGGCATGGCATATACACAAGTTGGAAATAAAGACCAAGCCATAAAAGCATACGAAAATGTTATAAGACTAAATTCTGACGATACACTAACAAAATATGCAACAAAAGGTCGCGATTGCTTAGTTGGTGGTCCAACTTGCCAGGAAGAAACCACCGATTCTAGTCTTGAAGAATTCGTTAATTCTCCATACGGAAATGGTTTATCAAAAGAAATTAACCAAAATATAAAACAACAAGAATTAAAAAGAATCAAAGATACTATCAATAAAAAACAAATTTTAGACGAAAAAGATATCGACAGAATCCAAGATTTTGATGATAATACTTCTGAAGTAAAACCATCAGAAAAAGTTGCAACTTCAGATAAAGATATTTTATCAGCGATTGAAACACTAAAAAATGCTGGTATTACTGTTACTGTAAATCCTTATCAACAACCAATGATGGAAAATAATGAATATGCACAACTTCAAATGCTATTCGGGAACAACAACAATAACAATAATTCTATGATGAGCATGTTACCTTATTTGATGAGCCAAAATCAATCTGGTAAAAACATTGATCCTCAAATTTTTCAATCAATGATGATGAATTCAATGATTCCTGATTTTACTTTTAACGATAAAAGAGACTAATGAATTTTAATTATGAAACAGCAAAAAAAGATTTCCTTGCAGCCAAAATAAAAGGCTGCAAAAAATTTTTTGAATTAAATAATTATAAACTCGAACAGGCATATTGTGAAATTGTTTTAGATAATCTTAAAAAAGCCAAGGCACTATTTGAAGAACTTGCTCCTATTGATGCTCGCGCTCATTGGGGACTTATAATTATTAGTTTTATAAAAGGACAAATAAACGAATACCCTACATATTTTGAATTAAGAAACTTTTTAGAAATCGATTTAAACATATTAATAAATTATTGCAAAGGCAATTACGTAGAAAAAATAGTCCGCTACGCAGACTTTATGTATACAATAAACCCTGAAACACACAAATTTATAGGTAGAGTATTTTTAAACAATGGAATGAAACCTCAAGCAATGTTTTTCTTAAAACGTGCAAAAGATTTCTTCTATAAAGACCCCGAGTTACACTATATTTTGGCAGAAATATACTACAAAGACGAGGATGTCGCACTCTGCAAAAAGTCACTTAAAACATGTCTAGAAGTCCTGCCAGAATACGCTCCCGCAGTTGCACTATTAAAGAAAATTAGTAGTTAATTTTCAATATCTCTTCCGCCAACAATCTTAAGGTGTCTTTGTTCACCTTCACCAACAGACTTGGATTCCAAATTGTGTTGTTCAACTAGTTCATGTTGTAATTTTCTAATCTGCTGATTTTGAGGGCGTAATTCTATATTCTTTTCCGCACCGTCTAAAATCTTATTAATTGCAATTTTAGCCTCGTCCAATGCTCTTTCTGCATCATCATAGTACCCTCTTAGAGTTTCTGATGCTTCTTGAATATCAAGTGCTTCTTTTATAACTTTTTGGATTTGTGCCATTGAATTTGTTTTTACATAAAATATTTGAAGTCTGTAATCATTAGCAGTTGAAAGAACCTTCGCTCCACCTTTTGCAAAGTTTTTATGCGCGATTACAATATCTGCATCTTCTATGCTACGAGTAATTTCAGCATTCAAATCTAATCGTTCTATAACCTTTTCTACAATACTTCTTGAAACCGCATATAAATAGATTTTTTTGAATTTTGTTTTTACGCTTTCAGTATAATCTTTTCTAGAGAATGTAAATTTCAAACTATCAACGGGCTCTGGTAATATTTTTTGTTCTAGTTTAGAAATTTCTTCGGATATTGTTCTTTCTTGAGGTTTTTCAACAACTTGATCAACTTTTCTAATTTCAGGTCTTATTGGCCAACCTCTTAAGATATAATCAACAGCCTCGGTCGTATCTTTATAAACCGCTAGAGTATTTCTATCTAAAATTTCTATAACAATATCAAATGTTGGTTGTTTTTCTCTCTCTAAAACTGTTTTTTGTGATGCTCTACGTTTTGCTTCATCATCACCCAATGTTACAGACTGAATACCACCAACCAAGTCAGATAATGTTGGGTTTTTAATCAAGTTTTCTAACGTATTACCGTGCGCAGTTGCAATCAACATAACACCACGCTCTGCAATTGTTCTTGCCGCTTGTGCTTCTTCTTCTGTACCAATTTCGTCAACAACAATAACTTCAGGAGTATGGTTTTCTACTGCCTCAATCATTATATCTTTTTGAAATTCAGGTTGTCTAACCTGCATACGACGTGCGTGACCTATTGCTGGGTGTGGAGTGTCGCCATCACCTGCAATCTCGTTTGATGTATCAACAACAACAACCCTTTTTGCAAGTTCATCTGCAACTAAACGTGATATTTCTCTTAATTTTGTCGTTTTACCAACCCCAGGACGCCCAAGGAACAAAATACTCTTTCCTTGCATACAAAAATCTTTTATACACGCAATTGTCCCCGTAACGACTCTACCAATTCTGCAAGTAAGACCTATAACTTTTCCTTGTCTATTCCTTATTGCACTTATCCTGTGGAGTGTTCCGGGGATACCTGAACGATTATCTGAAGTAAATTCTTGAACTCTCTGTGTGATAAAAGAAATATCATCATCAGTGACCTCTTGCGTACCTAAATACTCAATTTGACCCGATGAATGACGAATCTCTGGGACTCGCCCCACATCTAAAACAACCTCAATCACATCAGACATACCCTCAAAAGTTATATGCTTTCGAACCTTTTCGGGTAAGATTTCGATTAACTTTTCTAAATCATTCTGAAATTGTAATTTGCTCATATTTTCTCGCCTTTCCGTTCCACCAACGTAGAACTTGGGCCCTTGAGGATTTTCTTTTCTCCTCTAATATTATTATACCACTTTTTTTACAATTTACATCAATCTTTTATATTACACGTGTAGTAATTTTACAAAACTTAATCGTGTTAACCTTACACCAAAAGAATTTTAGACAATTTAATAAGTTTTTAAAAAGATTTAAAAATAAATCTATTGATTGATAAAAAAAAGAGCGTTTCTAAACGCTCAGGGGGTTACTTATTTTTCTTAGAAAGAATTTAGTGTTTTTGGAATACCATTACGTATTCGTGTTTAAAAATATAAAATCCACCTGCTAATGCTCTATAACGCCATAGATTAGCAGTTTTCCCTTTTGCTCTCTCATTACCTTGCATATCTTTTACAATAATTGCTTTTAATGAGAAACCTAATTTTTGCATTCTTGCCATACATTCAAAGCCCAATGGTTGAACTTCTGAATTTTTGTAACTATCTCCAATAATAAGAGCAGCAAATCTTCCTTTTTCTAATAAGTCATATCCATTTTTTGCTACTTTTTCGAACAAATCGTAAAATTGTTCAGTACTTTCGCAATTAGAAAGATCCTCTTTTTTATCTGAAAATTTAATAATATCATCATAAGGTGGGTGTAAAATTAAAAATTGTGCAAAATCTTCCCCTAAAATTTCTAATCTTGCCTTAATTTTTTCTTTAGCAATTTCAGATGCGGAATCAGCACAAATGATATTTACATCAGTAACCAATTGTTTCGGAGTAAATTTTTCTGAAACTTTTTCTGCTAAATCTTCTTTTAATTCAACACCAATACAACGTCTGTTCATATTAATTGCTTCGATACCAGAAGTGCCTGAGCCAAAAAACAAATCTAAAACAACATCATTTTTCTTTGTAAATCTTTCATATAATTGTTGTGCAATTTGTGGGATATAATTACCATGGTATTCATTTGAATGGCCGTGTTCTTTAAGTCTTGACGGAAATTCCCAAAGAGTATCCGTTTTAACATGTCCGTAATCTCTCCAAGCATTCAAATTTATGTCACTGTATTTTGTAGTCTTAACCTTTTCAACGACTTGTAAGTCTGCTTTTCTTGATGGTTTTAATTTAGTATTAGTTCTAGCCAACTTTCTTCCCCCCGTGATTTCTTCTCATATTTTATAAAATTGTTTCAAATTTGTAATCAAACATTTAGATGAATTTATATTTGATGTATAGTAAACATGAATGGAGGAAGAATGCTGAGCATGTCCATGAGTACAATTTATATGATATTGGGATTTTTGCTATCAATGACTGCATGTATCTCAAACGACATCATACAAACTTTAGGGACGTTTTATAGTGCTAACAAAAAAACCCATTTTATTTGGTTATGGTTATTTGCCTCGACAATTATGATTGCAACAATTGCAACTGGTTGGTATATAAATGATGGCGATATGGCCTTTGGACTTTTAAGTAGAATACCTGTTGCAGAAGAATATACATTTTTATATTTATTGCCCCCAATTATTTTAATAATTTTAACTGAATTTGGAATCCCTGTTGCATCAACTTTTTTAATTTTAAGTGTGTTCTCTGTTAGTGATGTAGATGTAATTTGGATGATTTTAGCAAAATCTATCTTGGGCTATGTAATAGCATTTGTTGTTGCAATTATCTTATACAATATTATCGCCAGACCCCTTGAACGATATTTCTATTACACTCAAAAACGTTACCAAAACGAAAAAATTTCAAAATGGTGGATGGCTGCAAAATGGATTTCCACAGCATTCATTTGGTCTCAATGGTTAATGCAAGATTCAGCCAAATTTTTCGTTTATTTACCAAGACATGCAACATTTGGCCAATTAATTTTTGCACTTGTAACTATGACAATATTTATGGGTATTTTAACATACCAAAGAGGTGGAAACATTCAAAATGTTGTTAAAATGAAAACCAACGTTCAAGACCCTCGTTCAGCGACAATCATTGACTTAATTTATGCATTCTTATTATTATACTTCATTAGTTTAAATAATGTTCCAATGTCAACCACATGGGTATTTATAGGTTTATTGGCAGGTCGTGAAGTTGCATTATATCAACGTTTAAGATTTGAATCCCCTAAAAAAATGTATAAACATATTCTTAAAGATTTAACAAAAGTATTTTTAGGATTAGTTGTTTCTATTGTAGCAGTAGTTTTATTAACTCAATATAACATTATATGGGAACATATAATCTCTTTCTTTGCATAAGGAGTTTAGATGGCAAGAATTAAACAATTATCAAAACACCTTATAAACCAAATCGCAGCAGGAGAAGTAATTGAACGTCCTGCATCAGTGGTAAAAGAACTTGTTGAAAATTCAATTGATGCTGGTGCGACAAAAATTAGCGTTGAAATTACAAATGATTGCAGAGATATAAGAGTTGCAGACAATGGTTCTGGAATACATCCTGAAGATATTGTACTCGCCTTTTCTAAACACGCAACAAGCAAATTGCAAAAGGACGAAGATTTGTTTGAAATCCAAACATTAGGATTTAGAGGCGAAGCCCTTGCAAGTATCATTTCCATTTCAAAATTAACTTGTACAACTCGCACAAAAGATTTTGAAACTGGCACTAAAGTAAAGTGCGAGAATTCCGAAGTTAAACAAGTGGAAACAGGTTGTGCAATAGGTACAATTATGGATATCAAGGATTTATTTTATAATGTACCTGTTAGACTTAAATTCTTAAGAAACCCTAATACTGAATTCTCGTACATTCAAGAGATTGTTCAATCTTTGGCATTGATAAACACTAATATATCTTTTGAACTTAAAAAGTTTGGTAAAACTGTTTTAAAAACAACTGGGCAAGGGAATTTGAATCAAACAATCAAAGAAATTTATTCTTCTGACATGAATAATAACCTCAAATCTGTATTAAAAACCGATGAAATTTCAGGTTTGAAAATTTTTGGTTTAATAAGCAAACCTGATTTTACACGTTCAAGCAAAAAAGATTATCATTTGTATATTAATTCACGTTCTGTAAAATGTCCTGTAATACAAAAATCAATTGATATGGTTTATAAAACTTTAATTGCAAATGGTAAATATCCATTTGTTATTTTAAATGTTGAAATTCCACCACATGATGTGGATGTAAATGTTCATCCTACAAAAAAAGAAGTTCGTTATAAAAATACGAACCAAATATTCAATTTTGTAAGAACCGCAGTAGAGGGCGGACTCGCTAATTATGTGGAACAAACACCTACCATCCAGAATGTAATTGAATTCAGGCCTCAACATTCAGAAATAAAAATAGATAAAGAAGAAGATACGATGTATGTTTCTGATTTTATGATGAAAAAGATAGAAGACGAAGTTAAACCTATTCTTTATGCTGAACCAAAGCCAATAGAAACATTACAACAAACATCCCAACAAACATTTATCCAAGAACATTTTGCACAAGAAGAGGAAGAAAACGAAAACATTATTGGTCAATATAAAAACACATATATATTGATTGAAACGCCAGAGGGATTAGAAATAGTTGACCAACATATTGCACAAGAAAGATTTATATATGAAAAATTAAAATCTGAAAAACAAGTCGCATCACAAATTTTGTTTATTTCTGATGTTGTAGAAGTTGCACCTAGCGATATTGCAATAATCAAAGAAAATCTAGAAAAATTTGAAAAATTTGGTTTTGGTATAGAAATAATAAATGACCACGAATTAGTTTTTAGAAAAGTTCCTGTACTAATTGCCAAGGTCAATCCAAAAGATATTATTGCTGATATTTTATCGAATATTGAAGGAGATATAGACAACCTTGAAGAACGAATATTAATTACAACATCCTGCAAGGCTTCTGTCAAAGCGAACCAAAAATTAACTATGTGGCAAATGCAAGAAATTATCAAAAATTGGCGAACAACGAAAATGCCTTACACTTGTCCACACGGAAGGCCAATTTCACACATTATCGCACACAAAGATATTGCTCATTTCTTTGAAAGACAAAAATAATTATTGAATATTTGCAGAAAGACAAGATTTTTCATAATGCAAATGTTCAATCATAGGATTAACCCTTGTCATCATATCCTTAAACGTTTCAATAGAAAGCGTTTGTTTACCATCAGAAAGTGCATTTTCAGGGTTATGATGAACTTCAATCATAACACCATCGGCACCAACTACCAAACCTGCTTTTGTCATAGGTTCAATCAAATATTTTTGGCCTGTGGCATGACTTGGATCAACTATTATCGGCAAGTGAGATAATTTTTTAATAACAGGAACACTTGCTATATCCATAACATTACGAGTAAATGTAGAATCAAAACTTCTTATTCCTCTTTCACACAAAATAACATTATGATTACCTGCATGCATGATATGTTCCGCTGCTAATAAAAATTCTCTTATAGTGCTTGCCATACCTCTTTTTAAAATTACAGGTTTATTACATTGGCCTACGGCTTTTAAAAGTTTAAAGTTTTGCATGTTTCTTGCACCGATTTGAATTACATCTGCATATTTACAAACCAAATCTATATCGGCAGAATCCATAACTTCAGTTACTACCAAAAGCCCTGTTTCATCACTTGCTCTTTTTAAATTCTGCAATGCTAATTCTTCATAACCTTGAAAATCATATGGTGATGTTCTCGGTTTGAATGCCCCACCACGCAAAAATTGGCAACCTGTTTCTTTAGCTGCAATAGCAACTTTTTTCAAGGATTCATATTCTTCTTCAACAGAACAAGGACCAATAATCATTACAGGAGTATTTTCTCCTCCTATTTTAACTCCATTTGCAAATTCAATTACAGTATCCTCAGATTTTCTATCACGAGAAGCAAGCCTAAAGGGCTCTCTAATCATTTTCACTTCTTTAACACCTTCTAAAGCACTCAACCTATCTGCTGTTAAAGATGTTTTATCACCAAAAGCATCAATAGTTGTAAGAAGTTCTCCTTTATTTACAACATATTTAAATCCATGTTCTTCAAGAGTTACTACAACCTTATTTATATTTTCTGAAGAAGCCTTTGGCTCCATTACTATAATCATACTTCTCTCCTTGTTGCAATTATTATAACATAGCAAAGTTGGATATACAATAAATTTTTATGTTATAGTAAGAATATGAAATTTGCGATATGTTACAACAAAAATATAAAAAACTCCCAAGATATTTTAACAGAATTAGAAACAACTTTGTCAAAAAATAATATCAAAGCAGATGTATTGAATATTGACAAATTAAAATCTGGATATGATTTTGTTTTTGTAATCGGCGGAGATGGAACTATATTAAAAGCCGCAAGATTTTATGCAAAAACCTCTACTCCTATTTTTGGGATTAATTTAGGTAGATTAGGTTATTTATCACAATCTTCAAAAGAAGATCTCGATGATACTGTCGAAAAAATACTAAAAGAAAACTATAAAATAGAAGACAGAATAATGCTTGAGAGTGACTCTAAAACAGCACTAAATGACATTGTTGTGAAAGGAACTACCAATGGTAGAACATCGCGATTTTCATTAAAAATCAATGACAAATTTGTATGTGATTACTTGGCTGATGGTATCATCATCACAACACCAACAGGTTCAACTGCATACGGTTTATCTGCTGGTGGCCCAATTATTTCGCCAAAACTAAATGCTTTTGTGATTGTTCCTATATGCCCCCATACATTAAGCGCAAGACCTTTAGTGATTCCTGACGACGAAATTATCACAATATGCACTGATAATAAATCCTTTGCATCTTGTGATGGTCAAGAATTTTATGAATTTAAAAAAGAAATACAAATTAAAAAATCAAAATATAGTGCAAAATTAGCATTATTAGATGGCGCCGGTTTCTATTCAATTTTAAGAAATAAACTCCATTGGGGAGTTTCACCAGCTTGTATAAAATAATTTAAAATTATATTAACTTTTGTTCATAATTTGACAAAAAATATTGTACTTTTTTTCTATTTTACATAGTATAATGTTATAGTAATCTCACTTAGTTTAAGTGGGTTATTAGTCGAAAAGTTAAACATACACAATAAAGAGGTAAAAATAGTGGAAAATTTCGTATCAGATATCTTTGCTAAGAAAGATGAAACAACTAACGACACAATGAAAAGATCTCCAATCAACCCTACAAACATTAAAGTAGTTGGTGTTGGTGGTGGCGGTGGAAACGCTGTTAACCGAATGATTAAAGCAGGTTTGTCAAACGTAGAATTTTGGTTAATGAATACAGATTTACAAGTATTGGAATATGGCCAAACTCAAAACAAAATTCAATTAGGTTCAAGTTCAACAAAAGGTTTGGGTGCTGGTGGCGATCCTTCAGTTGGTGAAAAAGCCGCTGAAGAAGCACAAAAAGAAATCACTGCTGCACTTGAAGGCGCAGATATGGTATTTATCACTGCTGGTATGGGTGGTGGAACAGGTACTGGTGCTGCTCCTGTTGTTGCCAAAATCGCAAAAGAATTAGGTATTTTAACAGTTGCTGTTGTAACAAAACCTTTCTCTTGGGAAGGTAAGAAAAGACAAAACCAAGCAGTTCAAGGTTTGGAAAAACTTAGAGAAGCAGTTGATGCTGTTATCGTAATTCCTAACGACAAATTATTACAAGTTGTTGACAGACAAGTATCTCTTACAGAATCATTCATCATTGTTGATGAAGTCCTATTAAGAGGTGTTCAAGGTATATCTGATATAATCACAATCCCAGGAATGATAAACGTTGACTTTGCAGACGTAAGAACAGTAATGCAATCTTCAGGTTCTGCATTGATGGGTATTGGTCGTGGTCAAGGTGAAGGCAGAGCAATCAAAGCAGCTGAAATCGCTATCAATTCTCAATTACTTGAAACATCTATCCAAGGTGCATCAGGTGTTATCGTTAACATTACTGGTGGTCCTGATATGACACTTCATGAAATCACAGATGCTGCTAACATCATCCACGATGCAGTATTAGATGATGCAAGCGTTATTATCGGTACTAACGTTAACGAAAATATTCAAGGTGAAATTCAAGTTACTGTTATCGCAACAGGATTTGAACTTAAAAACACACTTCCTGCAAACCAAATGGTTGAAAAAATGCCTACAGCAGCAGATTACTTCGCTAGCGGTGGTTTAAGCAGTTCATTCAACCAACCTAGAAGAACTTCTATTCCTGAAGTTTCTCCTAGTTTCACAAATATTGAAATCCCTGATTTCTTGAAAAAGTAGGAAATAGTATGAAATAAGATTCAAGGGAACGGTAAAACGTTCCCTTTTTTTGTGTTATAATCAAAACATATAAGGAGTAGAAAATGTTAAGAGGACCTTTTTTAGATAGAAGTTGGATGGGACAAAATCCGGATTATGATACATCAAAAGTTGTTATGTTAGGGCTACCATTTGACGGGACTGTTTCTTACAGACCTGGTTCAAGATTTGCACCTGAACAAATTCGACTTGCAAGTTGGGGGTTGGAAGAATATTCCCCAAACTTTGACAAAGACCTTGCTGATGTTAATTTCCACGATGCCGGAGATTTAGAATTCCCTTTGGGCAACACATATAAGTCTTTAGAGGTTATCGAACAAAATGTCGAAGATATTTACAGAGGTGGAAAAATCGTTTTTGGTATCGGCGGAGAACATCTGGTAACATTACCTGAAATAAAGGCAATCTCCAAATTCCATAAGGATTTAGCTGTAATCCACTTTGATGCCCACACTGATTTAAGAGAAGAGTATCTTGGTGAAGAAATGTCTCATTCTGCAGTTATTCGCCATATTTCTAAAATAATTGGTCCTGAAAATATTAAACAAATCGGTATTCGTTCAGGAATGAAAGACGAATTTGATTTTATGAAAAAACATAACACATTAGTAAAAGAATACAAAGAATTAGATGTTTTAAAAGGTAAAAAAGTTTTCGTAACAGTAGATTTAGATGTTTTAGATCCTTCTGTTATGCCTGGTACTGGCACACCAGAAAGCGGCGGAATGCAATTTAATGAGTTAATTGGCTGGTTCAAATACTTGAAAAACTTTAATATCATCGGTGCAGATGTTGTTGAATTAGCACCTGATTATGATGCTAGTGGTGTTTCAACCGCAGTTGCCACTAAGGTTATCCGTGAATTATTAATGGTTATATAAAATGGTTTTAGAAAGAATTAATTTTTTAAAAGAAGAAATCAACAAAAGTAACTATAAATATTATGTTGAAGAAAATCCGTATTTAAGTGATTTTGAATACGACCAAATGTTTGCGGAATTAAAAAAACTAGAAGAAGAAAATCCTCTATTCATAACCCCTGACAGTCCTACTCAAAGAGTTGGTTCTATCAGTGAAAAGTTTTTCCCATACAAGCACAAGCATAGATTATACAGTTTAGATAACACATATAATGATGAAGAATTAAATAAGTGGTATGAACGCATACAAAAAGAATGCGGAGAAAACATTGAATTAGTTTGTGAATTGAAAATCGATGGTTTGGCAATTGCTTTAACATATGAAAAAGGTGTTTTCGTAAGAGGTGTAACTCGTGGAGATGGGATAACAGGCGAAGATATAACAAATAACCTTAAAACTATCAAAGCAATCCCTTTAAAACTTTTTGAACCTGTAGATGTGGAAGTTAGAGGCGAAATTTATATGCCGAAAACTTCTTTTGAAAAATTAAATCAAGAAAATTTAGCAAAAGGCGAAAAAGTTTTTGCTAATCCAAGAAATGCTGCAAGCGGTTCTATTAGGCAACTTGATAGTACAGTCACTGCAAAAAGAGATTTGTCGATTTTTATATACACATCAATTTTTGAAAACTTAGAAAATGCCCCTAAAACTCACTATGACAGCCTTGTATATCTAAAGAAATTAGGATTTAAAGTTAATCCTAATATAAAACTATGCAAAAATATGCAAGATGGTATAGAATATTTAAAAGAATGGGAAACAAAACGTTTCGACTTGAACTATGCAACAGATGGAGTCGTTATAAAAGTAAATGATTTTGTATGCCAACAAGATTTAGGCTTCACATCACGTGCACCTAAATGGGCAACTGCGTACAAATTTCCTCCAGAAGAAGTTACAACAAAATTACTAGATATAGAACTAAATATTGGTAAAACAGGTGCGGTAACACCAGTTGCAATACTAGAGCCTGTACTACTTGCAGGTAGCACTGTTGCTCGTGCTAGTTTACACAATTTTGACGAAATAAAAAGGCTTGATATAAGAATTGGCGATACCGTTTTAATTAAAAAAGCAGCGGAAATCATTCCCAAAGTTATTAAAGTAATGGAAAGCGATAATCATCAAAATTTCCCAATATACGAAGTTCCTAAATATTGTCCAGCGTGCAATTCTCCTCTAGTAACAAGAGAAGGCGAAGTTAATTTATACTGTGAAAGCAAAATTTGTGCTCAACAAACAAGAGCAAAAATTGAGTATTGGGTTTCAAAAGAAGCCATGGATATTGACAATATTGGGCCTTCAATAATTCAACAACTTTATGAAAATAAATTTATTAGCAATGCACTTGATTTGTACCGTTTATCAATGCAAGACTTTATGCAACTAGAAAATATTCAAGAAAAGTCTGCATTCAATATGTACAATGCAATTCAAGAAAGTAAAAATTGCACACTAAAAAGATTATTAACCGCATTAGCAATAAGACATGTTGGAAAAGAAACTGCAGAATTAATAACTCAGGAATTTCCTACAATTGAACAAATTAAAAATGCAGAAGTAGAGAATTTAGCAAAAATTGATGGTATCGGGTTAAAAATAGCAGAATCAATATATGAATTTTTCCATTCTACTGAAAATGAAAACTTACTAAAAGAATTAGACGAATTGGGAATAAAACCGATATCAGTTGAACAACCTAAATCAAATATTTTAAGCGGACAAACATTTGTTTTAACTGGTACATTACAAAATATGACAAGAGATGAAGCATCTGATATAATAAAACAACATGGTGGGAAAACCTCATCATCAGTATCTAAGAAGACAAATTTTGTTCTGGCTGGAGAAAATGCTGGTTCAAAATTGGACAAAGCACAAAATTTAGGTGTTATAATATTAACAGAAGAAGAATTTCTTAAAATGATAAAGGAAAATTAATGAGAAAGAATGCAAAAATAATACAAATAAATGGACTTAGAGGACTAATTATGGCAATGTTTATAGTTACTTGCCTTATTGCAGGGTTTGTTATATTCCCTGGTTTTGTGACCATGAATATTTGGAATTATTTTGCAACATTTATTCCAAAATTAAACATATACCAAGGCGTGTTATTATGGGCAATTATTGCATTTATTTTGTTTGTAATTAACAAACAAACATTCTCTGTAACCATTGCTAGCCCAAAAGAACTTAATGACGAAGAAATGAACATGCTTATGGAAAGAATTAAAATGGATTCTCAAGCAAGAATGTTCAACAAAATGATAGTTAAAAACCTTGAAGAACTAGAAAAGAAAGAATTGACAGAATCTATTGAAACAAATGAATTAGAAGAATCTTCCGAAAAATAAACTATTTTATTATCATAAAAGATTTAAGCATTCTTCCACCACCGTCTCCAACAGTGGAAACGACTTCCAAATTCTTTTTATAATTCAATGATGTCGAACTACCACCATCAAAAGCCATTGCCCTTTCAAAACCTAAATTTTTGCATAAGGTTTGAACTTCATACATATCCATAGGGTGTTCATCTGTAATTATTAAAATATGAGCATTATTATCTTTTATTCCTATTATCGTTCTAGGAACTTTATGCAAAACTGATGCAGATTCTCTAATAATATTGCCTTCTTTATCTTTTTCTATAAAATATTCTTCTTCAAGACGTAATTCAGGTAAAATTAAAGGCCCCCCTTGTGCGGAGGTTACCAAATCACAAGAAAAATCAACTGCGGTTTTATGAGGCACAATTTCATAACGATATTTATTATCACAATCTAAAACCCTAAATTCAGTACGATTAATTATCTTGTCTAAATTTTTGCGTAAAAACGGATTATTTAGCAAATTTTCATTTAACAATGGGTCTACTTCTGTATTTCGTTCTGAAACAATATAAGAAATTGTTTTTGAATTTGTAGGATCAAAAAATCCTGCATTAATAGTTAATTTTGATTTTGAAGTAAAATGTGCTTCTCTATTCGTAATCAAACTTTCACTAACAATAAATTTAATTTTTCTTTTAATTTTTTCACCCTGTAAAACGATATGGTAAATACCATTCGCATATTTTATATCAATATCACCTGCAAAAACACTGTTTACTGATAAAAATAGACCTAATAACAATATTAAAAATCGTTTTGACATTATAAATCCTTTACTTTATAAAATCCTATAATTGCACCTAAAAATGCTAAAGGTGGGAATGCAGCAGTAATTAACGGTGGCAAAATTCCTTTTTCAGCCAACAAATCAAAGAATGGTAATGTAATATAATATAAGAATATGCAACCAATAGCAATCGTAAACCCAATTAACCTTTGTTCTCTCGGTTTGCTAAAACCTAACAAGCAACCCATAATAGCCAACAATATACAAACAAAAGGATGGAAGTATCTTTGTAAATATTTATTTTTCATATAACGATATTCCTCATCCATACCTTCTGTTTTTAATAATTTCACATATCTACGCAAATCGGTACAATTAATTTCTCTTTCTTTTTTTGTAGAATAAGACATTAAAATATAAGCATTCTGCGCCGCTTCAGAATTTAAAACAGACATCGTATCAATTTTTCCAATATCTTCAAAAATACCATCTCTCGAAATTTGATAACGAATTATATCTTTCAGTTCCCATTTATCATCCATAACAAGCCCTGTCTTTGCATAATAAATATTGGACAATTGTTGCACATCAGAATAAACTTCACTAGAAAAATCAAGAACAATAACACTTTCTAAATTTTTTCCCTTTGATTTGGAAACAACAATTGTTTGCAAAGGTGCTCCCGATTTATCTTTTTGATTGTAAACAAATTGTGTTGCTTTGACAGAACCAGAAAGTTCACGTGTTTTATACGCAGCATATGGGATTAACTTATCACCTGTGTAATAGCATAAAAAAGTAACTATTATGCTCAATACAACAACCGGTGCTATGATTCTTTTAAAAGAAAGACCTACTGCTCTAAAAATAGTAAGTTCACAGTCTTTACTCAATTTATCAAAAGTAAACAGTGTTCCTAACAATAAACCAACAGGAAATGCTTTACCTAAAATTTTTGGTAATTCATAAACTATATACATTATAGCCGTTTTCACAGGATAATGTCCTGCTAAAGTATTTTTTATTGTATTCAAAAGCATTTCTGGTGCAATCCAAACGATTGTAAACAACAAAATCGCCACACAAGTTGTAAAAAATACTTGCTTAAAAATGTATCTATCATAAATTGTAATTTCAGGTAATTTCATTATAAAGCGAAATCCTTTCCTAAATAAAATTCTTTCGCAACAGGGTCAACAGCAACGTCTTCACTTTTACCTTGAATTTTAATTTTACCATCAAAAATGACATATGCTCTATCTGTAATAGATAAAGTTGCTTTAGGATTGTGGTCTGTAATCAAAACGCCCAAGCCTTTATCTTCTGATAATTTTCTTATGTTATCTTTAATCTCACCAATAGCAATCGGATCAATACCTGTAAATGGTTCATCTAACAATATAAAATCTGGACTTGCGGCTAATGCTCTTGCCAATTCAACCCTTCTTCTTTCTCCACCTGATAATGAAATTGCAGAATAAGAACGTAATCTTAAAACCCCAAACTCTGCCAATAATTCTTCCAATTTGCGTTTCTTTTCATCTTCAGTAAGTTTTTCATTCATTTGCAAAACAAGTTTTATATTTTCTTCAACAGTAAGTTTTCTAAAAATAGATGATTCTTGTGGCAAATATCCAATACCGGCCTTTGCTCTAAGGTTCATCGGCCAAGCAGAAATATCTTCATTATCCAAAAATACATTACCCTTGTTAGGCTTAACTAAACCTACAATCATATAAAATGTAGTTGTTTTACCTGCACCATTTGGCCCTAACAAACAAACTACTTCGCCTTTATTAACTTCGAAAGAAACGTCATTTACAACGCTTCTATCTCCATATATTTTAATAAGATTTTTGGCTTCAATTCTCATAAAAAATAATCCCCTTTTAGTCAATATTTTAACTGAAAAACATTTTTATTGCAATTTATTAGAGTTCTAAATAATCATATATTTAAAAAAACATTAACAAATGTAACAATAAATAGTATATACGTTATATATCCACAAAAAAGTGGAATACATGAGTATAACCATTTTCTTTATTTTCTCCTACACACTAACCTTTTTACTAATATGATGCCGTTTTAGGACGGCTATTTTTATTGATACATTCCGATTATATTTTTAACTTCAGCAAGAACTTTTTTTGCTTCATTTCTTGCTTTTTCGGAACCAGTACGAATAATTTCTATAACTTCATCAGTGTGTGTTTCGTAATATTTTCTGCGTTCCCTTATTACGCTTAATTTTTCATTTACAACAACACCAAGACGTCTTTTGCAGTCTGCACAACCAATTAAACCTTTTTCGCAATCACATTTAATTGAGTTTACTTGCTCTTCAGCGGCAAAAATTTGCCAATATTTATATGCTACTTCACAATTTTCAGGATGGCCTAAGTCATCTCTTCTAATTCGAGTTCTATCCGTAATTGCTGACATAATTTTTTTGGCAGTAACCTCTTCAGAGTCAGACATTTTAATATCGTTGTTATAAGATTTACTCATCTTGTTGCCGTCTAAACCACAAATCAAAGAACATTTATTCAATATTGGCTGAGGTTCGTTAAAGAATTGTGTTTTATAAATATTATTAAATCTTCTAGCAATATCTCTTGTTATTTCAATGTGTGCAACTTGATCAATACCAACCGGAACTGCATTTGCATTTAACATCATAATATCTGCACTCATCAAAACAGGATACCCCATTAAACCATAACTAATTTGAGAGTTTGAGCCATCTTTAGTACGTAATATTTTTGCCATATCCTTTAAGGTTGGATCACGTTCAACCCAATTTTGCGGAGTAATCATACTTAAATAAATATTTAACTCTGCAATTTCAGGAACCATAGATTGAACATAAATAGTTGATTTTTTAGGATCAATACCAGACGCTAACCAATCAATTACAACGTCTATAACATCTTGTTTCAAATCTTTTGTATCGTCATATTTAGTCGTCAAAGCATGCCAGTCAGCAACAAAGAAATAACACTCATTGTCATTTTGAAGATTAACCCAATTTTCAATTACACCTAAATAATGCCCCAAGTGTAATCTGCCAGTTGATCTCATTCCTGAAACTATTCGTCGCATAACTAACCTACCTTTCAAAAAAATTATATCACAAATAAAAAGTCGGTTTTTAACCGACTTTATTATCATTTCCTATTTCCTTATCTTATCCTATTGACTTACGCAACGACTCTTGATACAAAGTTTGCAATATCACTGAATGAATCTCTTACAAATTCTTTTGCCAATGTTTTAATTGGTCTGTTTTCAATACAGTTGAAAACATAATATATTGGATCTTGTGCATTATTAAATCTCATTCTTCTGTCTTTTTTATCTAAGTAACAGTAATCTTCAATAGAAAAACCTTTTGTAGTTGATTTTCTATTTCTTCTTCTTGTTAATGAACCAAATTGACCATTACCAGAAGTTTCATTATGTGAATTTGCTGCTGTTTCAATCATCTCTTGCTCTCTTTCTAAATAATCTCTTCTTGTATATATAAAGTATATAACTTTAAAAAAATTGCCTTTTGGGATTTCTTTTTGTTAACATTTGTTTACAAAAAAAATAAGCATTTAAAAAAGCCCTTGTAACAAGGGCTTTTCTATTGTTGTATATCTTAAGCCTTTGCTGCCGCTTCTGCTGCTTCTGCTGCTACGCCAGCTGCTGCATCTTTAGATTTCGCTGGTTTTAATTTTTCAACTGCAAGAACCAACGGTGTCCAAACTTTTTCATCAATTTTATTACCAGCAACTGCCAAATAGTGTTTTGCTTTCTCCATCATTTTAGCGTCAGCCAAGTTATCAACTTGTTTAAACCATTTACCATTTTTAGCACCATAAACTAAACCACCAGCAACTACTACTGCTGCTGCAACTGTTGCTGCCAAGGCTTTTAAAAATTTACCTTTTTTCTTTGGTGCAGCATTTACCGGCGCAGAATCCGGTCTCGTATATGCTCCAGGACGACTAATTGGATCCATTGGGGCATTTGCTTTAAAACTTACTGAAGAAACAGAACCTATCATAAGAGAACCTCCTACTATTACTTTTACATGCATATTAAGAAAACTGACAAAAATATTTTGACTTAATTTAGAGGTTTATTCAAATATTGTTACAAAACTTTACATTATTTTTGGAATATTTTTTTATTTATTGCCATCTTATTATATGTAAGGGGAGAATGAAATGGAACAAATTATTTATATTGAACAAAATGACAGAGATGAAGCAACTAAGTTATCTAAGAGTTTCACACTTAAAGAAATAAGCGAAAGAGCATATGTTAATGCGTTAGGCGCAGAAATAGCAATGAAATATCTTGCTCAAGCAAATATTAACGTTTCAAATGCGTACAACTTGCATAACATTAACAAAATTCGCGAAGAATTTGATATTGCAGATATTATGTTGCCAAATATTCATCTTGATGTACGTATGGTATATAACGAAGACGAAATTTTTGTTCCAAAATCTCACTTTGAATATAACTTATTACCAGATATATATCTCGTATTTGAAGTCGCAAAAGATTCTACCCACGTTAAATTTTTAGGATTTTTCGAGCCTAAATTAATCAATAAAAACAATAAAAACAAAGATTACTACTTTATAGAAAAAGAAAAATTATCAAATCCTGATGATCTAAAAAATTTCATTGAGAATTTTAATGGAAACACCACACAAGCAACCGAAGAAGATGAAATAGAACTTGGGCAAAAACTTGCATTATCTTTAATTGATAACAATATCAGCAAAGATAATAAAAAAGAACTTATAGAAATGCTAAAAAAATCTTCTGTTTTAAGACAAGATTTAATTGAGTTTGATAATTTTGAACTAATCTCATATCACACATCACAAATAGAAGATTTTAAAAATCCTGATATAAATATTTCAACACAAGTTGCAAATAATATTGATGAATTTGATATGTTTGATACACCTTTTGAAGCCGTTGAAGCAACTGTTCAAACAGAAACACCAACAATAGATGTTAACCCAATAGAAAATTTAAGTTCTCCTGAACCAATCGAAGGACTTAATCCTATAGAAGACGTTACTCTTCAGGAGCCTGTTCTAGAAACTTTGGACACATTAGAACCTATTGAGACTATTGGTGAAATAGATACCCTTGAGCCTATTGACACTATTGAGTCCATTCAACCTATAGAAGAACTTAATCCTATAGAAGACATTACTCTTCAAGAACCTACTCTTGAAACTGCGAACTCTATTGAATCAATTGCAAATATAGAAGCAATAGATATCCTTGAACCTATTGATACTACTCAACCTACACAGGAAATCAATACTATAGAGGAACTTACAGTGACAGAAGCACCTATTCAAGAACCTACTCTTGAGGCTTTGAATTCTCCTGATCCTATTAAAAATATTGAAACAATAGATGCCATTGAGCCAATTGATTCTGTCGAAACTATTGATTCTATCGAGCCTATCGAGGATAATAACACGGTAGAAAATGTTACCTTTGAACCAATAGCAGAACTTAACCAAACTCAAGAAAACAATACAGATATCCCTGTTATTGAAACATTAGATACTTTTGAAGCACTTGAAGCATTAAAACCTATCGAAGAAGTTAATTCTATTGAAGAAATTCAAGAACCAGTAATAGAAACTCCACAAACAAATATCATTCAAGATTTAATAAATGAAGAAAGAGAAATTAGCGCAGATATTGAATACACAGAAAATTCAAATGATCCTTTAGACACTTTATTTAACAGCGGAGAAGAATACAACGCAAAACCAACTAAAACAAACAACACCCCACCACCTCCTCCACAACCTAACAAATCTGCGGAAACATATCAAATCCCTCAAGAGGAAGTTAACACTAATAAGTCTTTTGAAAACTCCAGAGTTATTTCAAATCAAAATATAACAGTTGGAGAAATTCCTATTGACATAAACAATAACGATACTACAATGAGAGATCAATTACCAGAAGCAGAACAAACATATGAAACACCTATAGAGGCAAAACCACAAGGAAACAAAAAAATATTAACAGCAATTGTTTTATTAGCAATTATTGGCTCTGGTTTAGCATACACATTGTTGAATAAAAAACCTGCAAGCAAAAATATTGCCAAAAATATTCCAGATAATATTACAAAAGAAATTCCTCAACTTCCACCAACAGTGGATTTAGAAGACGTTACTCTTCCGCCAATCGAACCTAATAAAACAACTAAAAAGGAAGTTCAAAAACCTTCAACAAAAGCAACAAAAGCAGAAGCAAAAAAAGAAATAACAAAACCTGCAACTCCTAAAGGACCAGCAATTGAAACTCCATATTTAGAAGTTAAAAAAATAAGTTGGTCAATTCCTGATTACTTATCATACAATGATACATTCAAGAGTTATCTACAAACAGCAGGCAAAAGTTTGAAATTATCATTATCAAGTGATTTATTACTTGCTACTGAATATTCATATTCAAACAAATTACAAGTCGATATTAAATTATCAAAAGAAGGCTCTATACAAGACGTAACAATGCTCCAATCAAGCGGTTCAACCCAAATTGACAACATTGTGTTACGAACTGTTAAAGAAACTTTAACAATCCTGAAAGCGCCTAATGACGCTATTGTTGGGGATAAATTAAACTTAACTCTTATAATATATTTGTAAATATGGTATAATTCACACTATAGGTGAAATAGTGGAATTAGCACAAGACAAATTAGATTTAATAGAGAAGATAGTAAAGAGCAATAAAAAATTCTTAAACAACGAGGATTTATACGAAGATTTCTTTAATGAGACTTGCAAGCGCTCACTTGCAATAATTAATGTTGTGTCTTCTGAAGCAGCATTAGAACCTTATATAAGGAAAATTGCAACAACATCAATTTTAAATGTTCTTAAAGATTCTGGCAGACTAAAACGTACAAAAGACGGGTACACTCCTGTTGTGGAAGTTTCTCTTGATACTAAAGATTATTCAGAAGTTGAGATTTCATATAGTAATTTCTCTATAGAACCATCACCGGAAGAAATAGTAATTCAGCAAGATATTTTATCTAAAATTGCTGGCTACGTTCACAAAGCAAACGAAGAAGAACCTGAAAAACAATACTTACAAATATACAAACTTAGATACCAAGACGGTATGACACAGAATGAAATTTCTGAAGAATTAGGTTTATCTCAATCTGAAGTATCAAAAAGATTATTCAAATTAATGAAAAAGATTAAACAGTCATTGGTATAGTTATGAAGTGCCCTATTTGCAAAAAAACAATATCAGAGAACATATTAAAATGTCCACATTGTAATGTTAGAGTTGGTTTAAGATGTAAAAATTGCAATACTATCAATTCAGTACATAATTTAAATTGTTCCCAATGTGGTCAAGAACTTCTTAAAATATGTAATAAATGCAAAAGTGTAAATTTCCCAAATGCAAAAAGTTGCAGAAAATGCGGAACACATTTTCAAACTGAAAAACCACAACCAATGGTTTATAAAGCTAAAGTATATTCTCAAAAAGAAGCCATCAAAGTTCTGACATCTGGATTAAAAGCAAATCATAAAAAAATCTTTTCAATATCTGGCGAAAAAGGAAGTGGAAAAAGCGAAGTTTTAAAAAGAGTAATTGAAAGACTTGAACAAGAAAGAATAATATGGCTTTTTGGTAAATGTACACCACTGACACAATTGACACCAGGTGGATTAATCCAAGATATTTTACTAAATATGTTTGGATTGCCCAATTTTTGCTCTAGTTCACCAACCTTTAAAAAAGAGGCAATAAACTTTTTTAAAGGGGAATTCCCAGAAATGGATTTAAAAGAAATTGAACTATTACTAAATTTCTTATACTCAACAAATTATGGTAAATTTGAAGATTTGCAAAAAAACAAAACTTTGACTTTTGAAGTATTATATAAAGTTTTCAACAAAATTTCTACCCTCGGCTGTTTCGTAATTGTTGCTGACAATTTTGATTTTATAGACGGTTTTTCATACGAATTTATGAATAATTTATTCAAAAATAAAACCCACAATATGAAACTTGTAATGATGTACTGTGAACCAAAACCATCTAGTTCCTTTATTTTTTATAACGAAGAAAACTCAACCTTAGACATAAATCTTGCGCCACTAAACAAAACCGAGATGCAAGAATTTTATAGGACATTCCAAGAAGATTTTTCATACACAAATGACGCAGAGAAAAGAGAAATCTTTGAAAAAAGTAACGGTAATCCAGCATTTTTAGAACAGGCACTCAGCCTTTGTTTTGATTGTCAATTCAGCGAAAAAACATTTAAACTACCAAACACCTTTACTGAAATCACTAAACAACGTTTAAAAAATTTAAAAGAGTTTAATCCTATTGCATACAAAACTCTTGTTGGGGCTTCTGTTTTAGGAGATAAAATAAACCCGACATTATTAAAAGAAATTTTCGCATTCAAAGACAATGAATTTAATGGAATTCTTGAATATTTAACAAAAATGCAATTTATTAAACCTTTAAACGAAAATTTGTATGAATTTAAAAACCTATTACTTTGGGAAACAATCCTTACCAATTCAAAATCCGATAAAGATTTTATAGAGGCAAACAAACAAATCGCAAATTCTCTAAACTCGTTAGTTCTAAATTCAAATGCGATTTTAGGGATTATTGCACAAAATCTTAAACAGACGGAGTTGGCACTAGATATTTGGACAAAAAACACTAAACTAGCGGCCTATTTAGGTGATGTTAACTTATACGTTATCTCACAAAAACAATGCCTTGCTTTAATTAATGAAATTGATGATAAAACAACCCTTGCAACAAGATACAATATATACGAAAGATTAGGAAAAATTTTATCAGAATACAATCCCAAAGAGGCAATGGAATACTTACCTGATGCCATAAATAATGCAAAAATAACAGGAAATAACACAAAAGAAATTGAACTTTTAGGATATTTAGCAAATTGTTGTGAAAAAACAAGTAATTTCTATGGTAATATCGAATGCGTTAACACTGTTTTGTCAAAAACAAACCCAAACAGATCACTAGAAATAGCACTTTTAAAAACAACAAAATTAAATGCGCTATTACACGTAGGTAATTTTGGCGAAATAATTAATACTATAGAAAACGATATCTTGCCTGTTTTAGATGAATATTTATCAAGACCAAAAAGAATGGCTTTTAGTTATGAATTTTTGTATGATACTTGGGTAAATACATATTTAATTTTAGCAAAAGCACTTGTAAGACAAGGTAATGACCGTTCATTTGAAATACTTACAATAATTTTTGATATCATCGAAAGAGACAAAATAAAAGACAAAAACTTTATTTGCAAGAGCAAACTTACATTAGCATTGGCAAATACAATAAAAGGAGATTACACAACATCTGAAAAAATTTTGAATGATATTTTTGAACATTTTCCATCAAAAGATTTGGAAAATGCAAATATCCTCGAATGGAATTTAATTAAAATTATCAACAAAATTTTAAACAAAAAACATGATGGTTTACAAGAAAACCTTTTTAACGCGGTAACTTTTGCAAGTGACTGTCAAGACGAATATACAAAAAATATTCTAAAAACATTATTGGGTAAAGTATTCAAAGATAATAGACAAGCAAAAGAGGCTTTAGAAATATATAATGGCCAAATCACGTATTTTGCCAAAGAAAAATTTGCAACAGGCGCACTACTTACATGGTATTTAATTGCGGAAGCAACTTTAGATACAGAAGGCCCACATGCAGCAATCGATATCGCTCAACAAGCCATTGATGTTGCGAAAAATCCTAGTTTATATAACTATTATTTCTTAGTTCTTTTGAAATTAATTATCGCAAAAGCCAGCATCGTTATTTCTGATTACGAAACCGCAAAAATAAATTTAGATAGTGCCATTACCCAATCCGTAAAATTTAATATGCTTGATTTATTATCTAAATCTTATCTTCTTTATGGCAAATATTTCCAAGAAATCGGATTAGTAAAAACACCTCAACAAAAACAATACTTATTTGCAGCAAAAGAAATGTTTAATAAAGTTTCAGAAATACTTAAACATACAAAAAATAGTTCTGTAAATAAAGAAAATGAACAAGCAAAAAAAACATTGAACTCTTTTTGCACTTTACACAATATGAAGATTTAAAAAAGCACCCTTTCGGGTTCTTTAAATTCATTAATCAATTGGCATTATAAGTTTTTGACCAATTTGTAATTTATGAATATTACTCATTTTATTAACCCTCTGAACTTCTTTTGCTCTTTCTGGGCTATATGAGCCATAAAATCTAATTAAAATGCTTTCAACTGTGTCACCACTTTTTACAATATATGTCTCAGGAGAAGATGACGTTGTTGAAGTTGAAGACGGAATAAAATGAACACTTTCATTTTTAACCGGTGTTGTAGAAGCAACTTTAACATCAGGTGTTTTTGAAGCAAAACTAATAATTGTTGTCAAAATCAACATAAAGATTGCACCTGAAACAAAACCTGTTGCAAGATAAACACTTGGAGAGGTTTTTTGATTGATTTTAAAGTTTTCCCAAAGAATATCTAGTTCTTTTTCTTTATTTGGACGCACATAAACACTTGGAGAGTTATCAAAAGATGTTTCTTCTTTATAACGAGAAAGTGCTTCTAACACGGCCATTTTTTCTTTAGATAAATTTGATCTTCTTAATGTTGAACTTTTCATTTTCAAACCTCACAATCCCTAACATGTAATAAAATGCTAGCATGACAAATTTTGAATTTCAAGTATTTGTAAATTTTTCAAAAATTTTAGACTATAAAAGGTTTTTTGTATATAATTTGTAGTGGAAGTAAAACAATGACTAAAAAAGCACTTTTAATCAAATTATCATCACTAGGAGACGTAATTCATACAATTCCACTTGCAAATTCATTAAAATCTGCAGGTTATGAAATCACATGGCTAGTTTCAGAAAAAGGGATACAAGTATTAGAAGGTAACCCTTGTGTTGATAAAGTTGTCCTTGTTCCTATTAAACAATGGAAAAAGAGAGGATTTTCATTTAAAAGTTTCAAAGAATATTTATCAATATTAAAAACCTTACGCAATGAACACTTCGACCTAGCGATTGACGCTCAAATGATGTTCAAGACTCTTTATTGGATGTTATTTTGCGGTGCAAAACGCAGAATTATCTCAAAACAAACTCAAGAATTTGCCTTTCTTGGCGCAAATGAAATTATCCCAGATACAATAAAAGATTTGAAATATCCTGTAGTTAGAAATTATTTAAAATACGCAGATTACCTAGGTATTGATACAAGTGAAATTAAAATAACTTTACCAGAAAGTAGCCAAGAAATAAAAGATAAAATTGATAAGTTATTAGCAGACATAAAAAAACCAATGGTCGTTATTTCACCTGCTACAACCTGGGACCCAAAGCATTGGGACAAAGACAATTGGATAGAAGTTATAAATGGGATTGAGGATAAATGTTCAATCGTATTTACAGGAGGTCCAAACGATAAAGATCTTATCTCTTATATTGGCAACAACAAATTTTTAGATTTGAGTGGGAAAACTAATATTATAGAACTTGCAGAAATATTTTCTCGTGCAGATATTGTTATATCGCCAGACTCTGGCAGTACTCATCTTGCTTGGGCAACTCAAAAACCACACATTATTACTATTTTTACTTGTACTCCAATTGAACATTATGCACCACCAGGGGATAATTGTAGTGCTTTAATTGGGAATTTGCCTTGCCAACCCTGCTACAGACGTAAATGCAAGTTAAAAACTAATGCTTGTACAAAACTTCCAAAACCAAAAGATATTATTAACATTGTTAACAAAGTGTTATCAAATCAAAAAAATTGTGTATAATAAAGGAATATATGGGTTTCTTCGATAAAATAAAAGAATATAAAAGAATGGTTTCCCAAGTAGAAAACAATATCTACGGGGAGAAACAAGATTATTTGGAAGTTTACGAAAGAAACCAACAACTAGAAAAAGAAATTGAAGAAAGAACTCTTGAATTAAACGTAGCAAATAAACGTATGCTTTCTTTGCAACACATTTGGGATATGATGAATTCTTCAACTCCTTTAGAAAATATGCTTGAAAGCGCAGTTAATAGTATTCAAGGAGAATTAGGATATTTATACTGTGCCATTTTAGAAAAAAAATCTGACGAAAATGGTGAATATATGGAGATTGTGACCCAATCAAAAGATTCCCCATTAGCAAAAGCAAATGTTATTTTAGATGCAAAAGTTAAGAGAATCGAATACGATCCAGATGGTATTTTTGCAGATGCAATCAAAAACAAAAAAATCTTGCAATCAAAAGATATCGAAAGTGTTTTGCAATATTTCACTTCTAACGAGAATGCAGTAAAATCAACAGGATTAAAATCATTGATTATAATCCCCCTTTGCCCATTAGAAAACAATTTTGGTTGGCTATGTGTACTAAATTCTAGGGAAGAATTAGCGACTTCTGAAACTGATTTCTTAACTCTTTTTGGACAACAAATTGAGATTTCAATAACTATTGCGGGATTATTCCAAGCGGTAAAAGAGCAGGCTGTTACAGATTCATTAACTGGATTGTATAACAGGAGATACTTTGAAGAAAACCTTAAAAAAGAGGTTATCCGTTCAAAACGTCAACATCAACATTTTTCAATTATTGGAATAGACTTGGATTATCTCAAAAAAATTAATGACGAACATGGCCATTCATTTGGAGATATTGCAATAAAAACAGTTGCTAATATATTAAAAAGTAATGCTCGAGCAATCGATATTCCAGCGAGAATGGGTGGAGAAGAATTTAACGTTTTACTTCCTGGTATTGATTCAAAAGGTGCCGCAATAGCAGCGGAAAGAATTCGTAGAGCAATCGAAGAAAAAGAACTTGATACCATTGGTCATATAACTGCAAGTATCGGGGTTGCTACATTCCTTGAACATTCAGAAAACATTGAAGAATTATTGGAATTAACAGACCAAGCAATGTATGCTTCTAAACGCAATGGTCGTAACAAGGTTACATTGGCAAAATCTATTTCTGAAACTTCTTGGCAAGAAATTGCTATCAATACATTCATTGATATTTTATCAAAATTACCTATACAAAAAGAACTTACAGATGAATTAAAAGAAAGACTTCAAAACAACGAACTTTCAAAAGACACATTGTACAATGTAGCGGATATTTTAACTACAACATACAATCCAATGCATAACAATGGCATAATGAAATCAAAAGTTTTACTTGCAACAAGTTTGGGTAAAAGATTAGATTTATCTAAAGCGGAATTAGACAATTTAAGAGTCGCTATTTTATTATATGATATCGGTAACTTATTAATTCCACCGGAAATTTTACAAAAAACCACACCTCTTACAGAGGATGAGAGAACACATATTAAAGAACACCCAATGATTGCGGCAAGAGAGATTTTAAAACCAATTTCTTATGTCCAAGATGTAATACCTATAATTGAACACCACCACGAGAATTGGGACGGTTCTGGTTACCCTAACAAATTATCAAAAAGCGATATTCCTGTAACTTCTCAAATTGTTTTGATTATAGATTCTTATTTCGCATTAACAGAAAACCGTCCATATCGCAAAAAATTATCCCCACAAGAAGCATTAGAAGAAATTAAAAAAGATGCTGGCAAAAAATGGGACGAAGAATTGGTAAAAGAATTCATAACTTTAACAGAACTTGATATTGTATAATGAAAGAAAAAGAATTTATAAATATAATAAAAAATACTCTTAAATCTGAATACATCGGAGACGATTGTGCTTACTTAAAAGATTTAGGAATAACTATATCCCAAGACACATTAGCAGAAGATGTCCATTTTTTGAGCAAACATATTACTGCATATCAACTAGGTTACAAATCAGCAATGGTGAACCTTTCTGATATCGCAGCAAGCGGTGCTGAACCGAAATATATGACAGTAGCATTATCTTTACCAAAAACTATCGAAAATGATTTTATAAAAGATTTTTATTTAGGTTTAAAAGATGCTTGCAAAAATGTTGAAATAGTCGGTGGGGATATCACAGCAAGCGAAAAAATATTTATATCAATTTGCGTAATCGGTATCACAAAAAATCGAAAAATATCCTCAAGAAGCCACGCAAAAATCGGTTATAAAATTATTGTTTCAGGGGCTCACGGTTCAAGTGCTGCAGGTTTGAAAGAAATTTTAAACAACGACAAAAATGGCCTTTTTGTAATTTCTCATCTTCAACCACAAGCACAAATAGAATTTTCTAAAAATATAGCGACACAAATTAAAGAAGATTATGCAATGATGGATACATCTGATGGCCTAATGGACGCACTACTTCAAATATCACAAAGCAGTAATGTTTGTTTAGAAATAGACTTTGATAAAATACCATATGACAAAAAACTAGAGAAATACTCCGACTATAAAGACTTAATTTTATACGGAGGTGAAGATTACCACCTTGTTGCGTGCGTACCGAAAGATTTTGAAGTCCCTAATTCATATACAATTGGTGAAGTTACAAAAGGCTTGGGCGTAAAAATTAACGATGAACTAATTACAGATACAAATAAAATATACAATCACTTTGAGGAATAAAATGAAAACAACAGTAATAATTACAGCAGGCGGAACATCAAGTAGATACGGCAATACAAACAAACTTCTTGAAAAAATTAATGGGAAAGAAGTTATTAAATATACTGTCGAAGCATTTGAAAAATCTAACGTAGATGAAATTATTATATGTGCAAATGAATCAATTATTGATACACTCTCAACAATGTTTAATCACAAAATAATCCAAGGTGGCGAGACAAGACAAGCCTCTGTATATAACGGGCTACAAACAATTGATTGTGATTATGTACTTATCCATGATGGTGCAAGACCAATTATCAATCCAGAGTTAATAAACGAAGTTATTGAAAAGGTAAAAGAACAAAAAGCCATTACTGTAATGACAAAAACAACCGACACAATCAAAGAAGTTGATGAAAACGGCAAAATTATACGAACAATTGACCGAACAAAATTATACAACACCCAAACACCACAAGCATTTGAATACCACCTTATAAAATCAGCACACGAAAAACTTAAAGGACAAAACTTTACAGATGATGCAAGTATGCTTGAGTTTTTAGGTAAAAATGTTTATATCGTTGTTGGCGATTATAAAAATATTAAAATTACAACAAAAAACGATTTGGATGTAGCAAAAACATATTTAAAATAAAAAAGGGCTCTTTTTGAGCCCTGAGATAACTACTACTACTTAACCTTTTTACTAATATGAGGAATCGTCTAATAAACTTTTTATATAATCTTTGTGATTATTATTTTGCTTGAACTTTTTGAATTAAGTCATTAACTGCGTCACAAATTTCATTTTTATTTAACCACAATCTATTTCCTCTTACGGAATATCTTGCTTTTGCGACTTCTGTTGAAACATCAATACCTTGTGCATTTGCTCGTTCTTCAAGAGCATTTACCAATAATCTTGTAACTAATGCTTTTTCAACATCTTCACAATCATCCATTAATGTTTCTATAAAACCTTTTTTATCTTCTGCGTATTTACCAAAAGAACCGTATGTTTTATTCCATTCATTGATAACTTCAATTACGTTATCACCATTAAGTTTTTTCATTGATTCTAAAAGGCCATTTTTACCATTAAAATTTGTACCTAGGCCGTCAACTGCACGAAAAATATTATTTACAATTGTTTTTGGAGTATCTGCAACTTTGCTATCATTATTAGTAGCAGATGTTGTAGTACTTGCTGTTGTGTTTGTTGTACTTGTTGTTGTGTTTGCTGTACTTGCTGTTGTAGATTCTGATGTACCTGTTGTAGTTGTAGTACTTGCTGTTGCATCACCTGCACCGTCTGCATCACCTGCACCGTCTGCATTGTCTATTTGTTGTTGAATTTGTTTAGCCAATGTTTCTACTTGAGTTTTTAAACCATTGTATTCAGCGCTAATATTATCTAAAGCCGCTTTTACTTGTTCTAAAGTTGCACCTTGACGACGCAGATCAGATACATTATTCATTTTATTTTTCAATGCTTCTAATTGTTGCTTGATTTCTTTTAATTGCTGTTTTTGTTCTGCTTTTACTTTATCAGAATTTAAAGCAGTATCAATATGATTGCCTAAACTTGTAATATTACCAGCAATAGCATTAAATCTATTATCTAAAAGAACATTATTGCCAATATTTTGTCCAAAAGCATACGCAGCCTGTTGAATTTCTGCATACTGTATATTTTGATACGGATTAATCATTTGTTCAAAGTTACTCAACATTTGAGAGATATGAAAAAATGGATTAGCCACATTTTGAATTGCAACTGCTTCCTGTGGAGTATATGTAAAAGGAAGTACATTAAATTGAACTCTTCTGCCATAATTTGTTGTGAAATTATATGGAGCTGTTGCTTGCCATAAATACAAATTTGGCATTGAATCTGTTCTGAATGCGTTTAAATATCCCCAATCCATATCGTTTCCCCTTGTAGTTGTTCCCCGTACCTATATAAAGATTTTTTAGTTTAAAAAATTGCCTCACTCATCAAAATTTGTTAATAACAGTTTTGGAAAAACCCAATAAAACATAGGTTTTAAGCCACTAATATCCTTGTTTACATTTCGTAACAATTGACTTTTTATAATGAAAAGGTTGGGTTTTCACCCAACCTTTTCATTTTTAACAAAAGTGTCCAAGTGCCCAAAGAAGTAAGTGGAGTAAGTGAGGTGAGTGGAGTGAGTAAAGTAAGTAAAGTGAGTAAAGTGCGTATATAAAAAAGGTTGGGCGAAAAACCCAACCTTTTATTGTTTTATTTATGTTTTAATTATTACTTCACACAAATCGCCTGTATCATACCATCGTCGCAATCACGACGAGAGGTAGCCCATTCTGAAAATAATGGATGATCGATAGACCTATAATACGAATTACTTGCCACCATTTCAACACCAGACCAAATACCTAACATAGATAAATCAATACCTAAAGAAAGTGCATTGTCATCATTTCTGGAACCATCTTGACCACTATATATGTGGTCCATTATCGCTGCCAATTGAGTCTCATTTGGTAGTTTTGATACTCCACCACATTGTTTTACCGCACCCGCCCAATAATCATCATCATATTGACACTCTGATATACCTAATTCACCTTTTAATGCTTCACATTCTGCTTTTGTGATTGAAGTAGGAGTAAATGCTTGAGTAGTAACACAAACGCCACCAACTTCAGCAATACAATCTGCAGGGCCAATACGTTTTACTGAACCAAATTGATTAAAGTCTTTACCCATCTCGTTTGGATCTGAAAAACCTGATGTGTCATAAACAAGCGCAAAACAATCTGAACCTGTAATTTTGTTGTCATAAGGATCTGCAGTACATTTTGGGTTGTATGCAATCAATCCTGTAACACCGTTTGCGAATTGGATACCCATTACATTTGTACCCCAATCATCTTGACCAAAACCGCTTGCGTCTACAATTGCTGACATATCTACTTCTTTATCGTTTACTGTTGTTGTTTTTTCAAAACATTGCATTGTGTGGTCTTTGTCGCATACTTTGGTTATTTTGTAGTGTTTTTGTAATTCTTCTACAAAACCTTCTGTATCATTATACTTACCATATTTACCAAGTTGGCCTTGTACGTTCATTGTTTTTAATGCTTCAGTAAATTTTGCTTCAAACACTTGGGATGCAGTTGCCCAAGATTTTGTTTGGTAATTTTGTACCAATGTCGGTATTGTCAACGCAGCGACTACACCGATTATGCCTAGGGTGATTAAAACCTCTGCAAGAGTGAATGCAAATCTACGTTTATTGTTAGAGTTGTCTACGTGCGTAGCACCTTCGGCCAAGGTAAACCCGAATTTACGTTTTTTGTTAAACGTATCTACGTGCGTAGCACCTTCGGCCAAGGTAAACCCTTTTCTTTTGTTCTTTTCCATTTTCTCTCCTTTTTTATGTTTTATTATTATTTCCTAAAAATTTGCAATTTTACGAGGTTTGACAAGTTGTTTATTAAATTTCACTTAACGTAGAAAATACTTTAATAATATCATCTTTTGTAATATCAGGATTTATTTCTTTAACACTGATGATAGAATTTGTATCAACTTCTTCTCTAAAAATTTCTTCTAAAAGTGCTCTGTCATAATCATATAAAATAGAACCGTGTTGAAGAATATATCCCTCTTTTCTACATTGAGCAGAACCTATAAGTTTTTTGTTGTTATAGCACAAATCAGCACCTGTCGAAATCAACATACAATAATCAAATTTTGTATGAACGCCTTTTTCTCCACCAAGTACCAAATCAATTCCCAATAACTTAAATTTATCAATTAAAATCTGCGAAATTTCCTTATATGATGCAGTGACATTTGCCCCATTTTGTAAATACTCAAACGGACAAACAAAACTATATGTAATTTCATTATCATGTAACAAGGCTCTACCGCCAGTCAAACGGCGAACTACATCAATGTTTTTTGATTTCAAAAATTCATAGTCTATAAAACTATCATTTTGGTTTCTACCCAAAGAAACACATGCCGGAGACCAACCATAAAGTCTAAATATAGGTTCTTTCAATTGTTTTGCTATCGCTTCATCTAACAAATCAGAATCGATTTGCATATTTTCAGCACCAGTTTTTACTTCATAGTTCATAAATCTCATCTTTTATCTCTCTCCATTATCTCTTTTTCAAATTCTACAAAAGTTTCATTACCGACAAACTGTTCTAATGCAGCACGAGCGACCATAAAATCCGATTTTGCTTTGTTTAATTTGTCTAAAGAACTTCTATAATATGCGTCTGTTATCAAAATTATTTCTCTAGTCGAGTTTTGCGCTAAATCATAATTTTTCTTACGTTGGACTACTAACTTGTCAAACATTTGTAACTGTTTTTTAGCAGTCATATAATCATAATACAAATCAATCGTGCGCTGTTGCAAATCTTCAATTTTTCTGACAAGAATAATCATATCTGCATCAGTTACTTTTGTATATTTATAGTTCAAAGCTTTTGTATCTTGAGACATAATACCCAAGACATTTCCACCAATCAAAGACCCAGCAGCAAGCATGGGATTCCCAACACCAGCCCCAACAAGAGTCGACATACTTGCAATTGTTGTCAAAACTTTTTTAACAGACTTTTCATCAGGTTTGTCTGCATCTGGATTTGCTAATTTATACAATGCAAAATTTATAGTATCACTTTTGGTTGCTGCACCCTTCCATAAAAGCGACAAATCACCCAACATCTCCTTTTCTTCCATCACTAACTCTGATGCAATTTCTCTTGACATACGTTTTATACTCAAATCTGCGTATGTTAATTCATCAGGAGAATATTGTTCTGAAGTATCTTTAGTAATGTATTCTTTTTGCAACGCTGGCATACTTTGAACAGAACTTTCAGGCGTACTTGAAATACCCAGTCGATACGCAGGATCTTTCGGTGATAACAAATCCTCATACGGAGTCACCGCAATAACAGGTAGAGCAAATGTAGAAATCAATAAAGCAAAAAGTATTCTTCTCATTATTTGCCCCCCTTTATCAATGCACTATTGTAATTAAATTGGTATAAGTTTAAATTATCAACAACTTTTTTCCCAGCCAAACGTTGCAATTCGTGATGATATTTTTTCGCCAACTGCAAATAATAACTTTCCTCTATTAACACATCATCATATAAAGAAGATGATAACGCTATTTCTAAAAAGTCCTCATTATCCATAGCTTTTACATAATTTTTATTATACAAAAGTTCTCTTGATCGCACTTCTTTCAACTGCAATAATACATTTTTATAATTGTAATATGCATTAATAATTTTATCTTGTAAATTTTCCACCAAACCCGCCAACTCAATCAATTCCGTATCAGTAAGTGGGATTTCTTGCGGTAAATTTTTTCTATTGATCAACGATTGAGCAATTCTACCCGCAGCAAAAGCACTTGACTGCACCAAATAATCAGAACCCATTGCATAAGGTAAAAACGAAGAACCAGCGACAATCGCAGACAATGTCTTAGCCATTAATGAAGAATGAATACGTCTTTGACTTTCAGGTGTTGAAAGTTTTTTAAGTGCAAAACCTATAACTTGATTATTTTCAACAGTACCTTTCCATAGATTTTCAATATCTTCCAAATCTTTTTCTTTTTGGAAATTAATTAGTTCTTCTATTTTCGCTTTATCATTAATTACGAGTGAATCTTTTAACTTTACATTCCGTTTCGGTATCTCAATCTGTTGCGTTGAAACATTTTCCAACTTAACCTCATCAGCAAAACAAGGAACTCCCAACAGTAATATTAAAGATACTAAAACCCTCTTCATAATAAAAGTTATAACATAAGAAAATAATAAATCCAACGATTGATTAAGTTTTACATCATTTGGAGGTACTCCTAACATGAAAAATTTTTTAGAATTATTACATAACTTGGGTTTTGGAGATTATGACAAAGAAAACACAATATATGACAAGTCCAATAAATACTTGTCAAAAAGCAGACGAATTACGTAAAAATAACTCATATAAAGAAGCAATTCCTAACTACTTGAAATCTATTTTAGTAGATAGAAATAATGCTAAATCTTATTTTGGACTTGGTGTTTGTTATAAACATATGGAAAATTACTCCAAAGCAATACACTATTTAGAAAAATCATCTGAAATTGATAATAAAGATTATGATACATTTTTTGAACTTGGAGTTTGCCATCTACTAAAAGGTATTCCTTGTGGAGCCATCAAAAATTTTGTAAAAGCAGTTCAGATAGATCCAAAAAATCCAGAAGCAATCTTACAACTAGGAATTTCTCATGAATTGTGCGAAGAATACGATATGGCACTTATGATTTATCAAAAACTAATCGAGAACTCCCCTGAATTTATAAAAGCATACGATCATAAATCATCATTATTAATGAAAATGAATAGATACCAAGAAGCATCACAAGTTTTAACTAATATAATTAAAAAAGACAGTTCACATCACGAGGCCTTTGTTGGTATTGGAATTTGTTTAGATAAATTAGGTCAAAAAACAGACGCACAAAGATACTACCGTAAGTTTTTATCCAACGAACCTAATTCTCCGCAAGCAAGTTTTGTGAAAACTAGAATGCAAAAAATTAAAATGCAGTTGAACAACAACACCAACTTAGCACTAGTTTAATTCGCCTTTTAAATACCACGTTTTAGCACCCGAGATTTTTACATCAACAAATTGTCCTGTTAAATCTCTATCGCATTGAATATGAACCGTTTTGTTATTTCTTGTTTTGCCTGTATTTATCATAACGCCTTTGCGTTCATAAAAACTTTCAACCAAAACTTCCATATCTTTACCAATATATTTTAAATTCGATTTAAGACAATTTTCTTTAACTTTGCTATTTAAGCGTTGAAAACGGTCATCTTTAACATCTTCTGAGATATATTTATCAACCCACTTTGCTGCAATTGTTTTTTCACGCGGTGAATATGCCGCAACATTTGAATAGTCTAATTCAAACTCATCAATTGCAGTAAGTGTTTCAACAAATTGTTCTTCAGTTTCCCCAGGGAAACCTGCAATAAAATCACTTGTAATAGTTACATCAGGAACCATTGTTCTTACTTTATTAACTATTTTTGAATATGTTTCCCTATCATACCGTCTATTCATTTTTTTCAAAACTTCACTTGAACCTGATTGCATAGGAATATGAAAATACTCACAAACTTTATCCAATTCCACAACTGTTTTGATTAAATCGTCAGTGATGTCTGTTGGGTATGATGTAACAAATCTAATTCTAAACTTTCCTTCTAATGCATTTATATCTTTCAATAAATCCGCTAATCTGTAATTTTTATCTTTAAAATCTTTTCCATAACTATCAACATTTTGCCCTAGCAATGTTAATTCTTTGTAGCCTTGCGCCAAAGCATCTTTTGCCTCTTGAATAATAACCTCTGGTAATCTTGAACGCTCTCTACCTCGAGTATATGGAACAATACAATATGTACAGAAATTATTACATCCTTCAGTTATGTTAATCCACGCATTTGTAGATTTAACTCTTTTTATACCGAACCCTCTAGTGTCAGCAACCTTATGCGTTTCTTCACAACGACATACTTTATTCCCCTTTTCAATTTCTTTTAAAATTTCCGGCAAACAATAAATATTGTGCGTTCCTAAAACAAAATCAACATAATGTGCACGTTTAAAAATTTGTTCCGCTTTTTGTTGCGCAACACAACCACAAAAACCTATTTTTAATTCTGGTCTTTCTTTTTTCCATCGCCCCCAAGTTCCAATAAGACTATATGACTTATCTTCACTAAGTTGACGAATAGAACACGTATTCACCATCAATAAATCCGCCTCTTGCGGCTCTTGTGTTTCCTCATAGCCAAAATGCAACAATATACCAAGCATGCGCTCAGTATCTGATTTATTCATTTGGCAACCCATTGTTTCTATATAAACTTTTTTCATATTTACAATTATAATACAAAAATTAGTACAAACTTGACTTTTATACAAATAAATAATAAAATACTGTATTATAATTTTCAGAAATGGGGGAAGTATGTCAAAAACTAGAGATTATTTTCTTTCTATATTGGAAGAAAAAACAAACAAATATGCTGATAGAACAGCAGTTGGTATTAGAACTCAATTAGGTTGGAAAGAATTTTCATATAGAGGTCTTGGTTTATTATCAAGAAAACTTGCTAACTACCTTATTAATGATGTTGAAGTTAAAAAAGGTGACAGATGTGCAATTCTTTCTGAATCAAAACCTGAATACGGTGCATGCGTATTTTCAGCAATTATGGCTGGTATGACCGTCGTTCCACTAGATATTAAATTAACGAAATTTGAACTTAAATCAATCTTAACTGACTGTGAACCAACAGTTATGTTAGTTTCTCAAGCATACGTTGAAACAGCATTAGAATTACAAAAAGAAATTCCATCAATCAAAACAATATTAGTAAACGATGAACCATCATATAATTTAGGTTTAACAAGCATTTATGATGTTCCAAACGTATATCAAGGCAGATGGAGATACAGAAGTTCAAAATCAACAGCATTGATTATTTACACATCAGGCACAACAGGTATGCCAAAAGGTGTAGAAATTTCTTTCAAAAATATGTACACTCAATTAAAAGATTTGGGTTATGTTTTGGAAGACTTATTCCCAGGTAAGAAAAAAGAAGGTATGACTTGTTTATCAATTCTACCAATGAACCACTTATTTGAAATGACTGTTGGTTTCTCAACATTCTTGAACTATGGTTTTTCAGTATATTACACACAAAGTTTAAAACCAAAAGATATTTTAGGTATCATGGTAGATAAAAAAGTAAACTTCATGATTGTAGTTCCTGCTTTCTTAAAACTTTTGAAAGTTGCAATTGAAGCAGAATTACAAAAAGCACCGGCACAAGTTAAATTTATATTTAAAACTATGTATCACTTGGCAAGATTTATACCATCTTACAGAGTTAAGAAAATGTTATTCAAAAAAATCCATGACAAATTTGGTGGTCACTTTACACACTGTATTTCAGGTGGTGCACCAATGGATTCTGACGTTGCTAAATTCTTCAACAGAATTGGTATCAGAGTAATGCAAGGTTACGGTTTATCAGAAACAAGTCCTGTTGTATCCGTTAACCACCAAAACTTAGAAGATTTACATTCTGTTGGCAAACCTCTAAAAAGTTTTGAAACTAAAGTTGATCCGGAAACAGGAGAACTTTTATTAAAAGGTCCTTCTGTTATGAAAGGTTATCATAACCAAGAAGAACTTACTAAAGAGGTTATCGACGAAGATGGTTGGTTACATACCGGTGACATCGCTAGAATTTCAAAAGAAGGACATATTTATATTACAGGTAGAATTAAAAATATGATTGTTCTATCAGGTGGTAAAAAAGTATTCCCTGAAGAAGTTGAAGCAGTACTTGAAAAAAGTGAATATGTTGCAGAAGTTTGTGTACTAGGTACATCAAGAACATCAGGTTCAAAAGACGGTACTGAAGAAATTACAGCAGTTATCGTTCCAAGAGAAACTTTATACGCAGATAAAGATGAAGCAACTATCGATAAATTAATTCGTGATGACGTAAAAGTTTTATCAAATAGATTAGCACTTTACAAACGTCCAACAAATGTTATTATTAACAAAGATCCTCTACCAAAAACAACAACAAGAAAAATTAAACGTAAAGATGTTAGAGAATTGTTAGCAGTTTAGGGAAAGGAACTAAAATGAAAAAAGTACTATTATTCACATTATTATTTGCAATATTAGGTCTTCAAACTCCTGCTTTAGCAGCAGCAACAGAAGGCCAACCTGGTAAAATTACAGGTAGAAGTGTTGGTGCCGCTGCATTATCATTACTTGTTTGGCCTGGTATTGGTCAAGTAATTAATGACAACCCAACTGATAAAAACGTTACTCACGCAGTACTAGGTCTTACAGGCATTTTCAGATTTTGGTCATGTTATGATGCACTTGTAGATAGAAAAGGTGGCGTTTGGCACAACAGAATATAATTTATTCACATAAAAAAGGAGCCTTTAAAAAGGCTCCTTTTTTATTGCTTTTCAAAACTTATGAAAAGTATCTTTTCAAAAGTCCGTCAAAACCTTTGCCATGACGTGCTTCGTCTTTTGCCATTTCGTGAACTGTATCATGAATTGCATCATAACCTAATTGTTTTGCACGTGCTGCAATAGCCATTTTTCCTTCGCAAGCGCCGTGTTCTGCTTCTGCACGAAGTTCAAGGTTTTTCTTAGTTGAATCTGTAACAACTTCACCTAAAAGTTCAGCAAATTTTGCTGCGTGTTCTGCTTCTTCAAATGCGTATCTTTTGTATGCTTCTGCAATTTCTGGATATCCTTCTCTTTCAGCAACTCTAGACATTGCAAGATACATACCAACTTCAGTACATTCGCCATTGAAGTGCGCTCTTAAACCATCCATAATTTCTTTATCTTCAACAACGCCGTCGCCTACTTTATGTTCAGTTGCATAAACTTTTTCTCCACCACCAACTGTTTTAAAAGTAGTAGCATTACATAAAGGACATCTTTCAGGTGCTTGATCTGCTTCTGTTGACCAGCCACATACTGTACATACGTATTTCATAATAACCTACCTTTCTTATTTACTCTATTTTAACATTTCTCGTATTTGTTGTAAATATCAACCTTACTATATTATTAACTCTCTTGTTTTTGCACGAACTTCATTATCCACTTCAAAAATTTCATCAATAGTTGGAACTTTTATAAGTTCATGTTTATTACACATTTTTTCAGTAATTTCATATATTTCATAAAGCCTTATTTTACCATCTAAAAATGCAAAAACTGCTTCTTCATTGGCTGCATTCAAACAAGTAGTCATTGTTCCTCCAGTTTCGCCTGCGTAATATGCAAGTTTTACAGTAGGAAATTTTTCAAAATCAGGCTTTTCAAAATCCAATCTTGCGATTTCTGAAAAACTAAAACTTTTTGATTTTATGCCCTCAAATCTTTCTGGATAACTAATTGCATATTGAATAGGGATATGCATACTTGGCAATCCTAACTGAGCAATCACACTGCCATCTTTATATTCAATTGCAGAATGTACGATACTTTGAGGATGCACAACCACATCAATATCTTTATAATCAAACCCAAAAAGATGATGTGCTTCAATAATTTCTAAACCTTTATTCATTAATGTTGCACTATCTACAGTAATCTTTCTGCCCATATTCCATCTTGGGTGTGCTAATGCTTCATTTACTGTTGCATTTTTCATTTCTTCAATTGATTTATAAAGAAAAGGGCCACCTGACGCTGTTATTATCAATTTTGAAACCTGTGAAATATCTTTTATACATTGATGAATAGCAGAATGTTCACTATCAACTGGGATTATATTAACACCGTGTTTTTTTGCCTCTGACATAACAATATCACCCGCCATAACAAGTGTTTCCTTATTTGCCAAAGCAATATCAATATCATTTCTTATAGCAGTAATCGTAGGTTTTAAACCAATTTTGCCTGAACACGCAACCAAAATTATATCATTTTCTTTATTAGAACAAATTTCTTCTAATGTAGATAAAGTTTCAACACCATCAAGAGAAATAGGTTTAGACGCATAAATGGATTTTGGTTTAAATTTTTTAGCCTGTTCTTTTAATAATTCAACATTACTTCCACCTGCCAATGAAATTATTTCAAACTTATCTTGTAATTTCTCAATTACTTGTAAAGCCTGTGTACCAATTGAACCTGTCGAACCAATTATACTAATTTTTTTCATTGTCTGCGTCTCTTAATTATTCTATTCTTTGATAATTTTATTATAAGCCGTATCGATGTTTTTTAAAAAGTCTTCTTTATTGAATATATTTGATAATTCATCTAAAGTTAATAATTTAGTAACTTCAGAATCATTTTTTAAATTTTCTCTGAAATTTCCATTGTTATTGAATGCATCAAGGGCATTTCTTTGAACAATTTTATATGCGTCTTCCCTTGTTAAACCTTTTTCCACTAAAGTTAAAAGAGCTTTTTGAGAGAAAATTATACCTCCAAATTTGTCGGTATTTTTAAGCATATTATCTTCGTGAACGACTAAATTTTCTACAACACCATTAAATCTTGTTAACATAAAATCTACAAGAGTTAAACTATCAGGGAAAATAATACGTTCTGCACTACTATGAGAAATATCTCTTTCGTGCCATAAAACAACATTTTCCATCGCCACTAAAGAATTTGAACGAACAACTCGTGCTAGCCCACAAAGATTTTCACTCAAAACAGGATTCTTCTTATGTGGCATAGCAGAAGAACCTTTTTGATTTTTACCAAAACCTTCTTCCACTTCCAAAACCTCAGTTCTTTGAAGATGTCTTATTTCTGTGGCGAATTGTTCAATTACAGTTGCAATAAGCGCTAATGATTGCATAAAATATGCGTGATAATCGCGAGCAATAATTTGTGTTGAAATTTTTGCAGGTTTCAAACCTAAATTTCTGCAAGTTATTTCTTCAATTTCAGGTGAAATATTACTATAAGTTCCAACAGGGCCTGATATTTGTCCTACTCTAATTTCTTCTAATGCGTGAACGAAATTATCTCTTTGGCGAGTCAAAATATCAATCCAAGAACAAAGTTTTACACCAAAAGTCATAACTTCAGCATGTATGCCGTGTGAACGACCAACACAAACTGTATTTTTGTGCTTTTTCGCTAAATTTTTCAATGAATTGATAGTTTTATTCAAACCATCAAGAATAATTTTTCCACTATCCTGAATTTGAAGAGCAAAGGCGGTATCAATCACATCAGAACTTGTCATTCCAACGTGAATATATCTTGCATAATCGCCAACATTTTCATTAACATTAGTCAAAAATGCAATCACGTCGTGCTTAACTTCTTGTTCTATTTCGTCAATCCTTTTGATATCAAACTTTGCAAGTTTTTTCAAACTCTCAATATCATCTTTTGGGAAATCACCTACTTCAACATAAGCATCACAAACGGCTAACTCAACTTGTAAATAATAATTGAACTTAGAATTTAAGTCCCAAATTTTTCTCATTTCTTCTCGTGAATATCTTTCAATCATAGTTTTATTTTAACACAAAAATTTATTTAATATTAGTTTACAAAAAGGCAATTTTTACAAAGAAATATTCTTTATATATATAAGAGGCAAGAGAAAGGCTAACCATGAGCGTACAAAAAGCAGGACAAATCCTAACAGAACAACAGTTTAACAGTTCACCATATAAAAGCCTTATGTCATATAATGACTATGTTTCTTATGCTTTGAAAATGGGTTCGGCATTCACTATTGCCAAAGCAATGGTACTAAAAAATGCAGAAGATACTCAAGAAAAAATCAACGAATCAGTTCAGGGCTGGTATCTTGAAAAAGAAGCAGCATTAGATGTTGCAGAAAAAGATTATTATACTGCACTAGCAGAATATGATGCAATGAAAAGCGGTAAAGATAAAGCGACAAGCGACTTAAATTATGCAACAAAAATTTATGGTGAAGAATCATCTCAATATAACGCTGCATTGAAAAAATACAAAACATCCTCCAAATCTTTATTTGGGGCTGATGTTAACCTTGGTATTGCAAGAGATAAATTTAGTTTTGCGAACCAAGCAGCACATAAAGCATTTTTAACATCAAGATTATCTTAACAATTGCTTGCATTTTTTTTTTGATATATTAAAATCTTTTTTGTAGAGTGCTTACGCCAATATGTCACTCAACAAAAAAGGAAAAACAATATGTCAATTAACTTGAAAAACAAACAAGAAATCATCAAAAAATACGGCGCAAACGAAAAAGATTCAGGTTCTGCTGCTGTACAAGTTGCGATGATGAGTAAGAAAATCACTGAACTTACTGAACACTTAAAATCTAACAAAAAAGATTTCGCTACAAAAAGAGGTCTATTTATGTTAGTAGGTAAGAGAAAAAGATTACTTTCTTACATTAAAGACAGAAATCTTGATGAATACAGAGATTTAATCAAGAAACTAAAAATCAGAGGTTAATTTTAAAAAGCCGACCGAAAGGTCGGTTTTTTGATTAGTTTTACTTTTCAAAGTTTATTTGATATAATAAAAACACAAAGAGGGTATTCATATTATTATCAGACTAACACACGCACACATAATCGGAACAGTTATCGCTTATATTTTAGGCGTATTTTTAGTGCCGCTAGTAATAAGTTTTTCTAAAAAAGAAGGACTCGTTGATATCCCTAACGAAAGAAAAATTCACACCAAACCAATATCTAGAATTGGTGGCGTTGCAATTTGGGCAAGCACAATGCTCACTTTTTTGTGCCTTGTTTTCTTGAGTTATTATCCTTATGGCAGTTTGTTGTCAGGCATTTTATTAGGAAGTTCTTTAATGTTCCTCTTAGGATTAATTGACGATATTTATAATTTAAACGCTAAATTTAAACTTTTTATACAGGTAGCGATTGCCACTTTGGTTTATTTACTTGGTGTTCAGATTAACGAACTACCAATTGCTGGTGGTATTGATTTAGGAATTTTTTCTTACCCAATAACTTTATTATGGATTGTCGGTATTAGTAATGCAGTAAACTTCATTGACGGGGTTGATGGTTTAGCGGGTTCTGTTGTAACCGTCAATGCAATAACTTTAGCAATAATTGCAGTTGCTATGACACCTTCAAGTCCAATTAGTGCACTAATCGGGTTTATTTTGGCCGGTTCAATGTTGGCATTTTTAACTTTCAACTTTAACCCAGCAAAAATATTTATGGGCGACAGTGGAGCATTATTCTCTGGATTTTTACTTGCAACAATTTCCATCACAGGTGTTATGAAAGCCGCAACATTAGCAATTATTGTACCTTTCGTTGTTTTAGCAGTTCCAATTATGGACATAACTTATGCTTCATTACGCAGAATTTTGAAAGGTAAATCTCCTTTTGTTGCTGATTCGGAACATATCCATCACAAACTTTTACACGCTGGATTTTCACAAAAGAAAACTGTTGTTATTCTAACATCAGTTGCAATTCTTGCAGGTGCAATGGCAGCATTCTTTATGGGACATAATACAATGAAAGATTATATGATTTATATAATCGTTCTCGTATTATTTATGCTCGGACTAAATTACCTTAAAACAAGAGAAAAGAAATAATTTATTTAAACATTTCTTTACGTTGCGCTTTAATATCTTGAATGATTTGAGGATAATTTTCACTCATCAAATCTCCAACTGATTTATATAATTTTAAAATAGAATTTTGAATATTTGTAGAGTTCATATTAACCATATCACACGCCATTTCTTCATTTGAAAGAGCAAGACGAGTCATATCTCTAAAACCACTAGATGCAATCTCTAGTGCCAATTCATTATCAGAAGCAGTTAAAAATATAGATTGTGCAATAACCATCGGCATATGAGAAATCAATGCAACTGCTTCATCATGTTTTTGTGGAGTCGTTACAACAATTTTTGCCCCTAAATCTGTAATAATTTTACCTAACAATTCAGGATATTCTTTTTTGCATACAACCCATTTCGCACCTTCAAACAGCCCATCAAAAGAACTTTCAAAACCTTTGTGTTCAGTTCCCGCCATTGGATGAGTAGGAACAAAATTGTATGGTCTATTTTTAAGCGTTACAAAATTCTTTAACGAACATACATCAGCAACTATTGCATTTGGATTTAAAATTCCTTCCAATTTATCCAAAATCTCAAGAGTTTTATTCATAGGTGTACAAACAAACACTAAATCACAAGTTTTTAAAACATCATAATCTTTAAAAACATTTGGCAATTCAATTGTTCTAGAAACACCAACAACATCATAACCCAATTTAAGTAAAGACTTAAATATTGAGCCACCTATTAATCCTAATCCAATAATACCAACTTTTGCCATATTCGTATTATATCAGATTTTGAAATAAATGATATTTGGTAACATATCTTTATAACAAATCTTTGTGAGTAAATTCTTTAGTCCCATCAGCATAATCTTTTACAATATGCCCATTACCAACCAATTTGTATTTATAAATAACCAAACCTTCTAAACCAACAGGTCCTCGTGCGTGTGTTTTATTTGTTGAAATTCCAACTTCAGCACCAAAACCATACCTAAAACCATCAGCAAAACGAGTTGAAGCATTCATATAAACACCTGAAGAATCCACTTTATTCATAAATAATTCTGCATTTTGAATATTATTTGTGAGAATACAATCTGTATGCCCTGAACCATATTCATTTATATGAGAAATTGCTTCTTCTAATGATGAAACATATTTTACCGCTAAAATTTTATCACCATATTCAAAATCCCATCTTTTTGGATTTTCAATAAGTTTTATTTCAGACAATTGTAATGAAGCCAACAATTTTTCAGAGTCCTTAAAATTCTTATGGATTAAAAGAGTCTCAACAGCATTACAAGCACTAGGATACTGACATTTTGCATCAACAACAACTTTTTCTGCCATTTGAATATCAGCACTTTCATCAACAAAAATATGACAGATTCCATCTGCATGACCCAAAACAGCAATTTTAGTATTTTCTTTTATAAATTTAACTAAATTATTACTCCCTCTAGGAATAATCAAATTAATATATCTATCACACTTCAACATTTCATTGACTTCTTCGTGCGTAAAAATTTGTTGTAAAGCATTTTTAGGAAAATTTTCAACCTTATCAAGTGCATCATTGATTACTTTTAGAATTGTTTTATTTGTATTTACTGCTTCTTTTCCACCTTTTAAAATGACTGCATTTGAAGATTTTATCGCCAAAGAACAAATCTGTACGATAACATCTGGGCGTGCTTCAAAAATAATCCCTAAAACACCAATAGGGCAAGTAACTTTGTATAAAGTTAAATTTTTATCTAATTCTCTAACTAACAATTTTTTATTTACAGGATCATCAAGTTTTGCGACATCACGAATACCCTGTATCATCGTTCTCATTTTATTTTCATCAAGTTTTAATCTATTGAAAGTTGCTTGAGACAGTTCACCTTTTTCAACGAAAACTTTTGCCTTTTCTAAATCTTGCTTATTACTTTCAAAAATTTCACTCTTATTTTTTTCAAGAGCATCAGCAACCGCGAAAAGAGCCTCATTTTTGTTTTGCATTTCTGCCATCTGTAATGCTGCTATTTTTGCTGCTTTTGCAATATTTTCAAAACCCATAAAACCCTCTACAAAATAGTTATATTATCACGTGTAATAATTGCATCATAGTTTTTAAAACCTAAAATTTCCAATATATTATCAGAATGACAACCAATAAGTTTTTTACAAGAATCAGAACCATAGTTTACAATTCCTCTTGCAAACTCCTTATGGCTTTCATCCAAAATTGACACTACATCACCTTTTCCAAACTTATTTATAACGTCAGAAACCCCTATTGGTAACAAACTTTTTTGTTCCAAAAGTGCTTCTTTTGCACCTGAATTAACAACAATTTTACCAACAATATTAGTAGCAAAACCAATCCAACGTTTTTTGTCAGATAAACTTTCATTTTGTGGATAAAACATTGTCCCATATTCTTCACAATTAAAAATTTTCTTTAATATGTATGGTACAGTACCATTTGCAATAAGCATTTTGCAACCAAAACGAGTAACCATTCTTGCGGCTTCAAGTTTTGTTGCCATACCTCCACGACCACCAGATGAAACCCCTTGTGCTAATGCTAAAACCTCATCTGTAACTTCATGAACTTCAGAAATAATTTTTGCATTTGGATTTTCTTTTGGATTTGAATCAAACAAACCATCTATATCAGACAAGATTATTAACAAATCAGCATCTAATTCGCTTGCAACAAGTGCGGATAATTTGTCATTATCTGAAAAACAAACTTGCTTATCGATCATTTTAGATGAAATTTCAACTGTAGAAACAGTATCGTTCTGATTAATCACAGGAACTGTACCTAATTCTAAAAGCCTATTCAACGTGGTTCTCAAACTTAAATATTTTGTACGATTTGCAAAATCATCCTCAGTCAACAATATTTGCGCTGCAACCAAACCATAAGTATCAAAACCTTCTTCGTAAATTGACATCAATTTACCTTGACCAATTGCAGCACACGCTTGTTTTAATGCTGTTCCTTCAGTACTTTTTAGTCCTAATCGTTTTTTACCTAAACCAACAGCACCTGAGGTTATAACAATAACTTCTTTACCCATTTTTACAAGGGCTGAAATATCTTCAATAAAAGAAAAAATTCTAGGTAAAGAAACATTACCGTCGGAATTCCTCAAAATATTTGTACCAAGTTTGATAACAATACGTTTTGCTTTTATAAATTTTTTTCTATCCATACCCTTATTGTATCAAAAATTTATTATACATACAAGAATTTTTGTAATATACTCTAATTATGAAAAACATTAGGCAAACAAACATAAATGTTCATCGTGATGCTTGGGTTGAGATCAATATAGGCAACCTTGAACACAATATTAAAGAGATTAAAAAGTTTGTACCTGAGAATAAGAAAATTTTAGGGGTTGTAAAAGCAGACGCATACGGACATGGTGCAGTAATGCTTGCTCCTACGATTTTGGCTAGCGGAATAAATATGCTTGGCGTTGCATCTATTGATGAAGGCGTTGATCTTCGAAACGCAAACATAAATTGTGAAATCCTTGTACTCGGGGCAGTGCCTGTTTGGGCCGTTGAAAGTGCTGTAAAATCAGATTTAAGTATTTCAATTTTCTCAAAAGGGCATATTGATGCCTGCAAAAAAGCATTTGAGAGAACAGGGATTAAACCAAAGGTTCACATCAAAATAGATACAGGAATGAATAGAATCGGAGTCTCAACAGAAGATGCCGTTGATTTTATAAAACAAGTTCAAAATTCTGAATTTATCAATTTTCAAGGTATTTTCACACATTTAGCGATGGCTGAAAACATTGAAGAAACAGATAAACAAATCCAAAAATGGCAAGAAATCATAAAACAAATTGATACTGAAGGACTACTATTACACGTTCAAAATACAGCAGGAACAATTTGCTATGATATAGAAAACACAAATATGTGCCGAGTTGGAATTTCTTTATATGGATTAGCTCCTGATTATCCACAAAACAGTAATATTAAAATAAACCTTAAACCGTTAATTTCTTTAAAGGGCAGAATTGTAAATATCCACCAAATGCAAAAAGGTCAAGGGGTAAGTTATTCTTACACATATAAAGCAAATGATAAACGAGATATTGCAACGATTCCTGTCGGATATGCAGACGGTGTAGAAAGGGCATTGTCTAACAAAATAAAAGGAACTACTAATAATAAAACAATCCAACAAATCGGTAATATCACAATGGATCAAATGATGTTTGATGTTACAGGAATTGATTGTACTATCGGAGATGTTATTACACTATTAGATGAAACAAACTCAATAGATGAGTGGGCAAAAATATTAAACACAATAAATTACGAATTAACATGTAGATTAAAGGTAAGATTACCAAGAGTTTATACGAGGTAGAAATGAATTTTGATTATGGAATAGTTGGTTCTGGTCCAGCGGGTTATACGGCAGCATTATACGCAGCAAGTATTGGTAAAAAAGTTGTATTATTTGAAAAAGATTTTGCAGGTGGTGTTTGTTTAAATAAAGGTTGCATACCTACAAAAACCCTTTTACATAGTGCAGAAATATACGAAACAAATAAAACCTGTTCTGAAATGGGTATTAACATCCCTGAAAATTCTTTTGATTTCACAAAAATTGCAGAAAGAAAACAAACCGTTATCGAAAAACTTCGTAACGGTTTAGAGCGTTCTTTCAAATCAGCTGGCATTAATTTTATTCAAGCAGAAGCACAAATAATAGATAAGAACACAATAGAAGCAAACGGAGAAAAATACACTTGCGAAAAAATCATATGTGCAATTGGTTCTAAACCAAGAGAAATAAAAGGAATGGAATACGACCATAAATTAATACTTTCTTCTGACGACATTTTAAATCTAACAATATTACCTAAAAGCATTGTTGTTATTGGTTCGGGCGCAATAGGAGTGGAATTCTCAAGAATTTTATCTTCATTTGATGTTAATGTAACCTTAGTTGAAGTCGCAGAAAACCTATTACCGCTTGCAGATATTGAAATTTCAAAACGTTTAGAACGAGTTTTCAAAGCAAAAAATTTAAAATTTTACACAAAAACAACTGTTGAAAAAATCGAAAAAATAGAAAACCAAGTTAATGTTTATTTAAACAACAATGAGGTAATAAATGCTGATTGTGCGCTCCTTGCAATTGGTAGAGTTCCAAATGAAATTGAAAAAATTGACGGAGTTATTTACCTTGGAGATGTAGCCGGTTCCATCCAACTTGCACATTTCGCTAGCAAACAATCAATGAAAGAAGTTTTAGACATACCTTTTGACGAAAATTTTGTTCCGTCAGTAGTTTATGGTTATCCTGAAATAGCGTGGATAGGCAAAAGAGAACAAGATTTAGAAGTCGGAACATTCCAAAAATCAATGTTACCGATTTCCGCACTAGCAAAATCTCAATGCGATAACGCAACCGATGGTATGATGAAAATTTTGATACAAGATAACAAAATTGTTGGGGCACACATTATGTCAAATGAAGCATCATCACTACTTCAACAAATTGTTATTGCTATGCAAACAGGAATTACCGTAGATCAATTAAAAGCAATCTGTTTTGCACACCCAACATATTCTGAAGGAATTTTAGATTGCTTAATGAGGTTAAAATAATGAGAGAACGATTACCAGAATATTTAAAACGACCAATTATAGATACAGACAAAACAAGAACCGTAAGAAAAATTTTAAAAACCAAATGTTTGAATACGGTTTGCGAAAACGCTCGTTGTCCAAATAAAAATGAATGTTACACAAAAAACACTGCCACTTTTTTGATTATGGGCAACAACTGTACTAGAAATTGTCGTTACTGCAACATCTCTTGCAACAAGCCTGAGCCTTTGGATTTATCCGAACCACTTCACGTTGCAGAAGCAGTAAAAGATTTAGGACTAAAATATTCAGTAATAACATCAGTTACAAGAGATGACCTAAAAGATGGTGGTGCTGAACATTTCGCTAATTGTATCCACAAGATACGGGAACTATCTCCAGAAACTAAAATAGAAATTCTAACTCCAGATTTCAAAGGACACGAAGATGCTTTAAAAACTATTATTGCAGCAAACCCAAATGTATTTAACCACAATATAGAAACAGTAAGAGCAATCTTCAAAACGGCAAGACCACAAGGTGATTATGACTGTTCACTAAAAGTACTTAAATACATAAAGGACAACAGCGATATCATTACAAAATCAGGATTTATGATCGGTCTTGGAGAAACAATTGAGCAAATCAAAGAAACATTGACCGATTTACACAATATTGGATGCGATATTGTAACTATTGGTCAATACATTCAACCATCAAAAGAACATTTGGAAGTCGAAAAATATTATACACTTGAGGAATATGAACAACTAAAAGAAATTGCTAAAGAAGTTGGAATAAAACATTACCAAATTGGACCTCTTGTTAGAAGTTCATACAGAGCAAGTGAACTGATATAGACTTGAAAAATTTTTTATGATAGCATAACGTTGTACAATTTAATATGAGGAATTAATTATGCAAGCGCGTAGAGCAGCAAGAGAATTAGCATTTATTTTATTTTCACAATTTGATAAAAAAATTGAAAAATATTCAAAAGAAGATTTAGAAAACATTATTTTAAAATCAGTTAGAATTTTGACAAGCAGCGCAACAGACGATTTGAAATTGTCATTAGGCACTCTAATCGATATGAAAAATAGAATTGACGATTACGTAGCAGAACACGAAACTAACTTGAACAGGCCTCTTGGAGTAGAAAATATTCCTGTTCCATTAATGTCAAATGTTGTTTTAGAAAAAGTTGAAGAAATGATTAATATTTCTGAAAAAGCAATGTTAGCATTAGAAATCGCTGAATTTACAACTTTGGAATCTCAAAGCGAAGTTAAAGAATACGCAATCAAAATTGCTGAAATGTTCCAATTACACCACAAAGATGTTGATGACCAAATTCAACAATACTCAAAAGGCTGGGATATCGATAGACTTGTAAAAATGGATAAAGATATTTTGCGTATCGCAATTGTTGAACTTCTTTTCATCAAAGAAGCACCTATGAAAGTTATTGTTGATGAAGCATTAGAACTTGCTAAAAAATATTCAACTGATGACAGTTCATCTTTTGTAAACGGCATTTTAGCCAAGGTTATTGTTGATAACGGACTTCACTAAAAATTTAAAAACATAGTAAAATGGCTCTTTATAAGAGCCATTTTTAGTATGTAATTAAATTATAATTTAGATGAAAAATAATTAATTTCATGTTAAACTTCAATTATGTTCAAATTTTTTACAGAGGGATTAGATAGTTTAAAGAAAAAAGTTGCAAATACTGCATCTGCACTTGTAGGCAATGTTGTCGATACAGTTTCAGAAGAGGCAGAATTTTCTGATTTTGTACTAGATGATATGGAAGATATGCTTATCAGTGCTGATTTAGGCGTCAATTATGCTTCTGAACTCGTTGACAAATTGCGCAATCAATCAAAAATCAAACCAAGTGAAGTTAAAAGTTATTTAAAAACAGAATTTGAAAAAGTTTTAAACAGCGCAGGCGAAACTCAATTAAAATACAACGAAAACGAATTAAACATATATTTTATAACAGGCGTAAACGGAGCCGGCAAAACAACTTTAATAGGCAAACTTGCATATAAATTTAAAAACGACGGCAAAAAAGTTTTGATTGCTGCAGGAGATACATTCAGAGCCGCAGCAGAAGAACAATTAGACATTTGGTCTAAAAGAGCAGGTGCTGATATCGTTAGACGAGATAAAGCGGATGCAGCATCAGTTGTTTATGAAGCAATCCAAAAAGCAAAAAAAGAAAATTATGATGTAATTTTGGTTGATACTGCAGGTCGTTTACAAAACAAATTCAACTTAATGGAAGAATTGGCAAAAATTAAAACTGTCATCGACAAAAATGCTCCAGAAAGTTTGAGAGAAAGTATTTTGGTACTAGATGCCAATACAGGACAAAATGGTTTACAACAAGCAAAAATATTTACCGAGGCGGTAAATATAACTTCCGTTGCGCTAACTAAATTGGATGGCTCGGCAAAAGGTGCAATAGTTTTGGCTATTGCAAAAGAAATGAACTTGCCTATAAAACTAATCGGCGTTGGAGAACAAATGGAAGATTTAAAGGCTTTTAATTCAGAAGAATTTATTAAGGCACTATTTGATTAATGAAGATTTTAAAATCAACAAAAACAATTTTAGGGAATGAGATTAAACTTTTGGCAAACGAAAACCACAAGGCGATTTTAGTTGTCGGAGTTTTTCACGGAGAAGAACCTCAAGGAAAGTTTTTAATTGATAGATACCTTGAAATCCAACCAAATTCACGTTTAATGTTTATTCCTTGTTTAAATCCTGATGGAATGTGTAAAAACAAACGCACCAATTCAAATGGCGTTGATTTAAACAGAAATTATCCTTGCAAAAATTGGAGACATACAGAAAAAAACGAATTCTTCGGTGGTGAAAGTCCAGCAAGCGAAATAGAAACGCAGTTTATGGTTGAAATTATTGAAGAATACAAACCAGAATTAATATTGACTCTTCACGCACCATTCAAAGTGGTCAATTATGATGGACCTGCGAGATATATTTGTGAAAAAATTTCAAAAATAATTGATTATCCAATAGAAGAAAGTATTGGTTATCCAACCCCAGGAAGTTTTGGAACATATTGCGGAGTTGAACGTAATATTCCAACAATTACATTAGAGTTAGATGAAAAAATACCGGTCGAAGAACTCCTCGAACCGGTACATAATATTTTTGACTTACTTGGCGAATAATTACTAGAATTTCCACCAAGGTTTGTTTTTTTCTTCTTCAACTGCTTTACGCTCAGCAATATTTTCTTGTTGTTCAGGTGTTTGAATTGATAAACCTTTTTGAGTACCGTAAGGGTTTCCATTCTTACTAAAAGTAACATAAAAGCCTTCATCATAAACAGCTGCATCAGCAAACCCACCATCAAAATCATCTATGGTATCAACAACACGGAAACTCGAGCCACTTCTTGCCAATTTATCATTAATTAATGCTGCTACATTTTTATCATCCAGTTCATGCGCATCAGCATCATCAATATTGCCATCTTTATTTGCATCAAAAATTGATAATGATGCCGCTTGAGGCAAAATAACAGGAATATTTTGAACTTTTTCTCCTTTGTTATTATAAATACCATCATTACGGACTACATATCCATCAGATGTAGTCGTTATTCGAGTGCCAACAGGAACATTAAAGGTTTGATTTTTCCCGTTTTGCGAATCACTAAATTGAACAGGTGCATACTGAGGTTGCTTTTTTGCAGCAATACTATCTGGTCCATTTACGCCCATAAAAATATCTCCTTGTGTTTGTACATCTTTATAAAAAATTTTGCTAACAATAAATTGCAGAAAAAAATAAAATACATACAAAAATTTACATTAAGTAATCTTTGTTGTAGAATTAAAGCAAGGAGTGAACTATGAAATTACACAATTCTTATTCAAATACATTAGAAGATTTTAAACCAATAGAAGATAATAAAGTGAAAATGTATGTATGCGGCCCTACCGTATATGATTATGCACACTTGGGACACGCGAGATGCTATATTACTTGGGACGTTTTATATAGATACTTAAAGTTTAAAGGTTATGACGTAACATATTGTAGAAACGTAACTGACGTTGATGACAAAATATTAAAAAAAGCAGAAAAAGAAGGTAAAACTCCAACAGAAGTTTCTCAATATTGGTACGAACAATTTGCAAAATCAATGAAAGCACTAAATACACTTAAACCAGATATAGAACCATTTGCGACAAAAACGTTAGGTGAAATGATTTCAATAGTAAAAGATTTAATCAAAAACGGTTATGCGTATGAAGCAAATGGTGATGTGTATTTCAGAGTTAAAAAATTCAACAAATACGGATACCTTTCAAAGCAACCAATTGACCAATTAGAAAGCGGTGCAAGAATTGAAGTCGGCGAACAAAAAGAAGATCCTTTGGATTTTGCTTTGTGGAAAAAAGACGAAAAATTTGGCTACAACTCACCTTGGGGTGTTGGTAGACCAGGTTGGCACATTGAATGTTCTGCAATGAGCAGAAAATATTTAGGTAAAACAATTGATATTCACGCAGGTGGGGCAGATTTAATATTCCCACACCACGAAAACGAAATCGCACAATCTGAATGTGCAAACGATTGCAAATTCGTTAATTACTGGTTACACAACGGTTTTGTAACTATCAATAAAGAGAAAATGTCTAAATCATTAGGCAACTTCCTAACTATTGATGATTTATTGAAAAAATACGATTCAAATACAATTAGATTTTTCATTTTGACAAACCATTACAGAATGCCTGTTGAATTTTCAGATGAAGCATTATCTTCAGCACAAAGCGGCGTAAAACGTTTATTAAACGCTAAAAGAACACCTATCAATGAAGAACTTGATATCACTCAAACTGAAGAATATAAATTATTTGTAGATGCAATGGATGATGATTTAAACACTTCAAAAGCACTTGCCGTATTATTTGATTTAACAAACAAAGCAAATAAAGACGATAAAGATGCTTTCACTATTCTTCATAAATTAGCAACAACATTAGGCTTTAGTTTTGATAAACCTTCTCTATCAGAAGAAGATTTAGCAAAAGCATTAAACCATGTTTGTGAAGTGTTAAATGAAAATTTTGCCACAATGGATGAATTATTAGAATTCCGCAAAAAAGCAAGAGAAGAAAAAAATTGGGATATTGCAGATAAAATTCGTATAGCACTATCTGATGTTAATATTGTGGTAAAAGATTCTAAAGAAGGTACTATTTTAGAAGCAAAATAATGAAAAAATTTATTAAATTTTTATTGATATATTTATCATTAGCGACAATTACTCAAGCGAGTTTTGTCCCGAATATACCTGAAGAAACTTTACAAATTGCCAGAGAAGCCGAAATAAGAGCAGCTTTTGACAAACCTAAATCAGAAATAGTTAGAGTTGGTATCGGAGATAATAATTTTAAAAATTATGATTACTCCGAGACTGATATTTACTCAACTGCAGAAGTCCAAATTTTAAACGATAACAACGAAATTTTATTAGCAAACGCAAATGAAATTATAAATGTAAAACTCCAATCAGGAATGTTTGTAATTTCAAAAAACAACCAAATTGTAGAACAAGTTACTGGTCCTGTAAAATTCATATGTAAAGATGGATTACTTGCTGTCAAAGGTTTAAAAAGAGCGGGGTTACAAGCACTATACCGAGGCGATATTGAACTTGTAAAAAACAACAAAAAAATAGGTAGATTTCATATTGTAAATATCCTTGAAGTTGAAGACTACCTTAAAGGCGTTGTTCCAAATGAAATGCCCGTTTCTTTTGGGCTTGAGGCTCTAAAAGCGCAAAGTATTGCAGCAAGAAATTATGTTTTATCACCAAGAACAAAGGCTTTTGATGCTTTTGATGTTGTTGATAGTGTAGCAAGCCAAGTTTATTTTGGCGCAAATACAGAAAGACCTCTTTCTAACCAAGCAGTTGAAGAAACAGAAGGTGTTGTAGCAATTTACGGTTGGGATTTGATTTTAGCACAATACTGTTCTACTTCGGGAGGTTATACTGAAAGTTTTAGTAACGCATTTTCTGATCCAACAACAAAACAATTCCCATCAATTTCAAAACCTTATTTAATCGCAAAACCTGATATATTAAGCCAACAACCAATTGATACAGACGAAGCCGCTGAATTATTTTATACGTCAAAACCGGATTCTTATGATATGAAATCACCATATTTCAGATGGGAAAGAACTTGGACAAAAAACGAATTACAAACAGAAATCTCAAAAAATTTAGCAGCACAATCCGCAACTGGTTTTGTTAGCCCTGCATTTAAAGTTGGCGATACTTTAGGCAACATAAAAGAATTAAAAGTTATAAGACGTGGCGAATCTGGGAAAATAATAGAATTAGAAATTATAACCGACTTACAAAACTACAAAATATACAAAGAACTTGTAATTCGTCGTTTATTTACAAATAAGGGCAAAGCACTCCCAAGTGCCAATATTGCTTTCAAGCAAGAATTTGATGAAAATGGAAACTTAATAAACATAACAGCATACGGTGGCGGATATGGTCACGGTGTTGGAATGAGCCAATACGGGGCAGGGTTTATGGCAACAGAATTGAATTTTAAATTCGATAAAATCCTAAAGCATTATTACACCGGAATAACATTATCAACAAAACCCGTTATTCTTTCTGCACAAAATCCTGCTATCTTGCAGAACTTTTACACAAAAAACAAAGACGTGGAAATTATTATTGATAATAAGTACAAATTATCTTACTTTTTAGTTAATATAAATGGTAAAGAAGAAAAAATCGAACTTTCGAAAGGGTTTTTTAATCGTGTTGAAAAAGTTGATATATCAAAATACGTAGTAAAAGGTAAAAACACAATAATCTATTACTATCCACAAGATGAAGAAAAGGATAAAGGAGTTAGATTATTTGTTGAATTGGTAGCAAAAGATGAGTGAAGATAAAACAAAAAGTGTATTAAAAGCGGCATGGCTTATTGCGGTTGTAACAGTAATAAGTAAACTCGTTGGCTTCATTAGAGATATGGTTGTTGCAAACTATTATGGGGCCTCATTAGCATCAGACGCATATTTCTATGCATACCAATTCCCTGCACTTGCAGTAACCCTCTTAGGAGGAATGGGAGGGCCTTTCCACAGTGCAACAGTTGCTGTTTTTACAAAATTAATCCCTGGATTAAATGAAAAACCACCTGAAGTAGCAGAAAAATTATTTAATACATTCTTAACCGTAAGTTTCACATTCTTTACGCTACTAACAATAATCTGCTTCTTCTTTGCAAATCCAATTATGTCAGTTATTATTTCTGACGGCAATGCAGAATTAATAAATCTTGCAAGTACACACTTAAGAATTATGTGTCCGGCATTAATCATAGGCGGATTAATCGGAATTTATTATGGCATTCTAGTTACATATAAAGAATTTATTTTACCAAGTTTATCACCAATAATAGTTAGTGTCGTTATTATTTCAACATTAATGATTTCTGGTGGAGATAAATCTGGGGTTATTTTAGCAACAGCAACAGTTGTTGGTGCATTATGCCAATTACTTTTACAAATGCCAAGAGTAAGACAGTTAGGATTTAAAATAAGACCTAATTTTGATATCATTAACAACGCAAACTTTAAACAAATCACAGAACTTTTATTCCCTGCAATATTAAGTTCAACTGTTGGACAAATACACATTTATGTAGATATGTTTTTCGCTTCATCTCTAGATGAAGGTGTATGGACTTCAATTGGATATGCAAACAGAATTTTTCAATTCCCTGTTGGAATATTAGTGACAGCATTCCTGGTTCCATTATTCCCAATATTTTCAAGATTAGTTGTTGAAAATGATATGCAAGGAATTAAAAATTATTTTAATAAAGGAGTTGGAGTTTTATTTTTCGGTGCTATTCCAATTATCATTGGTATTTTAACTGTAGGAATGGACGGCGTAAGATTGATTTTTGAAAGAGGGGCTTTTGATGAACGTGCAACATTCATGGTTACTGAAGCATTATGGTTCTTATCTTTCTCCATAATTCCTTATGTTTTCAGAGATAGCATCACTAGAGTTTATTATTCATTTAATGATTCTGCAACACCATTTTATGTTGCTTTCTCATCCATTGTTTTAAAAGTTCTAATGAACATTTTATTGGTTAATATTTTACACATAGGCATTGGAGGTATTACATTATCAACTTCAATAGTAACATTATTCAATGCATGCGTTTTAGGTCTATTGATATCTAAAAAAATTAAAATGGATTACGCTTCACTATTTAAAAACTTATTAAAAATGTGCGGAGCAGGGTTATTAACGGCTTTGATTTGCTTTGGAGCAGGATACGAATTCGATTTAATAATTCATCTCCCAAAATATATCCACGAAATCGTAAAACTTATAACCATTGGAGTTTTATGTTTAGTTGTATATGTACCTCTAAACTTAATCTTCAAAATGGAATACGCAGAAGAATTGCTTGATAGGTTAAAATCAAAATTATGCAAATAGATAATGAAAAAGAAATTGTTAAAGTTTTAGAAAACGGTGGCGTTATTGCTTTCGTAACGGATACCGTTTGGGGTTTGGGTTGTTTGCCTAATAACGAAAAAGCCGTTCAAAAAATTTATGAAATTAAAAAAAGAGAAACTCAAAAACCTTTGATTTTAATGTCTAATGAAATGCATAATTTACTAGAATATGTTGAACCACTACCTCAAAAGGCTTGCGAATTAATAAAAAAACATTTCCCAGGGGCTTTGACTCTTGTTGTAAATAAAAGCAAAAACACTCCTGATTATATTACCTCAAATATGCAAACAGTCGGCATAAGGCTCCCTGATAATAACGTATTCAGACGCATTTGTGAAATTACACCAAACCACGTTTTGGCAACAACAAGTGCAAATCTTTCACATCAACCAAGTGCAAAAAGTTATGAACAAGCACTTGAAAACATGCAAGGACTTGCCGATTTAATCATCAAGGATTACGGCCATACTTGTAAGGGTTTAGAATCCACAGTATGTGGCATTATTGATAATGAAATAAAAATATTCCGCCAAGGTGCAATTATTATTTCTTAAATGCTTCTGCAATTGATTTTGTATAATCAGGTCTTAAAATACCCACTTCTGTAATAATACCTGCAATCAATTCGTGCGGAGTTACGTCAAATCCAGGATTGATAACGTTAACCCCTTCAGCACAAATCCGTTTACCGTTAATATGAGTTACTTCTTCGTGGTTTCTTTCTTCAATTACGATTTCATCACCTGTTTTTATACTTGTATCAATTGTTGAAAGCGGTGCCGCAACATAGAATGGTATATTATGATATTTTGCACAAATCGCAACCGTATATGTACCAATTTTATTAGCACTATCACCGTTTGCGGCAATTCTATCTGCACCAACAACTACCATATCTATCATATTCTTTTTCATAAAATATGAACACATACCATCTGTAATTAATGTTGTTGGAATTCCGTCCATTGTAAGTTCAAGAGTTGTAATTCTTGCACCTTGTTGACGAGGACGAGTTTCATCCGCAAAAACTTGTACAGTATTATCTTTTGCAAAAGCACTTCTAACAACACCCAATGCAGTTCCATAACCAACAGTAGCCAATGCACCAGCATTACAGTGGGTAAGAATTGTAGCACCCTTCGGTACAACTTCCGCACCATAATCACCTATTCTTTTGTTAATTTCAATATCTTCGTTTTCTAGTTTAATACCATTTTCTTTTAATTCTTCAATCAAACCAGCAATATTAGACTTTGAATTTTCAATAATTTCTTTTTGTTTTTTTACTGCCCACATTAAATTAACTGCAGTTGGACGAGATGTTGCAATATAATCCGCTTTTTCCAATAACTTCGCAACAAACTCTTCGCGTGATAAATTTTCTTTCGCTAATTCTTGCGCATACAAAACAACACCATGTGCACCTGCAATACCTATTGCTGGAGCACCTCTAACTATCATTGTTTTTATAGCATCAAACATCTCTTGACCTGTTTTTACGTCAATAAACTTAAATTCGTATGGAAACAATGTTTGATCCACAATTCTTGAAACATTTCCAACCCATTCAATTGTTCTTATTTTTGATTTAAATTCTGTCATTATCTTGTACCTCAAAATTATTATCTTTTTTGTATAACGCTCTATAAAAATCTACACCATAATATGTCAAAAATCCTGAAAAAGCATTTACTGTTGCCGCCAAAATTCCCATAAATAAAACAATAACAAAAGTTAAACCGAAACTTGCATTACTCAAAGAAACTGCAATTCCATAATTTGTATAAACTTGAAAAACTTTCGCTAAAAATACAGTTATAGGAATATATATTATAGAAAAGCCTAAAAATGCGACAAAACCAATAATAGCACCTAAAATAACACTTTCTTTTACCGATTCCATATCAAGAAGTTCCAATTTAATCATAAATAACATTACACAAACTGCTGCAAAACACATTAAAACCCAAAAAGAAATTTGATTAATAATTGGAATTAAGGTTAAAAGCCCAAGCACTCCACCTAACAATAAACTTAAAATGCAAATTTGTTTTAATAATTTTATATTCATAAAACACTCCTAGTATGACATATTGCGATTGCAATAGAATCCACTGTATCATCAAGTTTTGGTAAGGTATCAACACCCAAAGAAATTTTAACCATCTGTTCAACTTCCTTTTTATCAGCCCTTCCGTAACCAGTCAAAACCTGTTTAACTTCCATTGGAGTATATTCGTAAATAGGAATATTGAACTGTTCCAATACGGTTAAAATAACACCCCTCGCGTGTGCAACAGGCATAACTGTTGTTTGGTTTTTAAAGAAAAACAATTTTTCAATAGCGGCAACATCAGGCTTAAATTTTTGCACCAAAGCAGTCATATCATTGTATATTTCTAACAACCTTGCTGATTCTTTATTCTCTTTAGGAGTCTGAATAGAACCAGAATTTAACAACGTAAGCATTTCGCCCTCTTTTTCCAAAAGGCTGTAACCAACAATTGCCATACCTGGATCAATACCTAAAATCTTCATAAACATATTATAGCATAGATTTAATAAATAAAACGGCGAACTTTTATAAATAAAAGTTCGCCGCACTTATACCATTTGAATAAACAAATTATTCTTTAGTGTATTCTGCATCGATTACATCGTCATCATTATTTGCTTCTGAAGATGCACTATCGCTGCTTGCAGATTGAGCCGTTTCACCTTCTTTTTGAACTGCTTCATATGCTTTTTGAGAAATAGCAAACATTGTTTGTTGCAATTCATCTGAAAGTTTTTTCAATTCATCATTTGGTTTGTTTTCATCTAATGCTTTTTGTAATGCTTCTCTTTGTTCGTTCAATTTTTTCTCATCATCTGCAGAAATTTTGCCTTCGAAATCTTTTACAATTCTTTCTGCTGAACCAATTAAACTTGTAGCATTATTTTTTGTTTCTGCTTCTTCTTTTTTCTTTTTATCTTCAGTAGCATTTGCTTCTGCTTCTTTAACCATTTTATCAATATCTTCATCTGAAAGGTTAGAAGAATTTGAAATAGTGATTTTTTGTTCTTTGTTTGTTGCTTTATCTTTTGCAGAAACATTTACAATACCATTTGCGTCGATATCGAAAGTAACTTCGATTTGAGGAATACCACGCATTGCAGGGGCTATACCATCAAGTCTAAACATACCTAAAGATTTATTATCTTTAGCCATTGGTCTTTCCCCTTGGTAAACCATAATATCAACTGCGGTTTGGTTATTTTCTGCTGTAGAGAAAACTTGTGATTTAGAAACAGGAATTGTTGTGTTTCTTGGAACTAACGGTGTCATTACACCACCCAAAGTTTCAATACCTAAAGTCAAAGGTGTAACGTCTAACAATACGATATCTTTAACTTCGCCAGCCAAAACACCTGCTTGAACTGCAGCACCAACGGCAACAACTTCATCTGGGTTAACAGATTGGTTAGGTTCTTTTCCTGTATATTCTTTTACTAACTGTTGAACTGCAGGAATTCTTGAAGAACCACCTACTAATACAACTTCATTAATATCAGATTTAGAAACACCAGCATCTCTCAATGCTGTTTCAACAGGAGTTTTACATCTGTTTAACAAGTCCATTGAAAGTTCTTCGAATTTTGCTCTTGTTAATGATAAATCTAAGTGTTTAGGGCCATTAGCATCTGCTGTAATAAATGGTAAATTAATATTTGTTTCCATTACAGATGATAATTCGCATTTTGCTTTTTCTGCTGCTTCCTTAACACGTTGCATTGCTTGTTTATCGTTTCTTAAATCAATACCTTCTGCTTTTTTGAATTCATCACACATCCAATCCATGATTTTTTGGTCAAAATCGTCACCACCTAAACGAGTATCACCAGATGTTGAAAGAACTTCGTGAACACCATCACCAATTTCCAAAATAGAAACGTCGAATGTACCACCACCTAAGTCAAATACTAGAACTTTTTCTGCTTTATCTTTTTCTAAACCATAAGCCAAAGCGGCAGCAGTTGGTTCGTTAACGATACGTAGAACATCTAAACCTGCGATTTTACCAGCATCTTTTGTCGCTTGACGTTGTGCGTCGTTAAAATATGCTGGAACTGTGATAACTGCTGATGTAACTTTTTCTCCCAAGTATGCACTTGCATCATCTGCTAATTTTCTTAAAATCATTGCAGAAATTTCTTGAGGGGTATAATCTTTACCATCAATATTTACTTTATAATCATCACCCATGTGTCTTTTAATAGAAGCAACTGTTTTATCAGGGTTTAAAATTGCTTGACGTTTTGCTAATTGACCAACTAATCTTTCACCTGTTTTAGAAAACCCAACAATAGAAGGGGTTGTTCTTGAGCCTTCTGCGTTTGCTATAACGGTAGGTTTACCACCTTCCATAACTGCTACAACCGAGTTTGTTGTACCCAAGTCAATACCAATTGTTTTTGCCATAATATTTATCTCCTTTTCATAGTATTTCTTATTTATACTATTGTTATAACATTATTTTTCATGCTTCCTTGAAAAATAAACAAAAAATTAATAATTTAATCTTCCACATCTATAATTTCAGAGAAACTTCTTTCTGGCAAACATATCCCAAACTGGCAATTAGCATTATAATTAGGGTTAGGATTTAAGTTAGAACTTGAATTATCAATGAAAGGATTAGCATTCAGTTCTCTCCTTTCTTGTTGTACTCCTGTCCTTAAATTGTCTTCTAAATTATTTTTATTTCCACTATCTAGCATTGTTTGATTTTGACTATCCAAAGCACTAGCAGTACAAGGAACATCTAATTTACACGCAGAAAATGCTGGCAAAACATAAAAACACGCAATCATTAAAACTAAAATCTTTTTCATAATTCCCTCCATCTCCAATAGAATAAATCATTGTAACTAAGAAAACATTAGAAAAAAGTAGTAAAAATAAATTTTTACTTAATACCAATACTATACAAAATGATTAAACCTATCGGAGTTTAATTCTTTTTTTACCTAAATCTTTTAATACTTTTGAAAAAGGAATAATAGGCTCCATCTTATAGCCACAATTATCAGATAGCGCACCACCCATACTAAATAATTCCTCTTGAGGATATCGTCTACAAATTGCAGGTCTAAATTTATGAATTTTACATTTATGGGTTTCTTTGTCTAAATTTTGACATTCAAAAATCAAACCAATATCATCTTTACCAATAACTTTTAAATGAGCATAAAAACTATGCAAATATTGTAATTTTTCAAACTCTTTTTCATCTTGGATTACGTGCTTATAATGTTTGACATATATATGTGTACAACACTGTCCACAACCGTTACACTTCCCTGTGCGGTAGTATTTTTTCTTTAATATTTTCGCCAAAAACCATTTTTTTAACTTTATCCACATACAAATATTATACAATTATATTAACAAATGTAAACATTTTATTTAATTTAAGCAATCCAAAATTTTCACGATAATTTATAAAAGCACAAATACAAAATAAAATTTAAAACATAATATAACCTTATATACAACCTAAAAATAACCAACCTTAGCCTCTTACCAAGAGGCTTTTTTTTGCGCTAATTACAAAATATCAAGCGGATCAACATCTATCGTTAATTTTATATCTTTCGGCATGGTTATTTTATTGAAGAAACTTGAAACAAACATGTGCCCTTTTTCTGCCATCTTATTTTTGACAATTAATTGGAAACGATACTGACCATTTATTCTTTCTATAACACAATTTGTAGGCCCTAACAATTCTAATCTTTCAGAAATTCCATATTTATCAATCATGGTTGTTAATCTCAAAGCAATTTCTTGTGCAGATTTTTCAACCCTAAAATTATTTTCACCACTTAAAACAACCCTGATAATTTGACTAAACGGTGGATAATCAAACTCTTCTCTAGCAATAATTTCTTTATCGTAAAATTCATTATAATTTTGTGTTTTAGCACTTTCTAATGCATAATACAAAGGATTGTAAGTTTGGAAAAACACTCTGCCTTCAAAATCTCCACGTCCTGCACGACCTGCAACCTGTGTAAGTAATTGAAAACCTCTTTCTGAAGCCCTAAAATCAGGTAAATTAAAACTAGCATCCGCAGAAATCACCCCGACAAGCGTGACATTTGGATTATCAAGACCCTTTGCAATCATCTGAGTCCCGACTAAAATATCAATTTCACCTTTTTGAAATTTATCTAATAATTTTACGTGTTCGCCTTTTCTTACCAAAATATCACTATCAATTCTCGCGATATTTTTTTCAGGGTACAAATCTTTAATATACTGTTCTATTTTTTGAGTTCCAGTTCCACTATTTTTTAAGGCATCAGAACCACATTCTGGGCAAAATTCAGGAAAACTTTCAACATGATTACAATAATGACATTTTAATTTGTTGTCTTTTGAATGCCAAATTAACGGTATTGCACAATTTGGACATCCTATAGCATGACCGCATGCCTGACATTGAGTAAAGGTTGAAAATCCTCTACGATTTATCAATAAAATAACCTGTTTCCCTTTTTCTAAAGTTTCATCAATCGCCGTTTGCAAAGGTTTTGAAATAACATTTTTATATGCAGAACGTCCATATTCTTGCATATTAATTACCGTTACAGGCGGAACTTTTGCATCATTATATCTATGTTTCAATTCAAAAAGATTTTCTGTATTTAAAGCATTATAGTATGTTGAAATATCAGGAGTTGCAGACCCCAAAAGCAAAGGACAATCATATAGTTCAGAAAGTTTTTTAGCAACGACCTTGGCATCATATCGAGGTGCAGGACTAACTTGTTTGTATGCACTTTCGTGTTCCTCGTCAATAATAATCAACCCTATATTCTGCAACGGCGCAAAAACTGCTGAACGAGCACCTGCAAGAATTTTTATTTCATTTTTGTATAATTTTTGCCATACGTCATATCTTTCACCATCAGAAATACTACTATGCCAGATCGCAACATCTTTTGTCCCAAATTTTCTTGCCAAACGTTTTGTTAATTGAGAAGCAAGAGCAATTTCAGGAGCCAAAAATAAAACATTCTTCCCTAATTTTATAGTGTCATTAATTAATTTAAAATAAACCTCTGTTTTTCCACTAGCAGTAACTCCGTGAAGAAGAATTGTTTTATTACCTTTTATCTGACTTATTCCTTCATAAACTTTTTGTTGTTCCGCGGAAAGTTCAAACAAAGATTCAATTTTGTCAATGTTTAAAATATCCAAAGGATTTCTATATAATTCTTCAGAAGTCAACTTCAAACAACCCAAAGCCTCTAGTTTTTTTATTGTTGGGCGAGTTGTTTTTGCCTGTTTTTCAAAAGCAACTAAAGGCATTTTACCTAGAGTTTGCAATAATTCTAAAACCACTGATTGTCTTTTTGTAGCCCCATCAAACGATACAAACTCAACAGATTGCTCCGTTTTTGATGCCTTTTCTATAAGTTTTAAAGGGATTGCGGCATTCAATACCGTTATTAAATCCGTACAATAATAATTTGCAACCCATTCCAATAATTTTAAATACTCAATAGAAAATAATGGTGTTTCATCTAAAATTTTACTTATTTTCTTTACCTTAAAATCTCCAGGCAAATAATCCGAAAAACCAACACAAAAAGCATTGATCAACCCCTGCCTTCCAAAAGGCACCAAAATAGCCTGACCGATTTTCAATTTATCTTTCATCTCGTCAGGTATAAGATAACTAAAGGTTTTAACCCCTAACCCTTTTATATTAACAAGCGCAAGACAATACTTTCCCACGACACCACAACTTTTTATTCTTCAGCCATAAATTCTTTACGTGCATCTTGAATTGCTTCTTCTAAAATATCAAGTTGTTCAGGAGCAAAAGTAACGCCTTTTTTTGTTGGAAGCCATGTTTGACCACCATCAGTTGTATAGTGAATTCTTAAATTGAAATAACTTCTACCTTTGTATTCACTAACAGAAATTTGTAATTGTTCAGTTTCTGATCTTTCAATTGTTGCTAAAATTTTTGCTTCTGCCATGATTTCTCTCCTTAATTTTTCCTTAATCATATCATAAATTTTAGTTTTATGATAATATATTTTAGACAAATGAAATGAGGGTATTATGATAAAAGTTGCAGTTTGTGGAGCACTAGGAAAAATGGGTAAAGAAGTTGTCAACATGATTGAAAACTGCCCAGATACAGAACTTGTTGCAAAAATAGATATCGCGTCAGCAGAAATGTATCACTCAATAGAAGAAGCAGCAAGAGTATGTGAAATCGACGTTTTAATAGACTTTACACAACCATCTATAATATATGAAAATGCAAAATATTGTCTTTCAAACGGAATTAAAATAGTTGTTGGAACTACTGGACTAAAAGATGAACAAGTCAAAGAATTGGAACAACTTTCAAAAGAAAACAATACAGGATGCTTAATTGCTCCAAACTTTTCAACCGGTGCCGTTTTAATGATGATGTTTGCAAAAACAGCGGCAAAATACTTTGATAATGCAGAAATCATTGAATTACACCATAATCAAAAAAAAGATGCACGTTCAGGCACAGCATTAAAGACAGCACAA
>JAZRSZ010000051.1:0-28810 GCA_045651695.1 Candidatus Gastranaerophilaceae bacterium
CCGAATTCTGCGTTATCTTCAAACAATGAGTTAGCCCAAGCAGGACCTCTACCATCTTTGTTTGTTGTGTATGGAATTGTTGGGAATGTACCTGAGTAAATTGAAGAACAACCTGTTGCGTTAGCAACGATTGCATTTTCACCAAATAATTGTGAAACCAATTTAACGTAAGGTGTTTCACCACAACCAGCACAAGCGCCAGAAAATTCGAATAATGGTTTTCTAAGCATAGCGCCTTTAATTGTATTTGTATTATTTCTTCCTAACACGTTATCTGGTGCTTCGTCAAAGAATTTTTCATTAACTTCTTCACAAGCTTCAACTTCTTTTTCAATAGTTGACCAAGAAAGTGCTGGAGATTCAGGTTTCTTTTGGTTGATTGGACATTGATCCAAACATACACCACAACCGGTACAATCTTTACAATATACTTGAACTTTAAATTCTTCTCCGTTTGCATTTGGCATAGCCTTAATAGTTTTGAATGATTCAGGAGCATCTTTCAATGTATCTTGTTCAAATAATTTTGTTCTGATTGCTGCGTGTGGACATGCTGAAGCACAAATACCACATTGGATACATGCTTCACTGTTCCAATGAGGAACTCTTGGAGCGATACCACGTTTTTCAAGTTTAGCAGTACCAGTTGGAATAACACCATCAACTGACATAGCAGAAACAGGGATATCGTCACCTTTTTGTTTCATAGATGGTTCAATAATTGATTTTGCAAATTTATCAGCATCTTCTGGTAATAATTGAACATCATCAACACAACCAACGCCATCTAATGTTGCTGGAATTGCAACTTCTTGGCAAGCATCAACAGCTGCATCAATCAATGCCAAGTTCATATTTACAACATCATCACCTTTTTTCTTGAAGGTTTTAACTGTCATTTCTTTCATACCTTCAAGTGCTTGTTCAAATGGAATGATACCAGAAACTTTGAAGTAAGCAACCATCATAACTGTGTTTGCACCTTTACCTCTTAAGCCTGGTTGTTCCTTGACAAGTTTTTCAGCGTCAATATTGTAGAATTTGATTTTCTTATCAATAATAGTTTTTTGCATATCTCTTGTTAAGTGAGCAAATGCTTCTTCTTTTGTGTAAGGGCTATTTAGTAAGAAAGTACCACCTTCTTTAATACCCTTTAACAAATCATATCTGCCAACATAAGCGTGTGCTGAACAAGATACGAAATCTGGTGCTGTAATCAAATATGTTGATTTGATTGGTTGGTCACCAAATCTTAAGTGAGAAACAGTTACACCAAAAGATTTTTTAGAGTCATAAGCAAAGTATGCTTGAGCATCTTTGTCTGTGTATTGACCAATGATTTTAATTGAGTTTTTGTTAGCACCAACGGTACCGTCAGAACCCAAGCCCCAGAACATACAGTTTGTAGTACCTTCTGGTTCAGTAACGATAAGTTCATCAACTTTTAATGATAAATTAGTTACGTCATCTTCAATACCAACTGTAAATCCGTGGAAACCATTATTTTCAGAGTGTTTAAATACTGAGTAAACCATTGATGGAGTGAATTCTTTAGAAGACAAACCATAACGACCACCAATAACTCTGATATCTTTATTACCCAATGCTGCAACAACATCCAAGTATAAAGGTTCACCAATTGAACCAGGTTCTTTTGTTCTATCAAGAACAGCAATTCTCTTAACTGATTCAGGAAGTGCTTCATTAAATCTTTTAACGTCAAATGGTCTATATAATCTAACTTTAACTAAACCATATTTTGTACCGCGTTTTGCGTTCAAGTATTCAACTGTTTCTTCAATAGTTTCGCAACCAGAACCAATAGCAACGATAACATCAGTAGCGTCTGGAGCACCAACATAATCAAATGGATGATATTGACGACCAGTAACTTTTGCTACTTTGTCCATATATTCTTGAACAATTTCAGGAACAGCGTCATAGTATTTGTTAACTGTTTCACGACCTTGGAAATAAACGTCAGAGTTTTGAGCACCAACTTTACAAATAGGTGCTTCAGGTCTTAATGCTCTGTTTCTGAATTCTTCAATATATTGAGGTTCAACTAATTTAGCAATATCTTCATAAGAAATTTCTTCAATTTTGTGAATTTCATGAGATGTTCTAAATCCATCAAAGAATTGCAAGAATGGAACTTTAGATTTGTAAGTTGCCAAGTGAGCAACTAAAGCCATGTCCATTTCTTCTTGAACACTGTTAGCAGCAAGCATTGCATAACCTGTATTTCTGCAACCCATAACGTCAGTATGGTCACCGAAAATAGCCAATGATTGTGCTGCCAAAGCACGAGCAGATACGTGAATTACGTGTGGTAACATTTCACCTGCGGCTTTGTGCATAACAGGAATCATAAGTAACAAACCTTGAGATGCTGTGTAAGTAGAAGTTAATGAACCAGCAGCCAAAGAACCGTGAACAGCACCTGCTGCACCTGCTTCTGATTGCATTTCAGCAACTTTTACTTCTTGCCCCCAAATGTTTTTCTTGTGTTGTGATGCCCATTCGTCAACCCATTCGCCCATAGTTGATGAAGGGGTAATCGGATAAATTGCGGAAACTTCACTCAATGCATACGCAACGTGCGCTGCAGCATAGTTACCGTCAACTGTTATAGTTTTTCCAGACATTTTGTCCTCCTTCTCTTCCTAACTATAATACTTCTACATGATAGTACAAACATATAATTTTACCAAAGATTTTCAGTGTAAATTTATGTTAAGAATATATAAAGAATACTGAGAAAAAGTAAAAAAATTTTTTTCACGGTTTTTTTGTTTTTCAAAGGGAAAAACTATGAACATTTTACCAATATCATTCCAATTTAAGAGCAACAATATCCTGAATAATCAAAATAACAATCTAGTTTCTCAACCAAAATATTTAAGAACGCTAGACCGCGATACCGTTAGTTTCACAGGGAAAAACAAAAAAGAAGTTATTAATACCAAGAAAAAAGAAACACCTGACGTTAGAAAAAATAAAATTCTTGAAGAAAATACTAAATTCATATCGACAAAACTTTGCAGTGAAGTAGCACAAGAAGCAGAAACGCATGCAAAAGATTTGCATAATCTTTTAAAACGAGAATTTAAACCATTAATAGCAACAGAATCTCACCCACATAATCCAATAATGCCAGGAACAAATGGAATTAAGGTACGTGTTAAAACCCCTCGTTCAATAAGAGAAAAAGCATTAGCAACAAAGAATTATACAAAGGATGAACTAAAAGGAATGGGAGATATAATTGGTGCTCGTATTATTTTGAAAAACGGCTACCAAGAAGATTTTGATAAAGTATTTAAAGTTTTCGGCAAAATGGTTACACAAGGGACAATCAAAATCAAAGAAATCGAGAACTATCGTTTAACTCCAAGTGACAGTTATATTTCACAAAAGACAGTAAACGACTTTGAAAATACTTGTGCAAAAGCAGGACAATATCCGAATATAAAATGCAGAAGAATACCAAATGGCTATACTGCAACTCATATAACAGTACAACTCAAAGATGGTTTCGAAGCTGAAATCCAACTTATGGGTGAAGATATGGAGCAAGTAAAAGAGGTAGAAGATTTTTATTATAAGTATCGTTGCGAAAAGAATTTAGACCCTAAATACAAAAGCATAGAAAAAATGATGCAAGAAAAGATGAAGGATTTATCTCCAGTTCAAAAAGAAGCTCTCAACATGTACATAATGTATTCATATATACACGCTAGAAAACTTGGGCCTAGAGAAACAGAATTTACAACAAAAGATTTCTTCCCTTGGCCTGATTCTTTACCTGAAGAATTAAGTTATGCATACTTATACAATGCTAAAATGAAATGCGATAAAATAGCAAAAGCCGAAAAAGAAGCAAAAAAAACAAACAAAACTCAAAAATAAATAATATTATTTACAAAATTATAAAGTAATTATTGCAACACTTTCTATATGATAGGTATGACAAAACATATCAAAAGGCTGAATTAATTCTACTTTAGCATTCTTTTCTGTGACTAAATATTTTAAATCTCGAGCCAATGTTGCTGGATTACAACTTACATATATAATTTTCCCTTTACAAAGTCTAACTGCCTCATCTAAAGATTCTTTTGTGCAACCTTTACGAGGTGGATCCAATACTATTACATCAAATTTACGTTTTTCTTTCGCAAAGAATTTTGCTGCATCCATATTATGAATTTCAACATTTTTAACTTCGTTTGCCTCAAGTGTTAAGCGTGCAAGTTCACAAGATTGTTTGTTTTCTTCCACACTCACAACTTTTTTACACACATCAGAAAGACAAATCCCAAATGCCGTAATTCCTGCATAAGCGTCTAAAAGTAATGGAGAATCAAAATTAGAACTCACATAATCTTTCACGTATTTAAAAATATTTTCTGCGCTCTTTGGATTAACTTGGAAGAAAGTATTTGCTCCGATACGGAAAGTTTTATCGATAATACGTTCTTTTATAAAATCTTTTCCAACTATACATTCAGAAGTTTCGCCCAAAATAACATTTGTTTTTTTAGAATTAAAGTTTACACAAACACCAGAAACTTCTTTAAACTCTTTATAAATAGCGTTAGCAAAATCATTTAATCTATCGAATGTTTTTGTTGCATTAACAACTAAAACCACAAGATTTTTGCCTGTTGCTACAGATGAACGAATAACTATATGGCGTAAATCCCCACTATGTTTTTTCTCGTTGTACCCAGAAATTCCAAAATCAAATGCGCTATTTCTAATAAATTCAACTATTTCATCACAAATTTGTGGTTGAATTGGACAATGCTTAATATTAACAATTTCGTGAGTTGACGGTTTATAATAACCAGCCAAAATTCTTTTAGAAACCTTAGTATGAGATACCGGATACTGAATTTTATGTCTGTAAGCAACAGTTTCAGGACTAGGAATTGGGTCTTGAATTTCAATATCAAGTCCCCCAATGTTACGAATAGCATCTTGTACAATTTGTTTTTTAAGTTCAAGTTGGTAATTATAATCAATAAATTGAAGTTGACACGCGCCACAAGCATTATGCATAGGGCAGAACGGTTTAACTCTATGTTCAGAAGGTTTTATAACTTCAATGGCTTTTGCACTAGCATAATTTTTAGTAACTTTAGTAATTTTAGCATTAACTTCATCACCGGGACAAGCGCCTTCAACAAAAACAACAAAACCATCTACTTTGGCAATACCAAAGCCGAGATTAGAAAACCCATCTATATTTAATGATATAATTTCATTTTCCTGCATAGGATGATTATACAACAAAATTTTGATATTTAACGCATTTCAGACTTGACATTTAAAATCGGTTAATATAGATTATAAATATAGTTCTCGAAAGAGAACTTTGACAACAGAATATGGGCATGTGGTGGAATGGTAGACACGCTAGTCTTAGGAACTAGTGCGAAAGCGTGGGAGTTCGAGTCTCTTCATGCCCAGATATTTTAAAAGACACCTTCGGGTGTCTTTTTTAGCAAAAATTTTTTGAATTTTATAATTGTATTTTATTGTCCGTTTTGATCGGAAGTAAAACAAATGTAAGTTGGGTGCGTTGTAACGTACTATAAAATGCATTACAATGCACCCTATCAACTATAAAAAGTCGGCTTGGTAAACCCGACCTATTGACTATTAACTCAAAATTTTATATACCAAATTTTTAAATCTTTTAAAAACAGATATTTTTTCAGGTTTTGGCGGATAATGCATTAATAAACAAGGAAAATCCTGACTTGTTGCATTTTGTTTTAATCTGATAAATTTATCTAATTTATTATCTATATCCTTATCAAATGTTGAAAAACCAAATTTCCGATAAAAAATATGGGGAATTTTTTCTGGTGTATGTGAAGAATCAGATTTTAGTGTCATATAGCCATTGCAACCAATCTCTTTACTATAATTTTTAGTAAATTTAAGTATTTGTGTTCCTAAACCTTTATTTTTAGTACTTACTTCAAGATAATCTATTGCCAAGACACTACCATCATAATTGGGTCTTAAAGGCAAGTCAGATTTGTGACAAACCAAAGTCCCCAGTTTTTTCGTTTTATCAAGAGAATAAATATCAAATATGTGTTGTTGTGGACGCATTACCTTATTTATGGTGTGTTCAATTGTGAAATTTAAAGAAGAATTAATTTTCATAATTAAAATTTATCATACTATAACCGCAAATTCAAATATTCAAAAACCCTGTTCTTTCTTCTTAAACTTGGTGTCTTTATTAGCAAAAAAATTTTTTTTAAATTTTATAATGATATGCAAATCAATAGAATCAATCAAACACCTAAAAATATTAACTTCACGAGTTATAATAAACTAGATAAAAAGACAGGTTTGTCAACAAGCACTTCTTTTTATTTGGATTATCCAGCGCTACAAAAGTCCGCTCAAATTATCAATAAAACCTTTCCTCAAGGTACAAATATAATGGTTTATGCAGGCTCGAATGGTGAAGAAGCGTTATCATTAAATACACTTTTGAAAAACAAAAGCAACTATCAAATATATTCAATAGACCCAAGTTCAGAAGCAATAGATTACGCAAAAAGAGGAATTTATGCTATTCATCCAAATATGCATGACGGTTTTTTAATAAATAACAATAAAGACAAAAAACAAGAAAATTTAAGCAAAAAATTCCATAAACATTTCACTGAAATTCCAAAACCAAAAGAACGAATAGACAATGTTACTGATTCCATTTATTGCCTGTGTTTTGGTGAAAAAGAAATCTTTCCACAGAAATATTTTGTTCCAAATTATTCAATAAATAATAATATTCACTACATAAAAGATAATATAAATAATATTAAAAGTTTCAACCCAAAATCTCTAGAAGGAAAAGTCGGTGCTATATTTTTCAGAAACGCTTTTTATCAAGTGATAAAAAATGATTTGAGAGGGGTTATGCATTATGGGGACAAGCCTGATTTAGATTTGAACAAACGACAAGTTTTAGACGAACTAATAAATGATAAAATATACAACAAATTAGAAGTTGGTGGCATATTAGTTTTGGGTAATCACTTACAAGAACACTTGTTCATTGCAGATAAATCAATACCAAATGAGGACACTATTTTAGTCGATCCAGAACGCAATATAAGATACACAACAAAACACTTAATCATTGATACTTTAAACAAAAGTGGCAAATTTAAACCTGTTTATGAAGAAGTAATCCCTGGTTTAAATGACAATAACACCTGTAAACTACCATTGATTTGGCAAAAAATTAAATAATATAATAAACTTATGATATAATATGCACGAAGGGATAAAGTAATGAAAATTAATCAAGTTAAACAATTTGTTGCGTCTAATATTTCACGTTTTGAGAGAAAAAATGAATGGGGAGTTAAAGCATTTAATCTTTATGATAAGAATAACATCTATCGAGGTGAATACCGGTTTAATGTACTTCATTCAAGTTGTATTCATGGAGTTGGAGAATCACTATCCACAACCAAGATTTTTGATAAAAACTTAAAGCAAAAAATGCAAGAAATTGTTCATATGAAAAAAGATTATGTAGCAATTAAAGATAAATCTTCTGAATTTTTAGTAAAAGCATTACCAAAAGAAATCACCACAACAAAAACGGTTTTGAATTATGAAAAAGATAAATTTGAAACAGTGAGAACTATAAGCAAACTTCAAAACAAATTACAGAAAATAAAAGATAATGACCCTGATTATAGAATAAACAGGAAAAACACAATATATGAAGAACTAAAAGAAAAACCTAAATACGAAAAAATCGTGGAACAAGTAAGAGAAGGTTCTATATCGGAAGTAAAAAATGATGTAAAATTTCAAAAAGTGATTTATAAACATTTAGATAGTTCTTTAAAAATTCCATACATATACTGGTAAAATATTTTAAATTATATACTTTTAGTCATAAAAAAGACGACATTAAATTAATAATGTCGCTTTTTTATTCCAAAACTTCAGATTAATAATTATCTGCTTTTTGTTCAAAATATGCTTGAGGATGTTTGCAAACAGGACAAAGTTGTGGAGCATTTGTACCTTTGTGAACATGCCCGCAATTAGAACAAGTCCAAGTAATTTCAGTATCTCTTTCAAAAACTTTGCCATCAACAACTGATGCTAAAAGTTTTCTATAACGTTCTTCGTGTTCTTTTTCAATTTTTGCAACTGCTTCAAACAAATATGCAATATCGTTAAAGCCTTCTTCTCTAGCATCTTTTGCAAAATTTGCATACATATCAGTCCATTCATAGTGTTCGCCTTCTGCAGCTGCTTTTAGGTTATCAATTGTTGAACCAATTTCGCCACCATGAAGTAATTTGAACCAAATTTTTGCGTGTTCTTTTTCGTTATTTGCGGTCTCTTCAAAAATTTTGCTAATTTGAACATAACCATCTTTTTTTGCTTTAGAAGCAAAATAAGTGTATTTATTTCTTGCTTGAGATTCTCCAGCAAATGCTTCCATTAAATTTTTTTCTGTCTTTGAACCTTTTAAATCCATAAAGCAATCCTTTCTTAAAACTTATTGTTGTTCAAACATATCTTTGCCAACCCCACATAATGGGCAAACAAAATCATCTGGCTGATTTACAAATTCAACATTTTCATTTTCTGCTGGATCATAAACCCAACCACAAACTGTGCAAACGTATTTTTCCATAATAAAGTCCTCTCTTTCAATAAGGTTATTTACAAAATGATTATAAATGATTTTATTGTTAACGTCAATTACTTTTGTGATTAATAAAAGATAAGGCATAAGCCTTATCATAAAATCATATTACCCTTAAAAATAAACTATATAGAGATTCATTTAGACCATACCTTCTTTAACGGCTTTTACAGCAGCCTGTACTCTATCATTTACACACATTTTTTGAAGAATAGAACAAACATGTGCCTTTGCCGTATGAACACTTACGATTAATTCTTTTGCGATTTCAGTATTACTTTTACCTGTAACTAAATGTTTTAAAACTTCATATTCTCTTTCTGTTAATGGAACACGACCCTCCGCACTCGATTTACTTGGTAAAAACCCTACATTGTCTAATTTTGGTAATGAATCTAAAGCCCAATGAGCAACGACTGGATCAATCCAACAAACACCATTTGCAACATCTCTAATAACATCAGCCAACTTTATTGGATCAATATCTTTTAGGCAATAACCACTTGCTCCCGAACCTAAAGCCGCCAAAACTTCCTCCTCTCTATCATGAGAAGTTAATGCTATAATTTTAATTTTGTCAGAGATTTCTTTAACTTTTAGAATAGCCTCAACTCCATTCATAACAGGTAAACCCAAATCCATTAGTACAACATCTGGATTAGTTCTTTCTATAATTTTCAAACCAGAAATAGCATCCTCCGATTCACCTACTACATCCATGTCATCATTAGCATTTAATGCACAACGCAACCCAACTCGAGTTAATTTAAAATCTTCGACAATAACAATCTTTATTGTGTTCGTTTTCTTTACCATTTCAATCATATTTACCTCTTTCCTAATGAAACAATTTAAGAATAGACTTAAAACATAATCCATTACCCAATAGACCAATTTGTCGTTATAAAAATTTTTCATGATAAAATGTAATCGTTAAGGGGGAAACATGTTTTTTTGGAGTAAGAAAAAAGAAGAAAATTCTGCAGAAATTTTAAACAGTGTTTATTTGAAATTAAAAGAAATCTACAAAGAAGATGAGATTACAGCAGAGAGAAAAGAGTATTTAAGTAAAATAGTAAAAGAAAATGGTTATTTACCATACCCTTATTTTAAAGCATTAGAAGAGTTAACTGAAGCAGAAACTTTATTTGCGCTGAAAGAAAAATGGATACAAAACAAGGTTTTTAATGAGAATAAATTTTCTTTCAACAATGCAAGTGTATTATACCGCAACAATGTAACCCATTCAGATTGGTTAAAAAAAGAAGGGCACAACATAAAACTTATAAACCTTGCTGGATTGGGCAATAGAGATAAAGAAGCCGGCAAATTTATGGATTGGCTAAAACAATTACTAATCCTGCCAACGGGTAATTTAGATAATAATATATTTAATACAACTATATATTTAATTCCCTTCCACCCAAGAGAATTTGGTTGCGCATATCTACCAAAAAGTTCCGAAGTTAGCAATGAACTTTTAGATAAAAAACTTCAAGAAGCGACTGGACTTGATGCTAAAGGACAAGTTAAATTATTTATTCAGTTGGCTCAACTTGCTGGTCACCCTGTAATTTATGATATACTGCCACAAACTGCACGTTTTTCAAAAGCAGTTCTAGCAAATCCTAGTATTGCTCGTTGGTATGATATAAATACATTGCAAAATGAATTAAATAAAAAAATGGATAATGTGGAACTTGAAGAATGCGATGCCGAAGATTTATCCGTTATTAAAGATATTTATAAACAAGGTAATACAGCAGGAGATTTGAGCGAATATTACAAAGGACTTTATAACAAATTTGAAGAAAAAATGCTTGTTTATAAAAAAGAAATATCTGAAACTATGCTTAATAAAGCAAATCAAATCCAAATTCATAAAAAAGTTAAAACCATTATTTCAAATATATTAGGAGTAAGTCCAAGTAAAAAACTTACAGAAGATAATATTACAAAACAACTTGAAATAATCCAAGAGTTGATAAAAGAAGGTTTTTGGTCTGCACCTGGTGGTGCTTGGTGTTCTGCTGGAGTACCTATATTTGACAGAATGAGTGACTGTGGATCATATCCAGTATTCAAACACTTTGATTACAAAGGAGAAGATGTATCTCATTTCGCAAACCTAGATTGTCAAACTCCATATTATTTTACGTATCTTGAAAATGGAACTTACAACGAACAAGTTATCGACTATTTTATAAATTATATGGTCAACTTACAAAAAGAATACAACTTTGATGGTTTTAGAGTTGATCACATAGATCATATTGCCGACAAAGTTTCTGAAAAAGATGGAAAACCAATAAGTTACAGAGCGCCAAAAGTAGTTCTTAACAAACTAAACAAAGCCCTAAAGGCAAAAATTCCTTATTTTGCTACCCTTGCTGAATATATGTTGTGGGATAATTTATACAAAGAATACCATCAAGACATGGGCTTTGATACCCTTTGGGGTAACGATATTGTTTCTCAATTTGAAAAAACACCAGAAAAAATCGTTGAAGATAATCAATACCTAACTAACTACAACGTTAATTTCAAAGAAGGAGAAACTTTATCAATATTAAAAACTTATAACAATCAAGATGGTGAATTCAGTTGCATAAGTCAATATCCAGGTCAATTGACAAGCAATGGAGCATTATTCAAATGGTTTAAATACAAATTTTTACCTGGAGGTAAGTTTGCTCAACGACCATCATTATATGTTGATGGGGATGAAAGTTACACAAAACAAGGAATTGAACATGCAATCGCAGAAGAAGTTTCTATGCCTAGAAACAACGATATAGAATTTTATGAAAAATTCAACGCCATAGACAACTTTGTAAAATCAAGTAACATAATAACAGACGGCGAGGCTCAAATAATTACACAAGAAGATGATGGCTTTGTCACTTGGATAATTACAAAAGAACCACTTAAAACAGCCTATCTTGTTGTCGCAAACTACAAATATCCAACAGAAAAAATCTGCCCTAACGAAAATACTTGGCAAGATGGCGAAACAATAGAAGAAAAAGAAGTCTTTATTCCTAGTGATTACAAACTTGTATGCGAACTTAAGTTAGAATCAGGCATGTTCAAAAAAGTTGAAACCAACAGTATTATAATAATAAATCAATTACAACCTGCAGAATTTAGATTATTTGAACTCAAAAAATAAACACAAACAAGAGTAAATAAATCATACATATGCTTGACATAATCTAAAAAAAATTGTAATATACTTACATTGGTATTAGAGAGTTTATAGTTAAAGAAAGGAAGTTAATACTATGAAAAAAACAGGTTTTACTTTAGCAGAAGTTTTAATCACATTAGGTATCATTGGTGTTGTTGCAGGAATGACAATTCCTACATTGATTTCAAACACAAACGGTGCTCAATTTAAATCTGCTTACAAAAAAGCATTATCAACATTAAACCAAGCTGCAATCATGAACATCGCTTTAGATGATTATGATTTCTCTGCACTTACAACAACATTTGCAGAAGACGATGCTGCTCCTGGCTTAAAAACAAAAAAAGCAATGGCTTACATTTTAAAAAACAGATTGCAATCAGTAACAGAATTAGAATACACTACTGAAGATGCTGTAACATTTACTGCAGATACAAATTCTCCATTAAAAGCAACAACTATTGTTGGTGATGATGCTGACTATTATTCATTCTCTTTTGCTGATGGTACATCATTCTCTTACAACAAAAACGCATCAAAATGTGTTGCTGAAGATACTGAAAACTGTTTCGGTTTCATCGACGTAAACGGTAAAACTGGTCCAAACATCGAAATCGAATGTACTAACGGTGGAACTGACAACCCAGCTACAGCTCCTGATGCTGATACAGCATGTGAAGTTGAAGCTTCTGGCGTAACTGATATCTATCCAGTTAGATTCTATGGACAAACTTTAGTTCCTGCAACTGATGCAGCAAGAGCAGTTTTATATAACAAATAATTTTTGTTAAATAGAATTGAAAAGAGTGAAACTTTTGTTTCACTCTTTTTTTATGTAATTTCATACACTTGCCAATGCTAAATTTTATTAGTATTATTATATTGGTATGATTAAACAACTAAAATTACAAAATTATATATTGATAGACGAACTAACCGCAAACTTTGACAAAGGTTTAAATATAATAACTGGCGAAACCGGTGCAGGCAAAAGTATTCTTATTAATGCAATTGATTTAGTCTTTGCTCCACGCGTATCAAAGGATGTCATTAAAACTGGTACCGAAAAAGCCGTTATCGAAATAACACTAGAAAATCATCGCAACAACTTATATGCATTCTTTAGCGAAAATGGTATAGATGATTGGGGTTCAGAAATAGTTATTTCAAAAGAAATCACACAAAATTCTGTCCGTTCCAGAATCAATGGGACACTAGTTAATACCGAAGTTCTATCAGTTTTGCGTTCATATTTTATTGATATTCATTCTCAACATCAAACGTATGCATATATGCATCCAAAATCACACATAACACTTCTGGATTCATACGGCAAAAACGTATACGGTAATGAATTAAATCAATATAAAACTCTTTACACAGAATATAAAACATTATTAAATGCACTTGAAAAAGCAAAAAATTCAGCACAACTTTCGGAAAACCAATTAGAATTTTTAAAATTTCAAATTAATGAAATTGAAAATGCTGAAATTAAACATGCAAAAGAAGATATAGAACTTAATGAAGAACTTGAAGTATTAGAAAACGCAGAAAAACTAAAAGAGCTTACTGCTTCTTCATATTGGGCATTAAACGGAGATGACAACTCTATTCTAGATGCTTTAAACAAAATCAAAAGTAATATTTCAAAGGCTGCATCATACGACAACAATCTTCTTGAAACAGAAGAGAGTTTAACAAATGCAATAGAATTATTAAGAGATAATTCAAGCATAATAAGAGAATACAGCCAAAACCTTACTAATGACGAGCAAAGATTGAACGAAATTCAAGAACGCTTATATATCTTTGACAAGTTAAAACACAAATACGGAAACACATTAACTGATGTGCTTGAAACATATTCAAAACTAACTGAAGAATTAAATTCGTTTGAACTTTCAACGCAAAATATCGATGAAATTCAAGCAAAAATAAATAACACCGAACAAGCGTTAAAACATATTGCTAACTCTATCAGTAATAAGCGTAAAGAAATCGCAAGCCATTTATCTTCTGAAATACAAAATAAACTTGAGTTTTTGGAACTTCCTAAATCAAGATTTAAAATAGAAATTAGAGAAAAATCATTGTCTGATGACGGAATTGATGAAGTAGAATTTATGATTTCAACCAATATTTCAGAGGACTTGAAACCTCTTGCAAAAACTGCTTCAGGCGGAGAAGTTTCTCGTGTAATGCTTGCAATAAAGAGTATTTTTGCACAAAACGATAATATTGACACCGTTATATTTGACGAAATAGACACAGGAATTTCCGGCAAAGCATCTCAAAGTGTTGCTGATGAAATTCTTGCTCTATCTAAATACCACCAAATAATTTTAATTACCCACCAAGCAATAATTGCTTCAAAATCAGACAAACACTTCTACGTAAAAAAATCTCAAAATGACACAACAAAAGTCGAAGTTTATGTTCTTACAGGCGAAAACAAACTAAAAGCCTTGGCAGAACTCGCAGGTGGTGAAATTAACGACCAATCCCTTGAGTTTGCCAAATCACTTATACATAGTTAATCAACAAACGCACAAAAATCTTTAAGCGTTCTGTTTTCACGAATTTTTTTTAGTGCTTCAATTTCTAATTGACGAATTCGCTCTTTTGAATATCCTAGCATTTCACCCAAATTTTCCAAAGTCATTGTGGATTCACCGTTAATCCCAAATCTATACGAAATAATTTTTTGTTCACGCTCTGGTAAAGATTTAATCGCTTTTAAAAGACTATCTATCATTATATTTTTGTCAGTCTGAATATCAGGAGACTTATTGCACTTGTCCTCTACATAATCTCCAACGCTCAAATCATCAGTAACTGGAGTTTCTAGACTAATTGGGTTCTTAATAATAGATTTTTTTATCTTTAACACCTTATCAACACTAATCCCCATTTTTTCAGCAATATCCTCATCTGATGGCTCCGCATTATTTGCAAAAAGCAAATCAGAATAAACTTGCTTGTATCTACGAATTTTATCAACCATATGAACAGGAATTCTAATCTGCTTTGAATTATTGACAATAGCCCTCACAATAGTTTGCTTAATCCACCAGGTCGCATATGTCGAAAACTTAAAATTTTTAGTATAGTCAAACTTTTCAGCAGCCTTTATTAGCCCCAAAGATCCTTCTTGTACCAAATCCATGAATAAAACGCCATGTCCTATATATTTTTTCGCAATACTGACAACAAGCCTCAAATTTGCTTGAACAAGTTTACGTTTTGCAATCTCTGATTTATTTTCCTTTATTTCCTTACCTAATTGTTTTTCTTCACTACGAGAAAGCAATTTTATCTTACCAATATCCTTTAAATACATCTGCAAAACGTCGTCATCATGCGCTATTGCACTAAAAGTCTTTGGCTCCTGCTCCATCAAAATATCTTCTTCTTCACATTCAAAAATCATAACTTCCCTCACTCTCAAAAAAAAATGACGAAAAATTTTTTAAAAAGTTTCTTGACAATAAATTTTGTTCCTGATATTATTAGTTCAGCCGAAGTGCTTTTGAAAAAAAGCGGGCGTTTAGCTCAGTTGGTAGAGCGTCTCCCTTACAAGGAGAGGGTCAGAAGTTCGAGTCTTCTAACGCCCAAATAAAAGGAACGACGAAAGTTGTTCCTTTTTTTATTGCTTTAATTGGGCTCATCGACTCTCACTTGCTATTTTGTTTGATGAACAAAATAGCAATAGTTCTACCCAAGGGCATCCTGCCTTGTACGGCTCGTGATGCTCGCCTACAACGCAGGGGAGTCTCCTAACGCCCTCATATACATTGCTATAGCATTGATAGTATAATAAAAAGAAAAAAGACCATCGTTTATTATGAACAATACAATTCGCGACAGTCATTCTAATAACTTTAAAAGCTGCAAATGGTAACAATGCGTCTTATGTACCCAGTCAAAGTATTTACTCCGGGAAATGCTCTTATCCTATTCCAAACCAAAATGTAAATACTTCTACTCAATTTCTAAATCCGTAATCGGTACTAACAGTTCTGCCAATTGACGTGAATTTTGAAATCAACTCATCTCTAAATTCTGACGGAATGGAATCTGTGCCACTTTTATTAGGATAAATTTCATACTTCGGACGACAGCCAATATCAGTAATATTTGGCATGACAACATTTGCGCCTGATTTTAGTGCCAAAATTCGGCCATTAGGACTTAAAGTTTCCATAGCAGTTGTTGCTGGGATATTTATGCCTGGTAATAACAATCTAGTAATCGCCATAACTTTTAAACTCATTTCAAAATTATTCGACGGCACCACATAATCAGCAAGTGGAGTTTGTGGATGTGTAATCAATGGGCCAATACCAATCATGTCAAAATCCATTTCTTTAAAAAATAAAATGTCTTGCGCCAAAGATTTTAATGTCTGATTTGGCAAACCAACCAAGCATCCTGAACCAACTTCATAACCTAATGTTTTCAAATCTTTCAAACAACTTACACGATTTTCAAAACTCATATTTGGGTGTAATGTTTCATACAAATTTTTATCTGAAGTCTCAATACGGATTAAATATCTATCTGCGCCTGCATCTTTGAATGCCTTGTAATCATCAAAACTTCTTTCTCCAATTCCTAATGTCACTGCCACATCAAATTTCTTTATTTCTGAAATAATGTCACACATCAAATCAGAATCAAAATGAGCATCTTCACCAGATTGCAAAACAATGGTTTTATAACCTAATTCCACACCAATTTTTGCAGAATTAAGAATTTCATCTTTACTTAATCTATAACGTTCTATTTTCCTATTACCACTGCGCAAACCACAATACATACAGTTAGACTTACAAATATTAGAAAACTCAATCAAACCACGCAAATGTACTGCATCGCCGACATTATCTTTGCGGATTTTATCAGCTACCATATACAATTCTTCGCTAGCATTTTCAAGCAAAAAGATAATCTCTTCGATTGTTAAATTGTGCTCAATTTCAGCCTTATTTAATATATTTTGAACATCTAAACTCATAACAACATAATACACTAAAAAAATCTTTATAAATACTTAATTTACAATTTTGAAAATAATCAATATTTATGAGATAATTAAAACATGGGAGAGGTGTATTATGAAATTATCTGCGACTAGCGCACAAAACTCATTTAAATACGGGTGGCTGTTAAACAGAACTTTTAAATATCTAAAACCTTATATGGTAAGAATTATAATCGGGTTTTTAATTGCGATACCACTAGGCTTACTTGATGGCGTAACGGCATTCGCTCTAAAACCATATATGGATTATGTAATAGGAAACAAAGCCCTTGAATTCTCATTATTCAATCATCACTTTGTAATTACAAGTATTCAAATGGCATACATTTTACCAGTCGGCGTAATTCTATTTGCCGCATTCCAAGGTGTTTTAAGATACCTAAACACATACCTATCTACTTGGACAAGCCAAAGAATCACAAACGATATAAAAATAGATTTATTCAAAAAATTAATCTATATGCACCCTCAATTTTATGATGAAAACTCATCTGGTATAATCATTTCAAGATACATGAACGACCCTCAAACAGCATCTAAAGGTATTGTTGATCAAATCAAAACAATTACCACAAGTGTTTTTGGTGCATTAGGTTTAATCGCAGTAATGTTATACAGTTCTTGGAAACTTGCTATCATTGGCGTTATTGTATTATGTTGTGCTTTTATTCCAGTTGCTCTAATCAGAAAAAGAATCAAAGCCGCATCTAATAAAAATATGGTTATTGATGGCAACATCACAACTAACATAAACGAAACATATAGCGGAAACAAAGTAATGACCGCATACGGACTTCAAGAAAGACAAGAAAAATATTTTATCGACCAAGTCCACAACTCTTTCAATGTTAATATTTCATTAATCAAACGTTCAGGTTGGATGTCACCGATTATGTACATAATTGCATCATTCGGTATTGCAACAGTTTTAGGTTACGGTACATATTTGATAAACACAGGAGAAATGACTGCCGGTGGATTTGCTTCATTTGTAACTTCATTATTACTGTTATATAAACCTGTAAAAACATTAGGTACTACACTTACAAATATTCAAAACATCTTCGTAGCATTAGGTAGGGTATTTGAATTATTTGATTTGGAAAGCGAAATTGTTGATAATGAAAACGCAATTGAAATAAATGATTTAAACCAAGGTATCGAATTCAAGAATGTTAATTTTGAATACGTGGAAAATCACCCTGTATTGAATAATTTAAACTTATACATACCAAAAGGAGAAACTCTTGCTATTGTTGGTAATTCTGGGGGTGGTAAATCTACTTTGGTTAACTTACTACCAAGATTTTACGATATTAAAGATGGCTCAATTAAAATTGATAGCACAGATATAAGAAATATAACTCTAAAATCATTAAGAAATAATATTTCAATGGTGTTCCAAGATAATTTCTTATACACCGGAACAATTAAAGAAAATATTTTAATGGGCAAGCCTAATGCAACAGAAGATGAATTAAAACAAGCAATTGAATCTGCTCATTTAGAAGAAATGATTGCAGAATTACCAGACGGAATTGATACAATGCTTGGCGAAAGAGGTTTAACTTTATCTGGCGGTCAAAGACAACGTGTTGCAATTGCAAGAGCAATCTTAAAAAATTCACCAATTGTAATTTTAGACGAAGCAACTTCTGCACTTGATAATGAATCTGAAGCAATCGTTCAAAAAGCAATGGATAACTTGATGCAAAATAGAACAGTATTTATTATTGCACATAGATTATCAACTATCAAAAACGCAGATAGAATCGCCGTAATTAACGACGGTTACTTAACAGAACTAGGCACACACGATGAACTAATGAATATCGCTAACGGTGAATACAAAGCTCTTTATGATATGCAATTTAAGAAACAAGAGGAATTATGCTAAATTTAATTATTAAAAAATGGATTGAACCGTACAAATTATTAGAAACCATTAAAGAACATTCTTCAATGGAAGACTTCACATTTGATGGCACAAATAAAAACATTCTTAAGGAACATTTTTTAAAACAATTAAAGGAAGATAAAGGTTTTGGCCTTTATATGAAAAACGTAAATAAATTCTATCTATTTGAAACAAACGAAAATATCAAAAATATATTACTAACAACTTTTGATATTTCCGAAAACGAATATGAAATAACAGAAGATGCGCAAAAACCTTTTGATGATATCGATTCTGGCAGAGCCGAAGCATCTATCATAATGTTTTAACAAATTGTAACAAATTAAGCAATTTTCACTGATAAAAATCCTTTATAGAGATATAAGGGGATAATTATGTTGTCATTTGGGGATTATTATTTACAAAATCCAATATCTCAATTAAGTTGGAATTCATACCCAGCGAGTTGTAATGTGGCAAATAATTATTGTTTGCCATCTGTATTTACAACGAGATTACCTAATTTCGATTTAGGGGATTTAAGCCTATACACATACACCCCACCAACAAATTTTGGATATATTCCACCTATTCAAATCTACTCTGGTGGATATAATCCTTTTGGCTTTTTAGATCTAATAACTAAAAATACAACTGGTACAAATGGATATAGACCATTCCCATTAGATGATCCTATTCCATATCAAACATATTTTGAAATATCAAACAATCCATTTGCTTTTTTAGATACACGTATAAATAATAATGGAATTTATGCTACAAATCCTTTCGGATATTTAGATACAAAATCAACATCTAATATCAGAACTAGAAAAGTTGGAAATAGAGTTGCACAAGAAATTCTTCCAGGGAAAGAAATTTTAACTATTGGCAAAGGAATTAACTTAACTTCACTAAAACGAGATATGAAAGTTAAATTAGTTCAATTGAGTGAAAAAGCAAAAACTATGGGATATACGCTCGTTGTTAGTGACGCATTTAGAACACAAGAACAACAAATCGCAGCAAAACAAAATAAACCGGAATTAGCAGCAACACCAGGTAAATCACCTCACGAATATGGTGCTGGTATAGATATTGCTTTATATGACAAAAATGGTAAACAAGTTAATATAGCAACTGTTCCAGAATTTAGCGATTATGCAAAATCAATAGGACTAGAATGGGGTAACGATTGGAAAAGTAAAAAAGAACCTTGGCACTTCCAACTTGCAAATTGGCAAACCCGTTCTGATATCGGACCTGAATACAGAAAAAGAAATTCTTCTATTGCATAAATAATTTTGTTAATTCACTTTTTAAATTTTCCAGTGAAGCATCATTTTTTACAACAATTGTTGCCAAATTAACCTTTTCATCTTGTGATTTTTGGGCATTCATTCTTTTCAATGCATAATCTTTTGTAAAACCATTTCTTTTCATAAGCCTTTGCAAACGTAATTCATCAGGTGCATATACGAACAAAATGTCATTAAACATATCTTCCATGCCAGCCTCAAAAAGTAAAGGAATTTCTACAAACAAAATGTCATCATTATCGTTTTTAGCAAAAAAATCAGAGATAGCAGCCCTAACTTTTGGGTGTAAAATATTTTCCAATCTTTCCAAAAGTTCTGGGTTATTAAACACCAATTCACCTAACTTTTTTCTTGAAATTTGAGAATTTTCAAATATATCATATTCAGCAAAGGCTTGTATAACTTCATTATCTGATTGTAAAAGTTCATGACTAACGACATCAGTATCAAGAACCTTATACCCGTAATGTAATAATATATTTTTTACTTCAGATTTACCTGAAGCAATATTCCCAACAATAGCAACTTTACGCATTTTTAGAAATCCTATTTATAAAATTTCGTAATTCCTTAATTTGTTGAGGTTTAATTGGTTTAAATTCCCCTCTTCTCAAACCCTCAAGTTGGATATTAGCATGCTGAATTCTCTTTAGTGACTTAACTTCATGTCCAAGATACTCTATCATTTTTCTAATTTGCCTATTCATCCCTTGATATAAAGTAATTCTCATCATTGTATGTTTGTTATCAGATTCTAAAACAGAAACATCTGCATAAGCAATTTTACCAGGTTCTATTTCAATACCATTTGCCATTTGTTCAAATTCACTTCTAAACATCTGCGAATCAACCGTAACAATATAAATCTTTGGTATTTTAACAGAAGGGTGCGTAAGTTCATTAATCAAATCACCATCGTTTGTTAAAATTAATAATCCCGTTGAATCCTTATCTAATCTACCTACAGGTTTTAAGTTATAAAGGTTTTCAGGCAAAAGGTCATAAATCGTCTTTCTACCTTTTTCATCATCACAAGTTGTTATATAACCCGCTGGTTTATAAAATTTATAATAAACATGTTTTACAGGACGAATTAACTTTTGATTAACAAATACTTTATCTTTTTCTGTAACAGCAAAACCTAGTTCGGTAACTTTTTTACCGTTAACCATTACAACACCTTGTTCTATTAATTCGTCTGCTTTTCTTCTAGAACATAAACCAGAAGATGCAATGTACTTATTTAGTCTCATTTGTCGCCCTTTCAAATAAATTTAATAAGAGTTCAGGCATTCTTCTATATAATTTACCTGAATTACTAACTGCAACAACATCTACATAAGCCTCAATTAAAACTTTATCATCTTTTTTTATAAGTTGTTTGAATGTAACCGATAGGGTATTGAATTTTTCAACATATGTTTCAATAATAATATCGTCATTAAGTTTTGCAGGCGCTTTGTATTTAATATTAATATTAGTTACAGGCAACACTATATCCTGATTTTGTAAATCAATCAAATTATATCCTAATTGTTCACACCATAACACTCTCCCCATTTCTAACCAACGTAAATAGGAACCATGCCAAACAACACCATAAGCATCTGTATCTGAGTAAAAAACTTTTTGATTAAGTATATGTCTCATACAAAAATTATAACACGAAAGGAGAAAATATGAGATTTAAATGTTCACTTTGTAGTTATGAATACGACGAATGCAAAGAAGGAAAACGTTTTGAAGACTTACCCGCAGACTGGTCTTGTCCAATGTGCGGCGCAAAGAAAGATAGTTTTTATTTAATAGAAGAAGAATGTGCAGGTTAACAAACCTGCACATTTTATAAACAAAGTACTTGACGACAAATTTTGTTTATTCTAAACTAAAGGAACGCGGAATATAAATAGCGTATTTGACAAAAAAATAAAATTCGGGATGTAGCGCAGCTTGGTAGCGCACCTCGCTTGGGACGAGGGGGTCGCACGTTCAAATCGTGTCATCCCGACCATTTTTTAAAAGACCGTCCTATAAAACGGTCTTTTCTTATTATTAGATATAAATTAGAAGGATTAGGGCAAGTGGATTTTACAACATTAACTATAGAATTATTAGGTAAATTAGCAACTTTAGTAGGTAACTACGGTTGGGCTATTGTAGTTTTAACTATTATCGTAAGACTTTGTTTATGGCCATTAAACGTTTCACAACAACGTTCAATGCGAACTATGCAAACTCTACAACCGAAAATTAAAGCCATTCAAGATAGATACAAAAATAATCCACAGGTTATGCAACAAAAACTTATGGAATTTTATAAAGACCACAAGTTTAATCCAATGGGTGGTTGCTTACCATTGTTGATTCAAATGCCAATCTTCATTTTGCTTTATTCAGCATTAATGAGTCCACAATTTATTCAAATGGCAGGTAATGCTCCATTTTATTTCGTAAACAGATTAGATACAACACTTAGAGCATCTGCTGGTATTTCAAATGATGGCACTATGGGTGCATCTAAATATGACAAATTTATTTTGGGCAAATCTGCAGTTGTATACTTACCAACCGAAACACTTAATAACGTAAAAATTTCAAAACCGAACCAAGCACTAGAAATTCAAGGTGACCTAGTACCTGGTGAAAACATTGATTTTAAAGTTAGTTTAGATAATTTAGATTTGAAATTCAGCCAATTACAAAATATTGAAAAGGCTGATATATCAATCACAGATATAAATACAAAAGAAACAGAATTAGTAACATTCAAAAGACACGGAGAACTTTTAATAGCATCAGTTCCTTCAACAGAAGTTGAACAATCATTCCATTTTGATGTTCTATTATTAATCATATTATTTGGTATAACAATGTTCGCATCGCAAAAAGTTATGATGGCGACTTCAAAAACCGCTTCTCAAGATCCAGCACAAGAAGCAATTCAAAAATCAATGGGAGCATTTATGCCGATTATGATTATTGCAACTTTTGTGATAATCCCAATTCCTGCAGGGGTTTTACTATACTTGGTAACAAGTAACGTAATCCAAATCGCACAATCTGTAATCGTTAACAAGCAAATGGACATAGAAGAAGCACAAAAAAAACAAATCGTTGATGATATAGATTTAGCAAACGCAAAAAAAGTTGATAACAAGGAGTAAACACTTGTTAGTATCTGATTTTGATTACGATTTACCAGAGGAATTGATTGCACAAATGCCTGCTGACAAGCGTGAAAATTCAAAAATGCTTGTTCTTAATCGCAACGACAAAACGATTGCCCATAAACATTTCTTCGATATCGTAGATTATGTTGATAGCAACAGTTTATTGATACTAAATAATACAAAAGTTCTTCCAGCAAGACTTTACGGCACAAAAGATACTGGGGCAAAAATTGAAGTCTTTTTATTGGAAGCAAAAACAGGAAATGAATGGTCTTGCTTAATTCGACCATCAAAAAGAGTTAAGCCTGATACGATAATTAAAATCTCTGATGAATTGAGTGTAAAAGCAATAAAACGTTTAGAGGATGATGGTGAATGGCTTGTTGAAATTTTATGCGAAGGAAACCTTTTTGATGTTCTGCATAAAGTTGGAAATATCCCTCTCCCACCATACATCGAAAGGAAATTGCAGACTGAAGACATAAAAAACTTCGATATGGAACGCTACCAAACAGTTTATGCAAAGGATGAAGGTTCTGTTGCAGCACCAACAGCAGGATTGCATTTTACAACAGAAATTTTAGATAAATTAAAAGCAAAAGGTGTTGAAATAGCATATGTAACATTGAATGTGGGTTTAGGGACATTTAGACCAGTAAAATGTGAAAATATTTTAGATCACAAAATGCATTCAGAAACGTTTAATATTACCAAAGAAACTGCCGACATAATCAACAAAGCCAAACTAAATGGGAAAAAGATTATAGCAGTTGGGACAACAACCGTAAGAACACTTGAAACCGCATTTCAGCAATTTGGTGAAATTAAAGAATGCCATAGTCATTCAGAATTATTTATTTATCCACCTTATGAATTTAAAGTCATTGATTCTTTGATTACAAATTTTCACTTACCAAAATCAACATTACTAATGTTAGTAAGTGCATTAGCAGGTAAAGATTTTATATTCAAAGCATATCAAGAAGCCATTGAAAATAAATACAGATTTTTTAGTTATGGCGACTGCATGTTTATTGACTAATTCAATTGACATTTTTCAAAAAATCCTTAATTTATATGATACCAATATAAGCAAAAACAGGTAGAATATAATTTGAGGGTAGGATTATGTTTTCCGAAATGATACAAAGAATGCTTAACAGTGGCGGACAAGCAGCAGCAATGCAACGTGCTGCTCAAATGAATCGTTACGTAAATAACTATTATAATGTTGGACAAAAACGTGCAGATATAAACACAATATTGCCACCAAGCAATCCCAATGTGCAATCTTTTGAAAAAGTTTTATCTAGCACTCAAAACGTTAACTTCGGTAGCCTATTACGCAACCCACAATCACTTAATGTTCAAGCAAAAATTGCTAATCCAGAATTAACTTCAAAACTACAAGAAGCAACAGCCGTAAATGCTAACATTAGTAGTATTAATAATTCAAAAAGTCAAATAATGGATATGATTACTAAAGTTTCACAAAAACACGGGGTTGATGAAAAATTAGTAAAAGCATTAATAAAACAAGAATCAGGATTTAACCCAAATGCTAAATCAAAAGCGGGCGCAATGGGACTAATGCAACTTATGCCAAGCACAGCGAAAGGTCTTGGGGTAACAGATGCATACAATCCTGTTCAAAACGTTGACGGTGGAGTAAGATACTTAAAATCAATGTTACAGAAATATAATGGTAATGTAATATTAGCACTTGCAGCATACAATGCTGGTCCTGGTGCCGTTGATAAATATGACGGAGTTCCACCATACAAAGAAACTCAAAACTATGTAAGAAACATTCTTGCAAATTATTTATAATTTTGCATTATTCTTATTTTTTTGTTAAAATAAAGGTTAGAGGAAAGGGAACAAATGAAATTTTCATCATCTTTTAAGGTTGGTTTATTAACTCTAATCGCATTAGTATTACTTTTTAGTGTTGTTTTAAAAGTTAAAGGTAGAGCATTTTCTAATGCAAAAAGAGTCGAAATACAATTCAAAGACGTAAACGGAATGCGTCCAGGTTCAAGCGTTCAAATGATGGGTATTAGAGTTGGACAAGTTGAAGAAATTCAACCAGTAATGAACGGTGAAGAAAATTACGTTAAAGTAAAATTTGTAATTACAGATCCTGATGTAAAAATTCCAGAGGCATCTGCATTTACAATTCAACAATCCGGCTTAATCGGCGAATTATTCCTAGAAATCACTCCACCTAAATTAAGAACATTGTACATTCCTATGGTAACTAAAGATGTATTATTTAAAGATGATGCAGTGCAAATGAAACTTGATGATAAATACTACGATGTTGGTATAGTAAAAGCAATAAAAGTAATTTCAAGAGATGCTGTCCCTTATAACTTAAGAGATGATATTGAAACAAACTATGCATATAAAATTGATTACATCGTAAATTTACCGGGTTTGATTTTACCTGAATTTATGAAAGGCAACCCAGTTACAACTCAAGGAACAAAAAAATTAAGAATAGCAACTTTGGATGAAGTTGTTTTACCTTATCCTAAACAAGATTCTCCATACACAATAATTAATCCTACTAGAATGTCTGATTTTATCGAATGGCAATATAAAGCCGCAGAATCATTGACTGAAACAAACAGAAAAATCAATGATTTGCTATCAGACGAAGTTATCGCTGATTTGCAAAAATCTGTTTCAAATATAAACGATTTAACTGCAAAATCTGCAGAGACAATGGATAAATTTGACAAATTATTAGACTCATCACACGGTGATATAAAACAATTGATAGCACTTTTAGATAAAACCGGAAACGATTTTTCAAAACTATCTAACAACTTAAATAAATTAATAAGTGATAAGGAATTTAAAACAAAACTATATTCAACTGCAGATTCTTTGGAAATTTTATCTAAGAACTTAAATAAAATTATGGATAGCGGAGAAGCAAATGCAATACTTGCTGATTTAAAAGTAACAATGCATAATGTTAATGAAATAAGTACATATATTAATTCTATGACTAAGGATGATAACATTAAAAAAGATTTAACAAGAACAGTAAACAATGTTAATAAAGCAATGACTGACATTTCAACAACACTTGCGGCGTTGAACGAAATAAATCCAGAAAACAAAACTGAAATTCAACAAATCATTGATGATACATCAGCAACAACACATAATTTGAGAAAATTCTCTGAAAAATTAAATAAACGATTCTTACTATTTAGGTTAATGTTCTAAAATGAATATAAAAACAAAGATTACACAATTACATTATGACCGAAACCCAAAAGGCTTATTGCCCAAAGTTTTGAGTTGCTGTTCGTTTTTTTACGGATTAGGAAGTAGTTTTAAGAATTTTTTATACGACAAAAAAATTATAAAACCTAAAAAAGTAAAGGCATTTGTAATCTCTGTAGGAAATTTGACTACTGGTGGTGTTGGAAAAACTCCAGTTGTGTTGGAAATTGCTAGATATTTAGCAAAAAAAGACCAAAAAGTTGCAATTGTATCTAGAGGTTATGGTGGCAAGTTATCGAACAAAAATGTCAACGTAATTTCCGACGGTAAAAACGTATTTTATCCCGCATCATTAGCAGGAGACGAACCATTTATGCTTGCCCAAAAAGCACAAGGGGTTTGCGTACTAACCAGCAAAAGTAGATACGATGCAGCAAAATTTGCAATTGATAACCTTGGAGTATCAATAATAATACTTGATGATGGATTTCAACATAGAAAACTACATAGGGATTTAGACATAGTATTAATGGATAGTGAAATGGGTTTAGGGAATGAAAAATTACTTCCTGCGGGGCCTATGAGAGAAGGTGCTGAAGCACTCGACAGAATAGATAAATTACTAGTTGTTAGCAAAAATTTAGACCACACTGATGCAGAACGTTTTGCTCAAATAATGCAAGATAGATTGAACATTACGACTCAACTTTGTTATACAGAACCTGATTATATATACAACATAAAAACAGGTGAGAAACTAGAAGAAGGAGCGTCTATAACTGCCATTTGTGCGATTGGACAACCACAACAATTCTTTAATTTTCTAAAAAATTATGACGTGAGAGAAGAAATTGCCTTTGACGATCATCACCAATACACACCAATAGACATTATGGACATTAGAGGCAAAATAGTAACAACAGAAAAAGATGCCGTTAAATTACTAAAATTTGATAAGGATAACATTTTTGCACTAAAACTTAAAACAATAGTAGATGTGAGAAAACTTTTAAATGTCAAACGTGGTTAATATTGAAAAAATTATAGAAAAATTAGAAGCATCTAAACAGCCTCAAAGCGATTTTGTAAAACTTATGGATAGTTTTAACGATCCGTATTTGGTTTTAATCGCTTGCATATTAAGTTTAAGAACAAACGACAAAACTACATATCCAGCGACATTAAGAATGCTTAAATTAGGCAAAACTCCAAAAGATTTTGCGTGTTTAGACGTTGATACATTAGCCAAAGCAATATATCCAGTAGGTTTTTACGCAAATAAGGCAAAACAAATTATTGAACTTTCTAAAGAATTAGTTGAAAAATATAGTTCACAAGTTCCGAAATCAATTGACGAATTATGCAAATTCAAAGGTGTTGGACGAAAAACAGCCAATTTAGTAATAGCAGAAGGATTTAACGAACCTGCAATTTGTGTTGATGTACATGTTCACCGAATTTCAAATAGATTAGGATACACAAGAACAAACACTCCAGAAGAAACAGAATTTGCATTACGGGAAAAATTACCTAAAAAGTATTGGCTAACGTTCAATTCACTACTTGTAACACACGGCCAAAATGTATGTAAACCAATAAAACCTAAATGTGATATTTGTCCAGTCAAAAATTTATGCAATAAAATATTATAAAATACTGTAAAATCCTTGATTTTAAAGATTTATTTATGGTACTATAAAACCAGGGTCTAATATATTATACAAACGAATAGGAGTTAATAATGACTGAATTAGGAAAAATCAGCACTGCAAAATTGGAAGAGATTTTAAGTTTGTATGAATACAAAAAATCTAATCTTATTGCAATTTTGCAAAAGGTACAGGAAGAATACCGATACTTACCTGAAGAAGCAATGATTTACATCGGTACAAAAATTGAAGGTTTATCACCTGCAACAGTATTTGGGGTAGCAACATTCTATGCTCAATTTTCATTAGAACCAAAAGGTAAATATGAGATTAAATGTTGTGACGGTACAGCATGCCACGTTAGAGGTTCTATGCCTGTATTGAATGCCATTAGAAACAAATTAAAAATGCAAGACAACCAATTAACAAGTGATGACGGGTTATTCTCAGTTGAAACTGTAAGTTGTTTAGGTGCTTGCGGACTTGCACCGGTTGTGGTCATCAATGAAAAAGTATATCCACAAATGACATCGGATGCTATTAGTATAGTGATAGATACCATTTAAAAAAAGGAAGCATAGA